>CBFGUY010000088.1:0-16652 GCA_965651895.1 uncultured Algoriphagus sp. | reverse complement strand
TCTTCACTCGGCCGCCTTGAACCTGGCATAGCTGAGACTTTTTCAGCAAGCCCTAAATAGGTGAAAAAAATAATTTAAATCTTAGGTTCTATGTTGGAAGATTGATGTAAAAAAGTTAAGTTAGTGTTAGTTAAATATTTAGCGTCTGTTTTTTGATTGAAGAGCCAAAGGAAATTGGTTAAATCGCCAGCTGTTTTATACTAAAGAAAGAAAGTTTTTCGATTTGATTATGATGTATTCCCTATCCTAGTTCAATATGACTTCTCACATAAAGCTCACCTCTAAATCAAAACCCAATCCTGATAAAGCCGACGGATTGGGGAAGCAGAATTTGTCCCGTTCATCTTTTCAGTTTAAAGACAACAGACCTGAGTCTATCCTGCAACAGAAGCTGATAGGAATTGCTAATTCCAAGCCAGTCCAGCAAAGAAAAAACACAAATGGTCTCCCTGATGGTTTGAAATCAGGAATTGAAACATTATCAGGGTATTCACTTGATGGTGTCAAGGTTCACTATAACTCAGCATTACCTGCCCAGCTTCACGCCCATGCTTATGCCCAGGGTACGGAAATACACTTGGGGTCAGGGCAGGAAAAACATCTTCCCCACGAGGCTTGGCATGTGGTTCAGCAAAAGCAGGGAAGGGTGAGGCCTACACGGCAATTGAAGGGCATCCATGTCAACGATGATACTTCATTGGAAAATGAGGCTGATACCATGGGTGCAAAGGCACTGCAGATGAAATCGGACAGTACGCTTCATGGAGCAGGTTGTGGATGCGGTTCATGCAATTCCACAGTGGCTACAAATCCTAAAATCATCCAACCCAAATTGGATAAAGCAGCAGTAGTTCAGCGATGCGTGCGATGCGGTGATTCTACTTGCGTAAAAGGTGAAAAATGTAGGAATGTGCCCAGTGGGATGTTTGAAAGTGGTGTAGGTACTTGGGGTACAAAGTTTTATAATGAAAAGCAAGGTCATGAGGGACAGCCTATGGAATGGGAACATCCGGTGCCAGGAAAGGCTTATAGGGATGCAGGAAAAGGATCAAGTTATAAATCCGCACCTGTGCTCCAGATACCGAAAACCATGCATCGTTCGGGAGTGGCTGGAGCAGGAGGGGGCATCAGTTCCACAGGATCAAGCCACAGCGCACAGATTTGGTCAGGTGGTATGGGTGAGGAACTGGCAACCGGAAATTGGAAGGGGGTGATATGGAAAGGCGTCATAGATGGGCTGAACTCTGCTATGGCCACAGGCCAGAATCTGCAGGAAGCCGCCCATGGATATTATAGAATTATCATGATGCACCAGGAGAGGGGTGATATAGATGAACAGACGGCGCATGAATTGATAGCCCAACTGATGAATGCCGTTTTGAATATGAGTGACCGCCCTGATCTTTTTGGAGGCTCTAAGGGGCCGTCGAAAGGGCCAGGCCCAGGTTCTGGAGGCACAGGAGGTGCCAATGCCATGGTAGTTGCCTGATCAGGATTCATAACAGAAAAACGCTGCCCAAGCAGGGCTTCCAACTAGTGATGACAGTTGTAATCTTTTAGTTATTAAGGGCTCCTGAAGCCTTGTCCGAAGCAACAAGCCTCACGGTGATCATGACTGGAGTAGTCCCAGCTATCCATTATTTTAAATGCCCGGTAGGGTACCGACGGTTAATGCCATGGAGGATGAGGGGGTGGGAGTATAGGATCGGAAGGCCAATCACTCCAGGCTAATTTTGCTCCGGCGTAGGTGTCTTTTATAAGTCTTCCAAAGCAGAGGCCCGTCTCTCTTGGCATCTTTTTCAAATTCCCTTTCCTTATAGGAGATTTCATCAAGGTCGATCTTTCGGCCGTGATACATGACAGACTTCTGTTCAGATTGGATGAGTTGTCCCGATTGGTATTGATGCAAGTGTATCAGTTCATGCATCAATACCACTCCCACATTTGGGCATCCTCTCCTTAACCTGATGAAAAAGATATTGGGTTGTTGGTGGCTGATCATTCCATAAAAATCAGACCTATCCAAGAAACTCACCCGGATATAGGCATCCTGGATGTCATATTTTTCGCAAAACCAGCGGATAGGGTCTTCCACCTCGTAGTAGGTGTGGTTTCTGATGTGAAGACCCCGGATGGGACCTTTGTTCTGAAATCCGCTTTGATGGGGCGAAATGGGATGGGCTTGGACCGGTGTAGGATAGACGGCCGGGGCAAGTAAAAGGATAAGGATCAGATAGGTATTGCTGAGGGCAAATAGTATGTTGGTTTGCATGACGACGTGTTTTCCCTCAAAGAAAAATGAAGTTGGGACGGTAAACTGGTTTTTTAGCCCAATCCAAACACTGCGTCTCCATACAGTGGATTTGAGGGAGTAAATGCCATTTTCCGTCCATTAGTGCTGTTTGTGGCGCAGATAGGTTGTTCGTCTAAAAAGAGTGATCTAATACATACTTATTTGATAACTTTAAGTCAATGAGAGAGCAACTTCAAAGCAATTTCACCCAGGATGTATGGTTTTTCCCTGTCAGGCTACCTACTTGGCTTAGGCACAAGTCGCTTCGCCATTTATTGTTTTGGTCTGCGCTGTTGGTGTACGAAGGGCTTATTTGGGGGATGGTGGATGGAGAGTTTAACAGGAGGATCGTGACGGCTTTTATCGAATTGCCGATAAAAATGATGGCGACCTATTTTACCATTTATTATCTCATCGACCGGTTGTTGATGAAAAGGAAGTATCTGTGGTTTTTCAATGCGCTGCTTTTGTCCGTCGTCGGGTTCGCCATTTTGATGAGGATACAGGGGTATTACCTGATCTACCCTATCTATCTTCCGGAAGCTACCGAGGCTCCGCTTTTTTACTTTCCCAAGATATTCATAGCCTTGGTCAATCTATATTCCTTGGTGGCCATATTGGCTTCTTTCCACATGACCAAATTATGGTTCCTTCATGAGCGTGCCACGAGGGAATTGCAGGAAATAGCGCAGAAGCTTCAAAACGAAAAACTGGAAGCCGAGCTTAAAGTGCTGAAATCACAGATCAACCCACATTTTCTGTTCAATACACTAAACAATCTTTATGTACTTACCTTGAAGCATTCGGACAAGGCACCGGAAACCGTCTATAGGTTGTCAGAGCTGATGAACTATATGCTTTATGAAAGCAATCAACCAAAGGTCTTCCTCGAAAAGGAAATCCAATACATACAAAACTATATTGCGCTGGAAAAATTGAGATATAACCCCAATGTGGACATTGGTCTTAAAGTGTACGGGGAAACCTCCGATATCCAAGTTGCCCCCTTATTGATTTTGCCATTCGTAGAGAACGGCTTCAAACATGGATTGAACAAAGAAAGAGATAGTGGCTGGCTCACGGTGGATATCCAGGTCAAGGCAAACACAGTGACCGTAAAAGTGGAGAACAGCAAGGAAATGGACGGGACAAAAACACCCCGTCTGCCCTCGGGTATTGGATTGGAAAACGTAAGGAAAAGACTGGATCTGATCTATCCCGGGCGATATGAACTCAAGATTTTTTCCGAAGAGCAAACCTTCTTGGCGGTACTGAAGATAACCATAGCCGATTCAGATAGGAAAAAGAGCATGGGGAAATCATTGTCCGGTAAAAAGACTGTCTTATGATATCGAGCCTAGCGATAGACAGACAGGCCTGCCTACCGGCAGATAGATGCGGGATTCCATCCCGTTTCCTTCGTCACGGGACAGGCTATATGGCCTTTAAAAGACAAATTATAATCATATGAAATCGACACGATTAAAATCATCATTAAAACAAACAGGGTAATGATTATTTTAAACGTCAAAGATTCCATGTGGCCATAAAAAATCAATTATTAACACATGAAATCGAGCATGACGCAAGCGACAAAAAGAGCCATGATTATACGCTGTGCGAGATTCCATGTGGCCGCTAAAAATCAATTATAAACACATGAAATGTATTGTAATAGATGATGAACCCTTGGCACGTCAGCTGATCGAGTCTTACATCGACAAGGTGGATGGCCTGCAACTGGTCAAGAGCTGCTCGAGTGCCGTAGAAGCATTTGAGGCCGTCCATCAAAGCCAGGTTGATCTGCTTTTTCTGGATATAGAAATGCCCAAGGTATCAGGATTGGATTTTTTAAGGTCCTTGCGCAATCCTCCAAAAGTGATCCTTACCACTGCGTACAGGGAGTTTGCGCTGGAGGCATACGAACTGGATGTCATTGACTATTTGCTGAAGCCGGTTCTGTTTGAACGGTTTCTCAAGAGTATCAGCAAAGTCTATGAAGTAACCGCTGTCAGTAAGAAGCCGGCAGATCACCTGCCGGATACCCATACAGGTAAAGACGAACCCTATTTGTATCTTAAAGAGGATAGGGAGATGATAAAGGTGTTCTTAAAAGACATCATGTTTATAGAAAGCATGAAAGACTATGTAAAAGTCAAGACGGTGGATGGGCAGATTGTCAGCTATCAACGGATTGGCTACCTGGAAGAAAAACTTCCGGACGATAGGTTTATTCGGGTACACCGCTCTTTTATCATTGCTTTTTCATGGGTGTCCTCCTATACGATGTACGGAGTGAAAGTAGGGCAGAAAGAGATTCCCATAGGGAGGAATTACAAGCAATCTGCCCTTATGAACCTCAACAAGAATAATGTGATCAAATAGGTCTTTATCCATGCATCAGAAAATCTCAAAATCGGGATTCTCTGAGCTAGCCTCAGGCATTCCATCTTCTACGTTGGCCTTATTCGAAGTATAAGCATACATCTTCACTCGGCCGCTCGGGGATGGAAGTAGTTTCAGCGATTAAGATTAAACACCCTGATCAGTTTGCCATCTTCTTCGTCAGAAAGTAAATAGAGTTGACCTCCAGGCGAAACAATCGCTTTTCTTAATCTCACGCGGCTATTGATAAAGAGTTCTTCGGCACTTATGATTTTATCACCATCAACCACCATTCTCCACAAACTTCCCTTGGCCAGTCCGGGCACAATCAGATTCCCCTTCCACTGAGGGAACTCAGACCCAAAGTAAAAGGTCAATCCCGTTGGTGCAACTGTCTGATCCCATGAATATAATGGGTCTGTGAAAGTTGCTCCCGTTATAGCCTTTGGTTGGTAAGCTGTTCGGTATTTTCCCGTGGTCACATTAGGCCAGCCGTAATTTGCGCCGGGTTTCAGGATATTCAACTCATCTCCTTGAATGGTACCGTGTTCACTAAACCATATGTCACCGGTTTCAGGATGTAGGGCAAAACCTTGCGAAGCACGGATGCCAACGGCATACAGCCCTTTAATCGCACCTGGGCCGAAATTTGGGTTGTCTGCTGGAATACTTCCATCAGGGTTTATTCTGATTATTTTTCCACGCTTGTCTTTTACATCTTGCGCAACAGGAATTTCAGGGTTCATGTACTCAAAAAAATTGCGTTCACCGATGGTCAAGTACAGTTTGCCGTCACTGCCGAAGCTCATGCCACCGCCGTAGTGGTAGAGCCCGTGTACATAGGGGGCCGCTACAAAAAGTGTCTCCACTTCTTTCAGTTGATTATCCATCAGCTTTCCGCGGATAATCTTGGTAGTACTGGCACGTGCTTTATTCTCTGCGGAATAGGAAAGGTATATGTACTTGTTTTGACTAAAGTCAGGATCTAGCAGCACCTGAAACCAGCCGGCATTGGCACTTAGCGTTTGCCCGTGTAGGCTTTTGGGGAAAATACCCCTTTCGAATTTTGTAGAATCGATGAAGACGGCCCTCGCCACATCTTCTGGTAAGCCTGAAATTGCTTTGCGCTCTTTGGTTTTTAGATTAACCCGAAGAAGGCTGCCGTCTTTTTCGGCAATAAGCACATCATTTTCTGAAAAAAAGGCCATACTCCAAGGCCTGTTGAGACCAGTCAGTACAACTTCTTTTGTTGGGGTTGGGGTGAGATCTTCCGGTGTTTTCGGAATAGGGGCTGCCGATGTGGCCTTTCCCACTATTTTCCACTGACCAAGAATTTTTTTAAGTAAGAGTAAATCATGATACCGATTCCCAAAAGCAGGAATGTCAATCTCCAATTTGGCATAGGCTACATCTTTCACAACATCAATGCTGATGATCTTCGATGGCCGGTTGTTGGGTGTGCCCGGCACTTTGCGCCCATATAATGACGCATAGTTTTCCGAGGTCATATAATAGGCCGAATCCGTACCGTTGTAAAGAAACATTCTGGTGCCTGGATGGAAAGCCAAGGATATAGAATCTGGATAATTATACTGTGTGCCTACAATGAATTGATTGAGTGTTTTGGTGATCTGTTCATGATCTGATTGGGCAAAACACGGACTGATGCTCATTACAGCAAGGATTAGGAATACCTTAATTTTCATTGGATGAATTTATTTGTTCATCCAAGATTACGGGTTCGGTGATTAGGAAATCAACCTGGCCGCGGGTAAAAAGTCCAGAATGATCATTCTGGAGTATTTTGTACGTTAAATCAACACCTGGCGGGTCTTTCTATACTCCGAGGGGGTGGAATTCGTGATTTTTTTAAATGCATCAAAGAAAGATGACTTCGAGCTAAAACCCGCTTCAAATCCGATGCCCTCCAATGAAAGATCATTTCTGGTCTGAATCAGTTGCTTCGCTTCTTTTACCCTAAACTCTTTAACATAGTGGGCGAACCCATGTTTGTACTCTTCATTCAGAAGTTTTGACAAACTGTGTTTAGAAAGGCCGGCCATAGTGGCCAGATCGTCTAATTTGAGTTTCTGATTGACATATGGTTTTTGTGTATCCATAAGGTGATTAAGCTCATTCAGTTTTATGGAAGCATTCTTGATGGGTTGATCGGCAGATTTAGGAGTGAAAAATTTACTGGAGAGTAACATTCTTCCCAGGAGAAAATACAGGGTAAAGGAAAAAATAAGTGCTCCCCATAGGTAGGTAAACAGCCCGTACAGCGCCATTTGATAAGTTAAATTAATGAAGAGCATCGCAATGGTGAGTATGGCCAGGTATTGCTGCGGCCTGCTCATTGTGGATGGTTTAAGTAGTACTGGCCCAAGTATTTTAGTCACATAATACAACCCAAATAAGGTGAATACTGTCCAGACGGTATAAATTCCGCAAATGATATAACCATTCCATATAGCAGGGCTTGTCCGGTAAGGATAGAGTAAACCCAGGGTTAAAACAGAGAGAAAAAGCAGGGAGAGCAGGATGACATCCTCTTTGTGTATTTTTCGATATTGCCGATAGGCGGCTTTGGTGTACAGATAAAAGAAAGGGCCTATAAAGGTACAGGCAGAAAGCCCAATCTGAAGGATGAGGAGATCTACGTTATCTTCAAAATAATAGAAAACAGATTTGCCGATCCGTAAGCTCAATGCCAACAATAGACCGCCCAGGTAGGTATTCGCGACTTTATTTTGGTTGCGAAAAAGCAGAAAAACACCAATCAATAATCCGTTGATTACTCCTAGGCTAGAGAGCAAATATAGTACTGACATCTTGAGGTTCTTGAGTGATGGAATAAAGATAGAAAAAGAGGCTGTCGTATCTACCCGCTCCACCACTTCTTTAAGTGGGGTTACAGTTTGGGAAGCCAGTTTACGCTGGGATTCTTCCTGTTTTTTTACTGAAGACAAGAACATCAATGGCATTTCACCCACCGGAATATTTTGATATCTTCGATACCAGATGCGCATGCAGGGGACACTCATCACCTTGGATATAGCGGGCGGCTCAGGGCAAATAGAAAAACCAGTATCTCTAAGAAGTTTGGAGTAGGCTGGAAGGGAGCGTCTCCGAATGCCTGCCGTATCCAACCTGAGACCCGCTGTACATCAGCTTAATGGGAACACGAATAAAAACGAACATACGAATTAAATGAAACTAATAGCGATCGTATTTTTCAGCTTACTGACAATTTTCAGTTTTGGACAATCCCCGGCCACATTAGAAAAACCCAAAGTAGATGAACGAATAGAACTTTTAAGCATTGTTTTCCGACTTGCTGAAAGCAAGGAATATAGTTCTGAAAGATTCAAACTTTATACGGACAAAATCCAGGCACACTATAAGCCATATAAGAACCACGGGTTAATTGCTTTTGTCAAAAAACTGCGGGAAGAGAACGGTGTAGGCTACGATGCTGTGATGAGTATGGCAGTTCACCTTGATAGCAAGTTTAATCCCTTAGTAGAGTTTACCGACAAAATACCCGATGAGCGATGGGGAAAAGACAATGCTTACAAATTTGTAAAACTTCTTAAGGAATTCTATAAGGAAAGCAATAGCGATAAGTTTTTCAAAGAAAACCAAAACTTATACAAAGAGGTCGGTGAAAAGTTCCTTCCTGTTTACGAACACTTGGATCTGGCTTGGTACACTTCTTTTTATGGTAAAAAACCAACCGAGAAATTTGTTATTGTAAACGGACTTGGTAACGGTGGTGGGAATTTTGGTCCGTCAATCACTTTCCCGAATGGGGAAAGAGAAGTTTATGCCATTATGGGGACTTGGGAAACCGATAGTTTGGGAATGGCGAAATTTACACTGGGCAATTACTTCCCTATTCTACTTCACGAGTTCAATCATTCGTTTACAAATTATTTATTGGAAAAAGACCCGGAACCGTTCAGTAAGAGCGGTGAAAAAATCTATGAAGCCGTAGAAAATGAAATGACCAACCAAGCCTACGGAAATTGGGAAACGATGCTGAATGAAGCATTAGTGCGAGCGGCTGTAATTAAATATATGAAAGACCATAAGTTTACCGACAAAGAAATTCAAGACGAAACGAATATACAGTTAAATCGTGCGTTTTTGTGGATTGAGGATTTGGTGGCAGAACTTGAAAAATACGACCAACAAAGAAGCATTTATCCAACCTTGGAAAGTTATTTGCCCAATATCATAAAGGCGTATGACGATTATGCTAATAACATAGATAGTTATCTAATTGAATTTGAAAAAAGACGGCCAAAAATAATTTCAATAGCCGAATTTACTAACGGTAGTCAAGCGGTAAGCTCAGATATAACGACTATTACAATTCATTTTGACAGAGAAATGAGAGATGGCTATTCTTTTGACAAGGGAGAGAAAGGTGAAAGTTCTTTGCCAGAAGTAGTGAATGTGGAATTTGGCCAAGATATGAGAACCGTTAAACTTGAAGTTAAGCTACAACCTGATAAAGTATATCAATTTGTGGTAACAGGCTATGGGTTTAAATCCAGAGAAGGAGTACGGATAAAGGATTACGAAATTAATTTTAAGACACAGTAGGAAAGCTGGACACAGCATCATATCGGCTGAGCTGGGGCTGATAGTTGTAAACTCGGCATTTGCAATTCTATCGATTAATCTGCCATTTGAGACCCATCGCAATGAGTTGGCCTATGGCTTCACCTGCTCAAATAAATAGGGGACAATTAGAGTTCACATCCCCTCAATTGGGATGCGGCTTTAGCCCATTCCAAAGAAGAAAAGCCTAACCCCATCGGGCTTCAGCCCATTATGGGTTTAATTGATTTACAATTGACATTCATTTCATTTATCAGAAAAGTTATTGACTAGGTAAAACCTTAGCTCCTTTACAGTTTAAGGAGAAAAGGATTATATTTATATCATGATTACACCGCAACAGGAAAATATTATTAAACAGATAACACAAAGAGTCAGTCCGACTTTGGTCGGTATATTTGGTTCTTATGCCCGCGGGGAAGAAAACGAAAACAGTGATCTAGATATTCTCATTGATTTTGATCTTAAAGTAGATCTTTTGGAGTTAATTGGAATGGAGCAGGAACTGTCAGAAGTCTTGGGTATTAAGGTTGATCTAATTTCTTTAAGGTCGGTGAATCAGTCCTTAAAGCCATATATAGAATCAGATTTGATAAGAATTATATGACCAAAAACCCGGTAATCTACCTTGAACATATTTGTTATTGTATTCAAAAGATTGAGGATTACACAAGAGAACTCTCTGAAGAAACTTTTTTAAATAATAGTTTGATCCAAGATGCCGTCATCAGAAACTTCGAAATTATCGGAGAGGCTACCAAGAAACTTGATAACGATTTTCGGGCTAAATATCCGGATATCGAATGGAAAAAAAATCGCCGGGATGAGGGATAAACTTATCCATGATTACATTGGAGTTGACTTGTGGGCAGTTTGGGCCGTTGTAGAAAATATTCTTCCTACGCTAAAGGATCGGATAGTGGATATTATCAACAACCACCGAAAAAAAAATTAAAAGCGGACAAGGTCTATGTGGTACAATTTGCCTACCCCAATATCTATGTTGACGCTATTATATAAGTTCCCCAGCCTCAATAAAAGGGAATGATGACTCAGAAATAGAATAAAGTTCGTAAGAATTACCGCCCCCCTCAATTGGAATGCGGCTTTAGCCCATTCCTCAAAAGAACCACAATTCTATGTGGTTTTCGCCCAATTTTTCTAATGAAATACTAGAGAACAATCCCTCAAAAAAATATTGACACCCGTTGACAGAAAATATTGACACCTGCTCTTTTTCTGTCAATATATATCTTTACATTTATAACCATGTGTAAGGTTTGATAACTTGGTTATCAGCCCAGCTATAGCTCATCTGCCTGGCGATCTGACAATAAAAAATCATAATTATATGAAGGATTACTATACTTTATCGGAAGTAGCGGACTTGCTCGGCAAAAGCAAGGAAACCCTCAGACGCTGGGACAACAACGGCAAACTCACCGCTTTCCGTGAGCCTATGAGCAATTATAGGGTGTATAAGAAAGAACAACTGAGAATTTTTGACGAACTGGAATTTATGTTTACCCCAAAAGATCTGGGCAACCAAGTAACACCCGACCATAATTACCCTGTGCTCGAGCTCTTCGCTGGGGCAGGGGGATTGGCTATAGGTATGGAGAAGGCAGGACTGAAATGTGTCGCACTGAATGAGATAGATCATTGGGCAGCAGAGACGCTACGGATCAACCGCCCGCAGTGGAAGGTCATAGAGGATGACATCCGCAAAGTATCCTTCGCTTCCTATAAGAATAAAATCGATGTAGTCACCGGTGGATTCCCCTGTCAGGCGTTTAGCTATGCCGGGAAGCAACTTGGGCTGGAGGATGCCCGGGGAACGCTCTTCTATGAATTTGCAAGGGTAGTGGACGAGGTGAAGCCCTTGATCTGTGTGGGGGAGAATGTCCGTGGCCTACTGAACCACGACGAGGGACGGACTCTTGCAGGCATGAAATCCATTCTGGACGAGATCGGCTACAAGCCCTTGGACGAAAGGGTGCTGAAAGCCATTTTTTATAACGTACCCCAAAAACGGGAACGGCTGATCCTGGTAGGGATCAGAAAGGATATCGACATTGATTTCCTATATCCTAAGCCTTACAAAAAAATATATACACTGAAGGATGCCCTGAAAGCAGGGGAACTTTACCCGACGGATGTACCGGAATCAGAAGGAAGCCTATATCCAAAGAGCAAACAGGACATCTTGGACAAGGTTCCTCCGGGAGGGTATTGGAGGGATCTGCCACTTGATCTGCAGAAGAAGTATATGCAGAAGAGCTTCTACCTGGGCGGTGGCAAGACAGGCATGGCCAGGAGGATAAGCTGGGATGAACCAAGCCTTACGCTTACCTGTAGTCCTGCTCAGAAGCAGACCGAGCGCTGTCATCCCGATGAGACCAGACCCTTTACGGTGAGGGAGTATGCCCGTATCCAGACCTTTCCCGATGAGTGGAAATTCGCAGGCTCAGTTTCCAACCAGTACAAGCAGATCGGCAACGCCGTGCCGTGTAACCTGGGCAAAGAGGTGGGCTATTCACTGGTGAGATTCCTCAATGAAACCTACAAGGCCTATGGTCTGGAAGAAAAGTCCTTCGATCTGGATCAGGTGGTGATGGAGTTTTCTACTTAATCATCAAAAATTAAAATTTTTAGTAATTTGAATCAAATGTTAGATAGTACCAAAGATAATATCCTAGATACCGTAGAAGAACCACAGCTAGATGTGCTTTATCAGCCTGTGGTGCTGGATAAAGCATCTCGATCATTAAATACAGATACGATCCGGGTGCTTTCACTCTTTTCGGGATGCGGTGGCATGGATCTTGGCTTTGAAGGAGGTTTTGAGGTGCTGAAAGACTCTGTTAACGAACTGCTTCATCCTGACTTTATTTCGCATGAAGTGGACACCGACTATGCCCAATTGCGCAAGACCAAATTCAAAACTGTTTTCGCCAACGATATACTTACTGATGCCAGAAGCGCATGGGTAAACTATTTTACAAAACGTGGCCATCAGCCAGAATTCTTTTTCAAAGAAAGTATTGTAGATCTAGTCAAACTTCATCGTTCGGGAACTCCGGTATTTCCAAGTAATATAGATCTGGTCACAGGAGGGTTTCCTTGCCAGGATTTTAGTTTGTCAGGTAAAAGAAATGGGTTTAACTCCCACAAAAATCACTTAGGCAAACTCATTGAAGAGGATGAAGCCTCCATAGAAACCCGAGGTCAGCTCTATATGTGGATGAAAGAAGTCATTGAGATTACCCAGCCTAAAATCTTTGTCGCAGAAAATGTGAAGGGACTTGCCAACTTGTCCAATGTCAAAGAAGTCATCCAAAAGGATTTTTCCACCGCAGGAGGAAACGGGTATATTGTACTTGATCCTATGGTGTTGCATTCAGCTGATTATGGAGTTCCTCAGTCCCGTGAGCGGGTGATATTCATTGGTATCCGTAAATCGGCCCTTAAGGACACCGCTTTGAAGGCACTAAGTTCAAAACAAATTCCGGATACTTATAATCCATATCCTTTTCCAACACACGCCTTTAAGGCAAAGGGAGAACAGCTAAAGCCTTTCGTAAAGCTTTCACGTGTTTTTGATTCAGTGGAAGAACCAGAACAGGCGAAGGACTTTTCCCAAAAGTATTATTCTAAAGCCAAATACATGGGGGCCCATTGTCAGGGACAGGCTGAAATTAAGTTAAACTCTATCGGCCCTACTATAAGGGCTGAACATCATGGCAATATAGAATTCAGACGTCTTTCCAAAGTTCATGGAGGCAAAATTGACCATGAATTGGAGAGGGGATTGCCTGAGCGAAGACTGACTGTGCGGGAATGTGCACTAATTCAGACATTTCCTAAAGATTATGAGTTTGTCATTCCCAAGAAGGAGGGCAGGAAAGGTTCGTTTCTTGTCAGTCCATCACAGGCCTATAAGATCATCGGAAATGCCGTTCCGCCGCTCCTTGCTTTTAACCTTGCGGCAAGGCTGGAATCACTTTGGGATATTTATTTTGATTGAAGGCAATGATAGTCTCTGTAAATCCCGAACCGGAAAGATCACAGTTTGACAGTTTGCTCAGCCTCACCATGGAAGAACTTGGTGTCCTTGCGGCCAGCTCTCCACAAGCCATGCTGAAACTGGATGGACGCAATTTTGAGCCATTGGTCAAGGAGGTATTGGAGGCTGCGGCTAAGGGAACACCGTTTGAAAATTCTATAGAGTTGTTTGGAGGTCAGAAATTTCCTGACATTGTTGCCAAAAAGTTTTATGGCATAGAAGTCAAGACCACCAAACAAAACCATTGGAGAACCACAGGTAATTCAGTTTTTGAAGGGACTAGGATAGATGGGGTAGAGCGGATTTTTATGCTTTTCGCCAAACTCTTCAATCCGATCGAACTGAAATGCAGGCCTTACGAAGAAGTACTGTCTGAGGTGGTGGTGACTCATTCTCCCAGATACCTGATCGACATGAATCTCACTGCAGGCCATACCGTGTTTGACAAGATCCAAGTGCCTTACGATACACTCCGCAAGATGGACAACCCCATCCGTCCGATTGTTGATTATTATCGCACGAAACTTAGCCCTGGAGAAGATCTGTGGTGGATGGATCAATCGGCAGATGGACAGTCCAGCAACTTAATCATCCGTATATGGGCTAATCTTACCCGTTTAGAACGTGAAGAACTGCGCGACAAAGCCATGGCCTATTTTCCTGTGCAATTAAGTAAGCAACCCACCAAATACTCCCGAATGGCGATCTGGTTGGTCACTAGAGAGGGGATAGTCTGTCCAAACATCCGGGATATGTTCTCGGCTGGGGGGCAGGGATCCATTCATGACGGGGATTCAGTGATCCTACAGGTCCCAAGAATCATTGTTCATTTACTTGATAGGTTGCCAGCTATCCGGGAGCAGATTGAACGTACCCCTGCACCGCAGTTATCGGAATTTTGGGAAATACCTACTACCGAAGCCACCAAGTGGCAGGACTGGATGAAGCTGACCGGAACATATTTTCAGGAAGACTTAGGTGGAAAATCTCTGTATGAAATTCTGATGGAGAAGGATTAGGATTTTTCTACTTTAATCCTCCCCAATCTTTATAACCCCTCCTCCGTAAAAATATCCGACTTGGCATTATTGCACTAGTAGCAGGGAAGACCACTATCTCTACTAGAGCTAATCAAATAGAACATATGGTCGTGTTTAGGGCGGGTGGGAATGACGCAGCACGAGGGTGCGGCTGGATTGCGCTGTGGAAGATTGCTGGCGTCTTGGGCTTTTGGTTCTTTTGGCCCAAGCCAAAAGAACAAGAGAAAACTACCTTAACTTTATCCATATGGGTAGATGTAGATGTTCCATCCCCATTGGGCTAAAGCCTGTCCCGATTATTTCGGGAGCAAAAGAATAGAAAAAAAACTACTGTTTGGGCACCGATCTGTGATCATAGGATTTCGAATTGGAAAATTCACAAACATTCTTGACCTCCTCGGGATTAGCCATTCGCTTATCACCATATCTCATGTCCGAGGCAACCGCCTTTTGGTCTTTTTTTGCCACCGGGTTGAAACCCGGTGCTATGAAATCTGCCATGCCTACGGCATTGTGCCGTTTCCACTAGTAGGGGTATTGTCGATTAATTTCTCTCCAAAAAAGTATTTGCCTAACTAAGCGTATCTATCACCCATTTAAGACATTTTTGATTCAGCACCTAAGCTTTTTGTGAAGGGCGGGGAGAGCCTGTCCCGATAGCGAAGTGTATCGGGAGATGACGCAGCCAGATCCTTCAGTTCACTGCAGATTTCTGCCCAGTTGTACATAGCGCTTGGGGATTGAGTTGCTGAAAAAGATCTTATGTTTCTAGACTGAAAGAAAATATCAGTTAGCAAATCGATGTCAGATAATCACCATCTTCAATTGATAAAAATAAATGGAAGGATTAGTTGTATGGGCAGGTTATTTTTGCTTAATTTGTTTAATTAATTCTTTAATTATTAAAATAAATAATTAGTATGCGAGTTCTAATATTCCGTTCTTTAGTTTTTTCGGGAGTTTTGTTTTTTGCAGTTTCATGTAATAATGGAGATTGGACACCTGATGAATCTCAGGTACAGGATGGTTTATCAGTTGAGCTGGCGAAATTCAGGGGCTTGTCGGTTAATCATCAAAGAGATGCGCCTGTGGAAGTTTTGACTTATAGTTTAGAAGATTTTCAGAATGAGCTGCTTGATAAAGGGTCCAATCACCAAAGAAATCTTAAGACGCTTTCGGATTTTGATTATCCTACATTGGATCAATTGGCGGAAATCAGTGTTTCAATTGAGGCAAACTACCCGAATGTTTATCGTCCTACCAGAAGAAGCATCAATAATTCGAAATGATTTTCCTGAATTGACAGATCAGGAAATTGAAGAAAATCTTGATACAATTGAAGAGTATTATGAACAAAATATGACCTACGACATTCTTCAAGTGTTGGCCCAAAGTTCATTTATGGGGGAAAATAGTCGGACAGCTGATTATCCAGGCGGACTATGTGATAAGGAATTTTGGATTCTTGCGGGGCGACCTAGAGCAACGAGATCGGTTCAGGATGCAACGGATAATGCAAATTCTGCTACAAATAAATTATATACATCGGCTGGAGGATATACCCGCCATCTAGATCGGGGCGATGCCTTTCGACATGCTTACTGGAACGCACTTATAGCTGCATATTACGGAGCCAAAAAAGATGACATACAAAAGGGACTCCAATTGGCAAAGGAATTTGCAGATGCGCATGAAGAATGTGCGGAAAGTTCACCTTCGTATCAGGACTATGACAATGAAATGGACTACCACAATAATTGGGTCGGTAGAGTTGTATTTGGTGAGACATCAGAATACAGGGTAATTGGCAGTTGGCCATTTAGACGTACTGTAGTTTACACGCTTTCAGACCAATCTTTTGTAGATAATATTAAACTGAAGGCAGACAATGCATTAAAAGCTGTTAAATCTATGGCAGGAGTTGATGCTGTTAGAGGAAATAACCTGATATATTTTCAGGGGCCATGAATGGGGTGGTTTACAGTTGTAGCTCGTGATGTATTTCTTGGGTAAAAAGAGTATTTAATCAAGTATTTTAAATAAGGAAAATGAAAAAATTACTGGCAGTAGTATTACTGGTATCATGCATATCATGTATTTCGTGTATTTCGGACGGAGGAACAACCAGAATACTGACTATTCATGCCTCAAGTGAAATTGGCGGGGGTACCTTATTTGTGGTTCCTTCAAGCAATAGGGTATCCACTGATTCCCTCACTTTGGAACTTCCCCAAGACAC
>CBFGUY010000087.1:0-16829 GCA_965651895.1 uncultured Algoriphagus sp. | reverse complement strand
AGTCTCTTGCCCCGTGTGACGGGATCAGGCTAAATTGGCGGAAGAAGGAATGGAAAAATGCGTGTTTAATTAAACTGATTTGACTTGTATCACTGGAGATAATTGCCACAGAACACGATTTCAGGAATATTCAAACGAGATGAAACAGGTTAGTTTATCTAGCCTCCCGGAGTTCGGACTGAATCCTCTACTAGCATATTTACCACTTCTTATACTTCAAAAAGCAAGCTCCTTTCTTATAGGGGTTAGCAAAACTCGCTGTGGCAAAAACCCTTTACCTAGGCCATTGGATTCTAATCCTAACAAGGAGTGTTTCCAGTTTAATATTATGCATTTAGCATTTTATTACCCAGAAAAGCCTAACCCCCTACTATTCATAACCCTCCCGAAAAACCGTCCAGAAACCCCATGAAAACAGTAGCATTTTAAAAGACACTGACGTCTTAAAGCTAGAATTACAGGGAGGCCTCCTGATCCTACAATTAAACCAACTATAAAAAATGAAAAACAACCTATTCCAAAAAACCATTTTTGCGATTACCTCAATTATTTTACTATCGTGTAATTCGGACAGTGACTTTGAACCCATTCAGTCTGGGCCGTTTACATTAAGATCTCACTCACTAGAAGGAATTACAGTTAATGAATTGGTGATAAAGGGTGACATGATATTTGCCGCCACTAGTGACGGAATATATTCCAGAAACATGAATTCAACAGACGTTCAATTTACATCTATAGGATTAAAGGGGAAAAACATTCAGGATATACACGCTTTTACTATTGCGGAACTACTGGCTTCATCTGTAAATTTCAGTGAGGAAAACCCGGAAACCAAAATTTACAAAACGGCAAATGCGGGAAAAAAATGGGAAGAATATGAAACCAATTTCGGAGGGGCAGAAGATTCATGGGAAGGTTTAGGAGACTTTGAATCTGTTCCTTCCCAGCCATCCCATTTGTACGCCACTGGAAGCCAAGTGGTGGCAAAATCTATTGACAAGGGGAAAACATGGGAACCGATATGGGGTGATTGGGGCATGATAGGCTCACCAGCTACCATGAAAATAAAAGTCAATCCATTGATTCCGAATGAGATTTGGGGAGGAGGCCAAGGTGGTATAGAAAATGGGTTTCTCTTTAAAACAAAGGAAAACGAGCAACTTGACTATTGGGACAATTTGGTACCCAATCCAACAGTGGTCAAAGAAATTGTTTTTGACCGTCAATCTCCTCAGAGCATTTACGTAGGTTGGGAAGGTGAACTTTCAAAAAGTATGGACAACGGAAACACCTGGACTACCTTAATTGACAGGCATGAGGAAGCACATTTCTTTTTTGGAATTGGGATTAGCCCAACTAATCCAAACATTGTTTTTGCCGGAAAATGGATCAAAGGCGGGCAGCCCCAACCTCTAGAAATATTCTACAGCACAGACAAAGGAGAAACATGGGAATCCCATGCCTTTCATCATATTTCTGAAGGTGGAATTTGGGATTTAAAGGTGGTCAGACAAGGAGACAAAGACAGGATTTTCCTTGGATTGGATAAAGGGGGAATTGCTGAGGTAACTTTTAAGAAGTAACTATTTCAGTTGTAACAGGATCATAGAAAACAATAATTATATATTTTAATCACCTTAGAAATACTTCATGCCTTGCACGAAGATTTCTAAGGTGGTTTATTTTCATGGGGAATTGAAAATATTAGCATATCTTTTTTTACCCGTTTCCAAAAACCTGAAGCTACCGAGCAGTATCAATTCCAATCTAATACATTGAAAATAAATTGGTTAACGTAATTGTATCTGATTTCAAAATGATGTTAACCTAAATAGATCTTGGAACTAAACTAGAGAAATCTAAACTAAGAATTATAAACTTCAGAAAAATGCCAACACTCAAAAAAAGGAATCTATATTGGTCAAAAACTGGAAACTAGAAAGGGATTTATTGAAGCCTTTGAGCACGTGGTTTTCCAATTTCCGATTTATTGGTTTAGCGTTCCATCTTTTTTGAAGAAATGGATTGATGAAGTTCTGACCTACAACTGGGCCTATGGCAGGAAAAGCGGATATAAGTTAGGTGGAAAAAAAGTCGCTATCGCTGTTTCCGGAGGGATTGACCAAGAAAGTGCTGTTGGCTCTTATGCTATGGAACAGATACTGCTTCCTCTTACCTTGACCTTTGATTATTTAAAAGCAGAATATCAGGGCTATTTTCCGATATATGGAGTAGCATCTAACGCCATATTAAGTGCTAATGGGGCTTTTGAACTAGACAGAACAATAGAAGACGATACTTTGGCCTATGTGGAAGAGCGCGCTGCTGATTATATATCATTTTTGGAAAAGGGAGTGTTACTCTAACTCTGTCCTCCCCTTCCGTTGGGGTACCCCAATGGAAGTCCGTCAGGATATCTCTTAATTTACAGAATTCAATTAGAAAATCGGTATATCAATAACCACGAGGCAACCTTGGTTTGGCTGGTTCTCTATGATAAAAGTACCTTTAAGCATCTGCACTTTTGCCTCAATGCCGAGTAGCCCCATTCCCCAATCCTTTTGGTCTTTTTGCAGCCCCGTCCCATCGTCATCGACGGTGATATTCAATTCATCCTCGTGGTTAATTATTTGAACCCGAAGATGTCTTGCATTGGCATGCTTCAGAACATTTTGAATAAGTTCCTGGCAAATCCTATACACCGTCAATTCTATTTGATCATCCAATCTATTATGTAGGCCGAGTACTTGTAGTTCTGCTTGGATAGAAGTTGATTCATTGACATCCTCTATCAGTGACTGCAAGGCAGAGGAGAGGCCAAAGCGCCTTAAGGAAACAGGGGACATGTGGTGTGCAATTTTACGGACCTCTCCTATTGCTCTGTCCAGTTTTTCCAAGGTTTCATTACCTTCCTGTGTCAGCTGTCTCTCACTATATTTTTCAAAGATATTTGCCAGTCGGATTTTTATTGTTGAAAGTTGAGATCCCAAGCTATCATGCAAATCACCTGCAATTCTCTCCCGCTCATATTCTTGTACTTTCAGCAAATCTTTGATATGGGCGTTTTTCTGCTGCTCTATTAGTGTCATTAATTCCTGTTTTTGCTGCACTTCCAACTTTATTTCTTCGTTGAGAGCCAAGCTTTCTTCATAGATTCTGGCATTTTCAAGTATTATCCCACCCTGACTTGCTATGATACGAACCCACCGGATGATTTCATTTGAATAATTGGCCAGGCAAAAACTACTTTCCAAATAAACGAGAATGGATAGGGAATCGGAGATTCCAAGTGGAAAAATCATGCAGGATTTTATACCGACTTCGCTCAATTTCCGAAGTTGTGGAAAGCCATTATCATCAGCCAATTCATCAAAAATCAATGGAGACTTAGTTCGGTAGGCCATCAAAAAGAGCCCGGATAAATCAATTTCTCCAAATATTTCTCTTTTTGTTTTTCGGTTACTGATCAGCTGCATTTCCCCTCTCTGTCCCAGTTGTCCTTTTCTTTCTATCAATTGAACAGCAGCTCCACTGGAAGCGGAAACTCGTAGCAGAATGGTCAGTAGTTTTTGGGAGATTTTTTTCACATCCAATTCTCCCCCAAGTTCTCTCAGGATATTTTCTATATCCAATGGATTATCCTTTTTGATAGCTGGGTCAAACAAAAATGAATACTGCCTTACCAATTGACGGACTTTTCTTTTTGCCTCCCAGAGTTCGTAATGCCTTACCGATTCCAAAAAACACAGTTTTGCTGAACTATAGTCATTTATTGACAAATAGTACTTTCCAGTAAGCTCATTGGCCAATGCTACTTGATATAAATTACCTTCCGCGGCTTGACAAGCACGGTGATAATTTTGTTCGATTTGAGATTCATTTTCTCCGGATATTCTCTCAATTTCTGCCTTGAGCAACCAATAATCAGAAGCATAATTAGCTGGCGCATGATGATACCACGTACTTAAATCCGCAAGCACATTATTTAGCCAAAGGCGGTTCTCCATCTGCTCTTCTTTGGCTAGATTGGCCCAGTCCTGAGTTATTGCCAAACTCATAATCAAAATATTCGCTGGAACTAAAGGTGAACCCTGTTGCAATTTCTTGTTGTCATCAGCTTCTTTTGCGCTGATCTTGGCCTGCCCATAGTATCCAAACAGGAAAAAGTATCTCGCAAGTACGTAATTCCTATAAAATCGCTCCTCCTGTAGTGTCAACTTTGCTGCCAGTCCACTAGGATTCTGTTTGGGAAGTGAAAGAAATGGGCTTTCAGTAGTCAGGTATCTGATCAGTTCCTTTTGATAATGAGTGATGTAATAAGTTAATTCCATCCCAGGATATGACTCTTTGAAATCAAAGGATAAAAGGCCTGAAATCGGCTTCCCACTCAGAAAGTGAAGATTAAACAGATGGGTCTTGAGGATATACAAGCCAATCAAATCTCCCGACTTTCTCCCAACCTCCATACCTTCTTTCAAAAGCAATGTGCTCTCATCAAAAGCTCTTTTCCATGGTTGTATATAAAATGCGAAAACACCCAAAACCCTACATCTATACTGAAGATCCTCAAGAGCGGTATTTATATCCAGCCCCATTTTCCCATACTCATATCCCTCACTCAGTTCCCCAGCGATAATCTGCATTCTCCCATAACTCACATACCCTATGGTACTTAGATTTGGAAGATTAAAAAACCTTGAGCGTTGAATCAGTTGAAGGGCTGCCCAAGTCATAAGGGATTCTGAAGTATGGTGCATAGCCATCCCGCCTATGTATAGTAAGCGAAGAATTAAAGGTTGGATCTCTAGCTCATTAGGATCAAAAAGTATGGTTTGTTGTGGGTTTTTAGTTGAAAGATTTGTTTGAAGTACTTGAATTTGCCTACCCAATTCCTGCTCATTCAATGGCAATTCAATACCGAGTTCAGCTAATATTTCCTTTAAAATGACCACCGCCTTACGATATCTGCCTAAGTGATTGTTAATCACAATCTTCAACTCAAAAGCTTCCGACCTATGTTTTATTATTCTGAGATGCTCAATCAAATAGTCTAATTTGATTTCTGCCAGATCATATTCACCAAGCAGGTATTCTACTTTTGCACTTTCCAAATGAACCTGAAATAATATAGGATTCACCTCATCCCACCGCAATCCTTTCAACAGCTCCAGTGAAGCCTTTAGAAATACTCTGGCTTGGGAATAAGCATTTTCATCCTTCTGCATCCTTGCCACTTCCAGAAGAATAGTTGCTGCATGAACTTTCTCACTGGTATTTGTGATACTTTCTATCGCTAACTGCAAATGCTGGGCAATAATGACTTTGTCTGAGTTGCTCAACAGACTAAAATTATCTCTTAGTAGGATTTGTGCCAGCTGCAAATGATAAAGGGATTTTTCCTGGCTTGCGAGTCGAGAATAAATGAATTCCCCAAAGTAACTTTCGACAAACATATATTTGCCATTTTGCATGCTTAATATCCCCTCTGAATCAAGGTACGCTAATGCTGTTTTCCCATCAGAAATATCTCTGAATAGCAGCTCCATGTCACCTTCTGAAAGTACTTCTGCACAAGCATTCAACTCAACTATTTTTTTGGCGGAAGAAGGAAGTGAATTAAAACGTTCTTGGTAAAACTGGGTAGAGTTAATTCCCTGAAAACGGGCTTTTATTTTTGGGATATTTCCAGTCCAACCTTCAGAATTCCTTTCCAGTAGTTTCTCTTGGACCAAGGCATGTACCAAGCTGGTCAATAGGGCAGGATTTCCTTTACCCAATTTGTGAATAAGTGCACTGGTGGCTGACTCACATTTACCCCCCAAAAGCTGGCCTATAAAATCCTGGCTTTGATGCAGACTAAATTCCCCCAGCTCTATCCTTTGAATATGTTTTTGATCAAAGCCAAGTGATCCTATCAACTGGTCCACCTGTCCCAGGTCTTCCTTTGAATCCCGCACAGCTCCAAGCCATAGTAATTTGGAAGGCGGAATATGTGTAAGCAAATACTGAAGTAAGCTTGCGCTGGATCCATCTATCCACTGCAAATCGTCTGTAAATAGTATCAGCACCTGATCTGAAAAATCACTAAAAAATTCGAATAGCACCTTAAACAAAAAATAAAGCTGGTTTTCCATTTTAGGGGTATTGGAAATCTCCTGCTTCTCCCCTTTTATGCCCAGCATCATCAGCTCTGGGATGTATTCACACATCAACGCGAAATTCTCTCCCAAGGCCAGGTTGAGCCCTTCCGAAAAGGAAACAAATGACTCGGGGTCCATCTCCCTGAACTTTGTCCTTAAATAATTGCCAATTGCCAATTTAAGACCTGCGTACGGTACATTTTGAAGTTGCTGGGATTGCCGGCTTATCAGTACATCATACGTAGAATTCAATAGGTATTTTTCGATCAAAAAAGTCTTACCTGCCCCAGATTTACCAATGATGACAGCTCCAGTCCATAAGGTATTAGACGGATGAAGCATCTTTTTGAGGCACCCATCCAGCTGATCGAGAAGAAGATTATGAATAGATACTTCTTCCTGAGTAGAATTGCTGTTAATGAATGAATCTTGCATCTATTGTAAATGAAAAAAGCGGAATACACTGATCGCTAAACTACTAAGCAAACCATTTAATCTTTCTATTTTTCCTAAGAATTCTGAATTCTTGGTTTAATGGCTTGATTCCAATGCTATTCCCCCGTCGTAAGCTCAGTGATTACAGTATTCACCGATCCGTACTTTTCCAATAGCGACTGGGCCTCTTGATATGATAAGGAAGGTACTTCTGAAAGAATCATTCGTACCCCTCTATCCACGAGCTTGCTATTACTGAGCTGCATATGCACCATTTTGTTGCCTTTCACTTTACCCAAGCGAATCATCAAGCTGGTACTGATCATGTTGAGAATCATTTTCTGGGCAGTTCCTGATTTCATTCTGGTACTCCCTGTGACAAACTCAGCTCCAACCTCCACTTCTATTGCATGTGTGGCAAATGGTGAAATAGCCGCATTGGAATTACAAGAAATACTTGCAGTCAGCAGTCCATTGGCTTTCGACGCTTTTAGTCCTCCCATTACATAAGGTGTCTTGCCTGAAGCAGCTATCCCGAGTACAGTGTCATTTTCATTCAACCCATACCGCGAAAGGTCAATCCATGCTTGATCTTCATCATCTTCAGCTCCTTCCACAGCCGATCTTATGGCTGTATCTCCGCCTGCTATCAGGCCGACTATCGATTCTGGAGAAGCTCCAAAGGTTGGGGGAATCTCAGAGGCGTCCAGCACGCCCAATCTTCCAGACGTACCAGCTCCAATATAAAACAATCTCCCGCCAGACTTAAATTTTTCAACTAAGTCCTCTACTAACTTTTCTACCCGGGGAAGTACTTTTTGGACTGAGAGCGCCACTTTCTGATCTTCCCTATTGATAGATTCCAATAAGTCCAACAAAGGCATGGATTCCAAATTGTCATAGAAGGAAGCTGATTCGGTAGCAAGTGTCATTTATAATGAGTGTTGTGAATTAATAATTAGCGAAGGTTTGGCTGTGAAAATTTACCAGGCCATTCATTGGGTGTTGGGCGATATTTTTTATTTTCTCACCAAACTCCTCAGCTACTGCCCGCAAATGAGCTTCAAAATGATACGCAACAGAGCCTGTAAATACTAAAGGGATATCCTGATGAGATTTTCGATAAGGCATGATATAGTATTCGAAAAACTGTCTGAAGTTTTGATAAATTAAAGAATGGATAATTGGATCGGTGATATTATCGAGCAGAAAAGGGGTAAATGAAGCCAAAAAACGATTGGCTCGTGGCTGATTGTAGATTTTATCCAGAATCATCCGTTGATCCAGTCCAAATTTTTCAAAAAATTCCTCTCTAAGCCCCTCACCCATATTTCCTTGCAATAATTCCCGGATCAGATCCCGACATAGCACCGTTCCACTGCCATAATCCCCCAAAATAAAGCCCAAGGAAGGCACGTTGCCAATTATGTCCCTGCCATCATATAGACAAGAATTTGCTCCTGTACCTAATATGCACGCAATCCCGAACTCACCCTGAAGCAAACTTCTGGCTGCGCCCAGAATGTCTCCATTTACTTCTGCCGGTACTTGAGTTGGAAATATCTCATCCAGCGCGACTGCCATTTCTGCCGCCTTGGCAGGATGACTACAGCCAGCTCCATAGAAAACCACTCTATTCACATCAGGAATTTTATCAAGAACTTTTGAACTAAGTTCATTTTTTATTTCATCTGATGTCAGAAAATAAGGATTAAGTCCCTTCGATTTAAGAGACACCAAGCAATCGCCTGATTTATCTATTAATCTCCAATCGGTCTTGGTAGACCCACTATCTGCCAATAAAAGCATTCAGAATCAATTTAATAGGAAAGAGCTGGGCCAATTCCCAAGTCTCATGATCTACAAATATGTTTTTTAAAACAACTATTGCCCTCCCTGAAAATAGGGATTTGTAATAATCACCAGTGGTAATTGGCCGGTAAGTTATACTTGTATAAGCACTGGCCTACCCTACTTCTTTATATTGGAGTTATCTAGTAATCCGCAATGATGCCAGTTGCCATATTTTCTTTGCTTTACTGGGTGGAAGACCTTACACGTCAGGCGGACAGGCAAGTGACCGCTACTTCGACTTCGCTCAGTACAAGTGACTGAAGAGAACCTGACACTAGTGTTTTCAGAATCTTACGATGCATTTATTGTTTTACTGGAAGAGAAGCGGACAACTAATTAAAATCAACTAATTAACCCTCTTTTATAGGCGTTGTTGACCAATTCAGCAGTGTTTTTGGCCTTTAGCTTGTAGAGTAAATTTTTCCTATGAGTCTCTACTGTGTTTTTACTTATGAAAAGTTTGTCCCCTATTTCCAGTGTAGTAAGACCAATCGCAATACACTCCAGCACTTCGGATTCTCTTCCTGACAAGCGCTCATTGACCTCATATTTAGCCGAGTCTTTCAAAAAACTGTTCAATAGTATTTTACTCACCTCCTCGCTTACATAGCTATCCCCACTATAAAGAGTTTGGATTGCATCCAGCAGATCTTTCTTACCTGTGTTTTTTAAAATGTATCCGCTGGCGCCGCTCTTAAGCATATCAGATATAAAGTGCCTGTCTCTATGCATGGAGAGACCAAGAATTTTAAGGTTCTTATTTGTTCTACTCAGTTCCTTAGTTGCTTCCACACCGTCCATTTCAGGCATATTCACATCCATTATTACTATATCTACAGGATTATCTTTACAATGTAGTACTGCTTCCTTACCATTGCATGCCTGACCCACTACGTTAATTCCTGGAAGGTCTTTCAATAAGGCCTTTAAACCATCAATAAACATTTGATGGTCATCTGCTATCAATACATTGATCATAACGTAAAAATTAAATTCAAATCCTTCATTTCCCTCTCACCAGCCTAATATTAGTAGTTACTGATGTACCTAGATAATAAAATTCCACCAACGGAATTCCTAAGAATATAGCTCCCATCCTACCTCACGAGCTATTCTTAAGCTATGCTTCAAAATTCACCTTGCCCAAATCCTCTTTTTCAAAAAGAGAAAAAGCGCACCATTGGCGTTGGTAGATGGATTTTTCCAGGGTCTATTGACTAATTGATAAATCCTCACAGTCTAGAAAATGCTCTTCTCTAAGGTAATTATTTCAATATTATTTAACACTAGTGATTTATTAATATCCCTGTTTTCAGGGATTGAACAGGAGCATTTTTTAGAAAGATTTGAAGGTGAAATAATTAGGGGTACACGGCAAAACATGTACAATAGACAAAATCCTTTGCTATTTACTGATGCTTTAAAACTCCATTAACTATTTCATAAGACTCTATTCAACTCAACTAATTAAATGTTTAACATGAAAAAACTTTTACATTGTTCGTTTGTTGCAGTGTGTTTTCTCCTGTTTCATTTTCAAGTGAATGCCCAGTCGCTTAGCGTGTCGGGTACTGTCACCAGTGCTGAAGATGGAATGACCTTACCGGGAGCAAGCATATTGGTCAAAGGAACCACAAAAGGTGTCACCTCAGGCATCGACGGAAAATACCAGATAACTGTGGAGAAGGATCAAGTTTTGGTATTCAGTTTTATAGGTTTGGTCAGCCAGGAAAGGACGATCAATGAAGGTGGGACTCTCAATATTGTATTAGAACCAGATGCGCAGGCACTGGATGAGTTTGTCGTGGTCGGGTATGGTACTCAAAAGCGCAGTGACCTGACTGGAGCTGTTTCATCCGTGGACACGAAAGTCCTGGAATCAAGACCGATTACGGATGTAGCCCGTGGTCTTCAAGGCACTACTCCAGGTCTAACGATCACTACTCCAAGTGGGCAAATCGGGCAGAACCCTACGATAAGACTTCGTGGAAGTGTAGGTACCCTTAGTAATTCAGGTGGTGCCCAACCGCTTATTTTGGTGGATAACGTGGAAATCCCAAATCTGCAATTAGTAAATCCTGAAGACATTGAATCAATTTCTGTTCTGAAAGACGCTGCTTCTTCTTCCATCTATGGAGCACGAGGAGCCTGGGGTGTTATCCTGATAACGACCAAGAAGGGCAAAAAAGGAGAAGCTCCTAAAATCAGCTACTCAAACAATTTTGCTTGGGCTACTCCTACCGTAACGCCCACTATAGCAAACACGGCAGATGGTGCGGAAATGGCCTTTAAAGCCTTACAACGTACCAATCCTTCAACCAATGTATTTGGGGTAGTGGGTATGTATTTCGATGAATTGGGTATTCAAAAAATGCGTGATTGGGAGGCTGAATATGGAGGCCAAGACTTGGGCAATGAAATGGTTATTGGACGTGATTTTGAGATAAGAGATGGAAGGTTATTCTTTTATCGTCCTTGGGAAGCTGGTGATATGTTTATGAAGAAATGGACTCCACAACAAAAACATGATCTTTCTGTGGCAGGAGGTTCCGAAAAAACCACCTATAGACTAGGTGTCGGATATCTAGGCCAAAACGGTGTTTTAAAGGTAAATCCGGATGAATTCAACAGATATACAGCTGACCTTAGTGTAGGCACCCAAGTAAATGATTGGTTAGAGGTTCGTGGTGGTGTGCTATATAGCAAAACCAAGTTCACAAGACCATTCTACTTCTCAAGTGAAACATATGATCCATGGTACTACCTATTAAGATGGCCCAAAAATTACCCTTATGGAACATATGAAGGGCATCCGTTTAGAAGCGCAGTTACCGAAGTGCAGCAGGCAAAAATGAATGAACAAAGCACCTCACTTACCCGACTAAACTTAGGAACGACCATAACTCCTGTGAAGGGCTTGTCTATCATAGCTAATTATACCTATGATTCTCAGAACTTTCATGACCATCAAACCGGAGGCGTTGTATCAGCCTATAACTTCTGGTCAACTGGAGCTAACCTTCAATATGCCCCCTATACGAGTGCTTCTTATAACAGAGTGCAATATGCTTCATCTTGGAGCAACAGAAACGTAGGGAAAGCATTTGCAACCTATGAAAAAATGTTTGGTGATCATTCACTCAAAGCAATGGTCGGTGGTGATATCGAAGCATATGAATACTGGTATCACAGCTCACAGAGAAGAGACCTGATGGATCTGGACAGAGGTGAACTTGACCTTGCTTCTGGAGACCAGTTTGTAGATGGGGCAAGAAACCAGTGGTCAACTGCTGGAGCTTTTAGCCGAATCAACTATAACTACAAAGGAAAATACTTCTTGGAATTGAACGGTCGATATGACGGATCTTCCAGGCTTTCCCCTACCGAAAGATGGGCATTTTTCCCTTCCATGTCCGCAGGATATGTGATTTCTGAAGAGTCCTTTTTTGAGCCTGTTACCAATGTAATGTCCTTCCTGAAACTAAGGGCATCTTGGGGAGCTATCGGTAACCAGAATGCTTACCTAAGTGACATCTATAGAATTATGGGATCCTATTCATCTGGTTGGTTGATCGGAGGAGATAATCAACTAACCTTTGGCACGCCGGGTGCGCTGCCATCCTCTTTGACTTGGGAGACAGTGACTACGCTTGATCTGGGATTTGACGCAAGATTCTTCCAAGATAAATTCGGTATCGCCTTCGACTGGTACAACCGTACGACAAGTGATATGCACAGCGCAGGTGAAGTGCTTCCTGCCTCATACGGTACTTCTGCCACAAAGCAGAACTTCGGTGAGTTGGAGACCAAAGGCTGGGAACTGGCGGTGGATTACAACCATGGTTTTGCCAACGGATTGAACCTCAATGCTACGGTAGTCCTTTCAGATTACATAGAAACTATTACAGAGTTCGCTGATAACAAGAGTATCTATTCTAACCGTCCGGGTAGAGTAATTGGTGATATCTGGGGCTATGAGACAGACCGATTATTTACAGCAGATGATTTTGTGCAAGATGCTAACGGGGAATTAGTTCTGGATAACGGAAAATATGTACTCAAGGAAGGTATTCCTTCCCAGTCCTTATATGAGAGCGGCTGGTTCTATTATGGTCCAGGTGATGTGAAGTACAAAGACCTAAATGGCGATGGGGAAATCTCATTTGGGGAAAACACCGAAGAAGACCATGGTGATTTAACTGTAATAGGCAACACCACACCAAGATACCAATACGGTGTCCGCTTGGGTATGGACTTTAAAGGAATAGATTTAAGCTTTTTCATTCAAGGCGTAGGCAAAAGAGACTATTGGGCAAACGGTCCAATCATGATACCGGGCTATAGGCCTGGAGAAGCATGGTTCTCTCACCAGTTAGACTATTGGAGTGAAGACAATCCGGATGCTTTTTATCCTCGTCCTACTGATGCCGGTCAATCAAACAATTCACGGAACTTCCTTCCACAGACTCGCTATTTGCTAGATCTGTCATATATGAGAATGAAGAACATCACCTTGGGATATTCACTTCCTGCTTCTTTGATTTCTAAGGTCAGCTTAGACAAAGTAAGGGTTTATGTAAGTGGTGAAAACCTCTTTGAGTTTGATAAGCTAGACCTGCCGCTGGATCCTGAAGTAGATTATACACCGGCAGGAAACAATGACTCGAATACCTTCGGAAGGGTTTACCCGTACAGCAGGACCCTGTCATTCGGTTTACAGGTTACATTTTAAATTGATAGAACGATGAAATCGAGCATGACTAAAGCGTTACGCAGCCAGATGATTATCAGCCATGTGAGATTCCATGTGTCCGCTAAAAAACAATTATAATCACATGAAACTAAGAATAATAGCACTCGCTCTCAGCTTCCTTGCAATTTCTGCATGCGACGATTTTCTAGAAAAACCACCCTTGGATAGTCTTACCGATGAGACTTATTGGACTACTGAAAGCAATGTCCGAAATTTTTCATGGGGATTTTATACCGCTTATTTTAGTGGTTATGGCTCAGGATATACTTGGGGCAAATTCTTCTCTGGGCAAACCCTGAATGATGACTTCGCTCCGGCTAGTCCAAATCAATTCCGAAGAACCGTCCCTACAGCAGCCACAAATGTTTATTGGAATTTCAGTTACGTGAGAAAAGCAAATATATTTCTGAACAGAGTCCAGACTGTCCCGATGGATGAAGAAGCCATACAGCATTGGTCAGGAGTAGCACGCTTCTTCCGTGGCTTGGAATACTTTGATTTGGTAAAGCAATTTGGCGATGTTCCATGGTACGATGAGGAACTGAGCGAATCAGATCCAGAAATGCTCTACAAGCCTAGGGATACTAGGGAGTTTGTAATGGACAGGGTTTTGGAAGACTTTGAATTTGCCGCAGAAAACGTACGTATAGACGACGGAAACGAAGGACAGACAGTGAACAGAGCAGTAGTTCTTGCGTTGATGTCCAGGGTATTTCTATTTGAGGGCACTTGGCAGAAATACCATAACAGCAACAGTGAAAAAGCGAAAGAATACTTAGAAGCTTCAAAAAACGCCGCTGCTGAGCTCATCAACACAGGCGGTTTTACTTTAGGGAACTACAGAGAAGTATTTAACTCACTGAATTTGACGGGAAACCCTGAAGTCATTCTATTCAGACATTACGAGCCGGGAATCTTAACTCACGCATTGAATTCATATAACAATATGGAACCGCAAACAGGCGTGTCCAAAGATGCGGTGGAAGCTTATCTGGCTGAAGATGGCTTACCTATTGGTATTTCACCTTTATATCAGGGGGATAAGGGAATAGAAAATGTAATGGCAAACAGGGATCCAAGAATTTATGAAACCTTGGTTTCCGATGAATTGAGGCTGAATGGTATCGCTTCCAATTACAGCACCACTGGCTATGCCACTCATAAATTCCTCAATGAGGTAATCAAAGACCAACCAGAGGGAAGCTCTAATCTAAATTATACAGATTCTCCGGTTTTGAGATATGGTGAAGTGTTGATCAATTATGCAGAAGCTGCAGCTGAACTGGCTACCGTGGGTGGCGCTGCGTTGACGCAGTCGGATCTTGATATGTCTGTAAATGTGCTAAGAGATAGACCAGGCATTATGATTCCGCATCTGGAAGTGGTAGGAACTGGGGCGGCTGTAAACGGAATGGTGTATGACGACCCAGCACGAGATCCAGCTATCCCTTCGATAATCTGGGAAATCCGACGTGAGAGAAGAATAGAATTGATGATGGAAGGCTTCAGATCAGATGACCTAGCCCGCTGGGCAAAGTTTGAATACACTGATACGGAAGGCAATTCGGATATCAATCGCGGCGCTTGGATCAAAAGAGCTGATTATCCTGAACTTCAAAGCAGCGTTACGCTGACTGATGGAGAAGAAGGATATATCATCCCTGCTACAGCGGCAGTATCGCAGCGATTGTTTGAGGATCCTAAAGTGTACTTGGACCCTGTTCCCTTGGATCAAATTACACTTTATCAGCAACAAGGGGTCACGTTAACACAGAACCCTGGGTGGTAATTGAATTATAAAATTTACAGATGTCCTTCTTTCGATGATTGAAAGAAGGACATTTTATTTAGTTAAAAATTATCCTTTTGATGTTGTACATGAAAAAAATCCTCTTTCTCCTTTTCCTACTAAAATTCGGCATCTCCTCTGCCCAGGATTTTAAATTCGCCTTTGTCACTGACACTCATATAGGATCACCCAACGGAGTAGCAGAAGAGGATTTGATAAGAACTGTCACAGATATCAATTCACTTGCTGACATGGATTTTGTGATCGTCACTGGAGATATCACTGAAATGGGTACAAATGAAGAAATTAAAAAGGCTAAGAAATTATTGGATAGACTTGACATCCCCTACCATGTAATACCCGGCAACCACGATACCGGCTGGTCAGAATCCGGCGGAGTCAGTTTCATTGAGACTTTTGGCTACGATAAATTTGTCTTTGAGCATAAGGGATTTAAGTTCATAGGAACTGCCTCTGGTCCTTATGTACGAATGTCTGATGGACATATCCCACGGGATGCTGTCGTTTGGCTGGATTCCGTATTGAACGCGACTCCAGCATCTCAGCCAATCATTAATGCCAACCACTATCCACTTGACAATAGCCTGGACAACTGGTTTGAAATGACAGACAGATTGAAGAAGCGCAATACACAATTTTCCATATGCGGTCATGGGCATACCAATAAAGTCTATGATTTTGAAGGAATCCCGGGAACCATGGGTAGATCCAATCTGCGGGCGAAAGATGAAATTGGTGGTTATACGATTGTTGAAATCACAGCTAATTCCGCACTTTTTTCTGAAAGAACACCTGGGGTAAAAACGCAAGAACCTTGGAGAGAAATAGCCTTAGGAGACAGAAACTTTTCTGATGCGAAAGTTTACGCAAGGCCTAATTTCGATATTAATCTAGATTACCCTCAAGTGTCCAAAAAGTGGAGTTACCATTCTTCCGCCAATATTGTTTCCACTCCATTAGTAAAAGACGGAAAGGTCTTTTTTGGAAATAGCCTAGGCAAATTTGAAGTATTAGAAAGTGAAAGTGGTCAGCCAATCTGGTCTTACCAGACTTCTGGAGGAATCTTTTCCTCTCCTATTGCCTATGAAGACCTGGTGATTTTTGGATCGGGTGATGGCAATATTTATGCGTTGAACCAAGAAAACGGAATATTGAAGTGGAGAACACCCACAGAGACAGCAGTGTTGGGATCACCTATCCTCAAAGGAAATATTGTATATATAGGCGGAAGCGATGGTAGATTCAGAGCAGTATCCGCAACAAGCGGCAAGGTCATATGGGAGTTTGAAGGGATTCAAGGCCCAGTAGTGAGTAAACCCTTGTTATCGGAAGGCCTGGTTATTTTTGGTGCTTGGGACAAGAATCTGTACGCACTTGATCAACTAACTGGTCAATTGAAATGGACTTGGAATAACGGCTCCCCAAACCGAATGTACTCCCCTGCCATGTGCATTCCCGTCACAGCCAATGGAGTCGTATATATCGTCGCTCCAGATCGATATCTCACTGCTTTGGATATTGTTACCGGAGAAGAATTATGGCGAAGCAATGAGGCAACGGTCCGTGAATCAATTGGTATTTCTGAGGATAAAAAGTGGATCTATGGCAAAACCATGAATGATGAAATTGTGGCTTATCCAACAACTAGAGAAAAATCACCAGTTGCTTGGAAAATGGACGTGGGTTTTGGCTATGAACATGTTCCCTCCATGTTAATAGAAAAAAATGGCAATGTATATTTTGGCACAAAAAATAGCACAGTTTACAGCATTGATCCACGCTCCCAAATAATAAACTGGGCACATAAAATAGATAATTCGATGGCGAACACCGT
>CBFGUY010000086.1:0-17070 GCA_965651895.1 uncultured Algoriphagus sp. | reverse complement strand
TGATTTTATTTTGAATTACCAGCTGGGCGATTTCATCCAAACTTTCATTTGGTTTTAGACTAAGGATTTGAAGCCGTTTGGTGGAGAATAAAGAAAAAATCTTGCCCCAAATAAGTACTAAGATTAAGTTGATGGGATTGCCGCCAATGGTCACATAGATTCCAATTGGCTTCAAGGCTCTTAGGTATGAAAACGGAGATTTGCTGGTTTTGCAGTCCAGAATCAGATCATACTGTTCTCCGGTCTTTGTGAAGTCAACCTTTTTGTAATCTATCACCTGGTCATAGCCAAGTGACTTCATCATTGCTAATTTCTCGACTGAGTCCACGCCGGTTACTTCACAGTTCTTGAGTTTTGCCAGTTGTAGGCCAATAGTTCCTACACCTCCGCCACCACCGTTGATGAGTACTTTCTGTCCTTCCTCAATTTTTCCTATATCCCGAAGTGCTTGCAGGGCTAGGGTAGAGGCATGGGGAATGGCAGCTGCTAGTTCAAAACTCAAATCCTCAGGCTTGAGAAGGACTGCATCTTCATGGATACTGATGTGCTCAGCAAAAGTCCCGAAACCAAAATCTGAAATATCTCCATATACGGCATCCCCGACTTTCAGCTTGCTCACTTTTACCCCAATCCCTTCAACTATTCCTGCCAATTCCATCCCAGCGATTGGATGCTTGGGCTTGAGAAGTCCGAACAAAAGTCTATACAAATAAGGCTTCCCTCTGATCATACTCCAGTCAAAATCATTGACCGCAGTAGCGTGGATTTTGATCAAAACCTCATTTTCCTTAGGAATAGGCATAGCCAATTCTTTTAATTTCAGTACCTCTTCAGGTTTTCCGTACTTTTCAAATGCGATGGCTTTCATCTGGATGAAGATAGCTGGTTTTAAGTTTCGGCATTACTATACTAGTTTAAACATGAAAAAGAGGCTGTCTCATAAGTATTTTTTCTTTTCAGGCTGAGCGAAGTCGAAGCCTTTTATGCACTAATTAAGCCCATTTCGACTTCCTGCCCTCCGGGAGGCGGGCGCTCAATGTGACAATTATGAGTTATGAGACAGCCCCTTTAATCTATTAAATCTTAACCTTACTTCTTCACTATCGGCAGCACAATCCTGCTCAGATTTTTCCCTCCATGATGGATGGAGTTGGTCGCAATAACACCTTCGGTTTCATCATAGGTATTTCCGCCTGTATTCATGTTTCTGTCGAAGCGTGGGAAGTTGGAACCGCTAACTTCGATACGGATTCGATGGCCTTTGTCGAAGTAGTTGGAGGTGCTCATCGGAGTCATTTTCACTTCATATACGTGTCCCTCTTCCATCCAGACTTCTTTGTCATAGCCTTCTCTATAGCGAACCCGCTGAATGGTTTCATCCAGATTGAAGGCTTTTCCGTCAGGATGCACATCGATCAGCTTGATCGTCACATCGGTGTCTTTGGCGTCAGAGGAGAGGTAGAGGTAGGATTCGATAAAGCCTGAAACCTCTATGCCTTCCTCCAATACCTCGGAAGTGTAAACCAATATATCATCCCGCAATTCCATTTCAGATTGATCGAAGGAGCCGCCTACGACAGCGTTTCCCGTACAGCAGACATTGCCTCCATGGGAGGTCACAGGATTCATCGGATCATATTGGAAGGTATCGGGATTGTCTTTTCTGGGTTTTTTGTAAGTGAGTTTGCCATTGCCGTTCAGGGTATTTGCACCTCCCTCGGAATCCAGGTACATTTCAGTCATCACCGCATTGGCAGGAGGCCAAACATCGGAGGTTTGCCATTTGTTAGCACCCATAGTGTAGTATTGAACTCTTGGCATTTCCGCTAGGATTTCAGACTTTTCGCCTTTCAGCCACACATCAAACCAGGCCGTAATCATTTCATCGTAATTCAACCGTGCATCGCCTACGCTCAGGTCACCTATCATCGTGTTTTCAGAAGCACGGGTGAAGGAGCAGTGCATCACCGGAGCAATGACCAAGTACTGATTATCTCGGGCGAGCTGAGAAACCGCGTTTTCTCTGGCATGATTGAATAGGGCAATGTTTGGTCCGGTTGACACATCAAACCAAGACACAAACCAGAAACTTGGTATGTCAAAAGGCATTTCGTCATGGTAAAGACCACCATTAAACCACTTAGGATCGTTTGGTTTGCGGGTGATCATTTCCTCATAGATTCCCATTGGCCCATGTTGATTTTTGATGATATCCTGAATCGGAAGATGGCTCAACGCTTCTTTGGAATCGATTCTTGGATACTCTGGAGACATGTCGTAGAAGCGCTGGAGTCTTAGCAGATCGGCTTGACTGATGTCTTTTGGCAGCTTAGGAGCCATAGGGTCATGCTGTACACTATATAGCCAGTTGGTAAAAAGCATCTGTCCGGCACCGCCGCGATACCAGTTGCCCTGCTCCCAGAAGTCTCCTACTTTACCTACTCCAGCTCCATAGCCTTGAGGAACTAGTGCTGCCAAGGCCGGATGATCCAGAGATGCCACGGCCATTTGCCATTCGGCTGTGGAAGAGCAGCCCAAGGTTCCTATTTTGCCATTGCTCCAATCTTGCTTGGACATCCACTCAAAAGCATCGTATCCGTCTGTGAGCGGAACTCCCAAAATATCCCAATCTCCTTCAGAGAAATATCTGCCGCGCTCATTCTGGACTACGTAAGCATAGCCCTTTTTTACCCAAGTAAGTGCGGTTTCCATGGTACGTGTATTCATTTCACCATTTCCCCAAGTATTGAAGTTGTAGGGAGTTCTGGAAAACACGATAGGGTATTTCCCTTCGCCCTTGGGACGGTAAATGTCTGTGGCCAGTCGTACGCCATCCCGCATAGGCATCATGACTTTTTGATCCACAATAGCGACTTCATCCAGCTGATCGATGATGCTTTTCTCCTGGGAAAAAGCAATATTGAAAATCATCACCAGAAGGAGAGTCAGGAATATGTTGTATAGATTTTTCATACGATAGAATTTCAATTTCACTCTAAGTTAGGAAAGAGATCGAATATGGGGAGTGAAAATTGATGATTGGTAGATTGAGTGGTTAAGAAATAATTGAAGTTTAGATAAACTGTATCAAAGGTCAAGCAGCCAATGACTTACACGATTGGTGTAATTGTGATTGCTTCTGTATTCGGTTTTTAAACTTTTCATTTCATACAATAAGGCTAAATTTGCAGTCACAACGATTTTTACCCATGAGCGACAGCCCAACCAACCCCCTGAATACCTGGGTGGAAGTACCAAAAAATTCTGATTTTACGATTTACAACCTGCCTTTTGGAGTTTTCGAAAACAAAAGGCTTAGTCCGCGTATCGGAGTTGCAATAGGTGACAAGATTGTGGATTTAAGTGTTTTGGATCAGGAAGGGTTCTTTTCAGACATGTTTTTGCCTGAAGGAGTTTTCTTAAATGAATCCTTGAATGAACTGATCGGACTAGGAAAAGTAACTACCCGAAAAATCAGGGAGAGGGTTCAAGATTTACTTTTGGTAGATAATGAAAAACTAAGAGACCATTCTGCGAGAGGAAAGGTGATGGTGAACCGGAAGGAAGCAACCATGTTATTGCCGGTGAAAATCGGTGACTACACAGACTTCTACAGCAGTTTAGAGCATGCGACGAATGTGGGTAAGATGTTTCGTGACCCGGAAAATGCGCTGTTACCAAACTGGAAGCATCTTCCGGTAGGATATCACGGCAGAGCTTCCTCCATCATTGCTTCGGGGGTGCCGATCACCCGACCGAAGGGGCAGATGAGGAATCCTGATTCAGATACTCCTGTTTTTGGTCCGAGTAAAAAGCTGGACTTCGAACTGGAGCTGGCATTCATCACCGGAAAATCCACCAAGCTTGGGGATTCTGTCTCCACTGCAGATGCGGAGGATTATATTTTTGGTTTTGTGCTGTTCAATGACTGGTCCGCCAGAGATATTCAGGCATGGGAATATGTGCCATTAGGTCCATTTTTGGGAAAAAGTTTTGCCTCTTCTATATCTCCATGGGTGGTGACATTGGAGGCATTGGAGCAGTTTAGAGAAGAAGGACCCGTACAGGAGCCAGAAGTATTGAATTACCTGAAATGTGATAAACCACACAGTTTCGATATTCAGTTGGAAGCTTACATTCAGCCAGAAGGGGAGAAAAGCAGCAAAGTCTGCTCTTCAAATTTCAAAGGTATGTACTGGAATGTAGCCCAGCAACTCGCACATCATACGGTTAATGGCTGCAATATCAATGTAGGGGATATGATGGCATCTGGGACTATCTCAGGAAAGGAACGAGAATCCTTTGGTTCTATGTTGGAACTTTCGTGGAATGGTAGTGACGTGGTGAAACTGGAATCTGGAACTGAAAGAAGATTTATAGAAGACGGAGATACGGTGATTATGAAGGGAATTGCTGAGAAAGACGGAATCAGAGTTGGTTTTGGTGAATTAAAAGCGAAGGTGCTTCCAGCTAAGTAATTTGCAGAAAACAATAATTTAAAAACCTGACTTAGTGCAAGTCAGGTTTTTTTTATACCTCAATTTTTTCATTGAGACAGGCTAGATGGTACTTTTGGTAAGTGATTGATCAATAGGGTATTGTTATGTGTTTTATATCCTTTGATCAGCTGGTTCCTATGATGAATGTAGGATTAAATTTAATGTAAACGTCTCAGATTTTTCAAGGAGACAAACTATTCTTTTCTATTTAAAAAAACAATTCTTATGGCTAAACTTAGAAACTTGTCCATCACAACTCCCTTGCTTTTTGCTTTACCATTGAAAAGCACCTGGGCTATCAGCCCCGTGGACATCAACAAACCCATCATGGACGGTGATTGGGAAGGCGCAGGAAGCCTCAAATTCACCAGAGGCTATGTGCTGGCGAAAAACGATGCGAATTTCCTATACCTCACACTGGATGTGGTCTCAGATACCGGCAATGACGCAGGTACCAATGATTACTTTTGGCTCACTTTTGACAACAACCGCGATAGAGCCATCACCTCTAATGTGGATGTGAACTATGGGCTTTATCCAGGACAGCCCAACAAACTTGGAAGGCAGAAATATCTAGGGCCTGGTCGTTGGACTGGCTTGCTTTCCGACTCTTCGAATTCGGCTGTGGTGCAGGAATTCGGCCCCAGTCCCAATTCAGAAGTGTCGCACCGCATCTGGAAATTCAGAATAGAGCTGAGTGAGATAAACGTCGCACTCTCCTGGCCATTGAGTACTCCATATACGTATTTTGGATTTAGGGTCAAATCCAGTAACCCTGCGTTTACCACTGACTTTCCGGGAAATTTTTATAAGGATTTCACCAAGCTTCGACAGTTGGTATTAAGTAGGAAGCCCAGCATTCCCACCAAAGATCTAGGGCCAATCATTGGCAGCATAGGGCTGATCCCAACGACTAAAATCAATGCCCAAGGACGGGCTACTACAGATTCCACATATTATCATTTTGTGCAAAATGCTGCTTTTGGAGGCACATTGAACTTAATCGGAAACCGTACTAAGTTACAGTCATTATATTCAGCGGGTAACCGGAAGTATTTGGTGGAAATAGCACCTCCGGGAGGTAGTTTTTCCAAGTTGATCAGCAACTGGTCAAATTACCGATGGAACGGAAGTACTTACGTATTGGAATCCTTTGCTCCGTCCTCCTTTGGGTATTATCAGCTGGCCAATCCGGCTTCAGATTATTCTATTGATGATTTATTGATACAGTTTCCTACTTCTGGTTTGCTTCCGGGGCTTTACAGGGTGAAAATATCCTTCTTTGTAGGAACGAGCTATAATGTGTTGGAAAGCCAAGAGGAGAAAATCTTTATAGATAACCACGTACCTGCCACTATTATTGAGAGTGTGAAGCATGGATCCAGTGAAGTTTCAGCCTGTGCCATTGAGACCATAGGCGCCGCACCAGATGGATTGAATTTCCGGATTACAGCAAATGATCCAGAAGGTAATCTCCGAGGGGTGAGCTTCTATGCTACCTATGGGGCTGGGCTTTCCACGGGCATATATTCAGAAAATTATGCTCCTGCTATGGGCAACTGGGCAGGTTTTACCAATAAACTGGTTCCTGCTTCAGGTAACTGGAGACCTCCCCAATCCTGTGCTTACAGTTTTGTGTTGACTGCCACTGCCCGGACCACGGATGGCTATAAGTGGATCGGTAGAAGTACCATTCACAGGAACTTGACCTTATTACTTGGATAAAATTAAATGGTTCTATTGAGGAAAGCCACTTCTGTTTAGGAGTGGTTTTTTGTTTTACCGCAGTGAGCAAAGAGTTTTTTGCCGGGGGGCGTGGATTAGAAATTATTTTCTGGGGGCGATGCTGTCGTAGATATGGTCGTTTAGCCGCTGTCAGTCATTCCTAATTCATGTCTGTTTTTTCTTGGAAGAGCTGCCTCCGAATAGTTTATAGATCAAAAAACCTATTCCAATCACAAAATGGGCAATGACAATACCGATGACAATGTAGATGAAGCTGTCAGACATGGTTTTAAAGTTTTTGGTTTTAGAAATTAACCCTTCTAAAAGTAAAAAGCCATCCTAAACGATGGCTTTTTACATGAATTGGATTAGTGCAAATTTTATTTGAAACCGATTTCTTCCAGTCCTTTATGGCTGATTTTGATGGCTTCCATAGGATCCAAACCAAAAGTCTGATCTTGTTCTACCAGATAGAATTCCATTCCTGACTTTTCTTTTTCGGCCAGAATTCTTTTGAAATCAATGTTTCCAGTGCCTACAGGAGCAAAGTTTCCTTCGTCATTCATATCTTTCACATGCCATGCGATAAATCTTCCCGGGTACTTTTCGAAGTAGGTCAAAGGATCTACTTCGGCTTTGTTGACCCAAAAAAGATCCATCTGAAAGTTGACATGTTTGGGATCACATTTTTCTAAAAGTAGCTCTTCGATAATAGTACCATCTTCCATCGCTTTGAATTCAAAGTCGTGGTTGTGATAAAGGAGCTTGATTCCTGCGTTTGTGCATTTTTCTCCTAAGGTGTTCATGATAGTAACCAGTTCATCGGGAGTTCCTTTCATACCCATGCCTTCCGGGCCAAAAGTAAACATGCCCATCGGAGGTACAGGAATAACAAAATATTCAATTCCGGCTACTTTTACATCAGCAATCAACTGATCTGCATTCTCCATATTCACCATTCCCATGTGGGCACTTTTGACAGTCATGCCGAGTGATTCCACGTAAGATTTAAACTCAGCAGGTGTCATGCCATAGAATTTACCATCTTCATAATTAGCTGCCTCTACGTAAGCATAGCCTGCATCGGCTACAGCCTGTAATGTGTTTTTTGGGTTGCTCGCCATGGAGTCACGGACGGTATAAAGGGCTAATCCGCCGAAACTTTTGGTTTCTGGCTGAACCACTTCTGGAGTTTCAGAAGATACTTCGGTACTTTTTTCTGTACTGCAGGATGTGAATCCAAGGGTCAGCGCAATCAGGAGCGCAAAATTCAATTTTAGGTTCTTTTTCATTCTAGGTTGGGTTTTTTTAAAGAGGTAAGTTAGCTATTTCATGCTAATATTAAGAATCATGTCACGAATTGTGTGGACTGACAAAATAATAGCTTGTAGTTGGTTTAAGCTATGCTTGCTAAGAAATCCTAATGCTTACGACGACTGAGGTGTGCAAGTGTCTTTTCGAAGCCCCAAAGGCTAATTGCCTCATTGTTGATAATCTGATTAACTTTTATACCAATCAATTTTCCTTGATATAAACATAGTAGCAGCAAGAGCCACAAATAATCCAATACTTCCAATCAACAAAGCATAGTCTTGCTGCTTGATGATTACAAATATGAAGATGTAAAACAGAGATAGTATTCCCGTGAAAATTCCGGTTGTTTTAAGTTGGGAAAATATGCTTTTGGAATATAAAGACAGAAGTCCCACCGTAGCTGCACTGGCAATCAAATAGGCAGTCGAAAAGCCTAAATGTTCAGAGAGTGCGATTAGTAAGGTGTAGTACAAAACTAAGCCGAAACCTACCAACGTGTATTGAAGTGGATGAATTCTCTGCTTGGTGAAGGTTTCCATTAGAAATAATGCCAGAAAACTCAGCGTGATGATTAGAACCGCATATTTGGAAGTGCGAATACTCTGTTGGTATTGATCTACCGGCATTTTGAGACTTAAACCAAAGGAACTTTCATGAAAACTCGGTAATGAGCTTGCGAACTCCTGCCCAAATGGTCTGTTGAAATGCAGGATCTTCCAAGTGCTTTCGAATCCGTCTTTGTTCAAAGTCCTGTCTTCTGGAAGGAAGTCCCCCTGAAAGCTCGGATTTGGCCAGTTGCCGGTAAGTTTTAGTTCGGTGGTTTTACCTAAAGGGACAAAATGGAAATCTTTGCTTCCTTTGAGTTTGATTTTGCCTGAAAATGTAAAATCCTTTGACGCAGAATCAAGTGATACAGGGAATTGAAGTCCCTTTAGATAAGTCTGCGGATCAGTAAATGGCTCTGAAATAAGCGGAAGATTATTGAGCGTTATATCAGGATTTTCACCTATTCCTCTAAGGTCACTGACAGAAATCAAGAACGATGCCTGATCCCAAAGTACCTGCTCGGCAGTGATATCCAGTTTTTCGAGCGCAATGGAACCAAAGTCAGCTTTGAGCTGAATATCACTTTGATAAACCGCCACATCGAAAATTCCCCGATGAAGGGATTCTGCTTGAAGATCTCCCGTGATACCCAATAGATCAGGCAAGAAATAGGCAGTTTTAAGCTCCTTGATTATTTTGCTTTCTCCATTACTTTCCACTTCCCTATAGTGATGATACGGTAATGCCAAATAGGGGCCGATGACGGTTTGAGACCTAGACCATTTTCCTGTTACTTCATTTTCAGCCTCTTCCAGCCGGATCTGCCTCTCAATGATAAGGTCAGTGGTCAATGCTTGGGGGATCAGAAGAATAAGGATGATAAAGCCGATGATTACCAGTTTCAAGCTAGTTGATCTAGAAATCCATTCTTGAAATTTGTCAAGAAGCGAAAGATTTGTGTTTGTTTCCATTGTGTAGTTGTTAAAGGTAGAGGAGTGATTTTTGAAGGCTTCAACTTGTTTCCCGTGGCTCGAACGCTGAAAAAGGCGCAGATTTTCACGAGATTTTTTTTCTGTAAGTCTAGTTTTTAACCACTGTGGACACAGAGGTTTCCACAGAGGTCACAGTTTAGAAATGTTTTTCCAGCAGATCCGCCTCTCTGAGAGCAGGAAGTCGAAGCTCTTTTTCAGGTAAGCTTTTATGTTTTAGTGATCCTGTGGATTAATCCCAATGGCCTGTAATGCTGAAAGCCAAGACAGCAGAGATCCAGATTGTGATGAAGTAAATAAGGACGCTGATAACAACGGCCGCAAGCTTTTTTCCTCCTGTAGGAAACCAGATAAAGCCCATCAGGTAGAAGAATAAGCCTCCGAAAATTCCGCCAATAGGAATAAATGTCAGTGGAACCAACATCCAGGTTTCGAAGAGCTCTTCTTTTGTCAGAATAATGAAACTGAGCCATGATAGCGGAATTCCCGCTCCGATGATACCTGCGATAATTGCAGGTTTTGATTTGATGCCTTGTGGAAATTTGATGTCTGTTTTCATTTTATGTGCATTTGGAAAGTACTTTGTATTTCAAAGTGATTGAATAAATTTTTTTAGCTTTTGTTTTCCTGTATTAAATTTTCGAGGAATTTCAGATGCTCTTGAAAAGCCTGCTTGCCCGCTTTGGTCGCTGAATAATTGGTCATCGGCTTTCTTCCTACAAAAGATTTGTTCACTGAAATGTATTCCTGCTTTTCTAAGTTTCGGAGATGGGAAGCCAGATTCCCGTCCGTGACCTCCAAGATTTCCTTGAAGGAATTAAAGTCATATTCCTCATTGACCATCAAGATGGACATCACGCGGAGCCTGACCACATTCTCAAAGGCCTTATCGTAATTCCCCTTCACCTTATCTATCGTATTTATAGTACATCATCGTACCATAGATGATGTGTAGCACTCCAAATCCCAAAGCCCAGAAAATGAGTCCGTAACCTGGAAAGAATGCAGAGATAATTCCTAATACCAATTGGCAATAACCCAAATATTTTATATCACTGAGTGTGAAATGTGAACCGTTAATGAGCGCCAAACCATAAAAAATCAGTGTCGCCGGAGCTACTATAATGGTATATCCCCGAAGCATAAGTGCGATGCAGAAAATCCCACCTACCACTAGGGGGATAAGTAAAGCTTTTACAAACCGCTTACCTGCGGGACTGCCTAATTTACTCGAATTCCTATGGCTCTTTTGCTGGCTTAAAATATAAGCCGTGGCCACGGAAATTATCAGGACGACAGCCGCTGTGATGAGAAGTTTGGTCAGCGTCGCACTGTCCAAAATAAAGGTGGTACGAAAACCATAAGGAGGATTTGGGTAATAAATCCAGCTGTAAGCCATACCTGCGGCGATTAACGCATAGGTGCCGGCTAGAATTCCAGATAGTCCACTGAGGGACAGAAAGCGGGTGCTCCGCTCCATCATGGATTTGATTTCGGCAAGTTCTTGTTCCGGTTTTCTCATATTTAAAAGTACTTTGAGTTGCAAAGTAAAATCAATTTTCTGAATTATCTACTAACCTGGACTAGAAATTTTAAGAATCGGAATATTTTTAACTTATCATACCTGCTTGGAAAGTCTTACCCCTCCTCCGGAATGGCCATCGTATGGTTGCCGACTAAAAGGCATTTCCCCTCCATCTCCACATAAGTTCTCATAAAATGATATTTGGTAGGAGTGGGGCTCCGATCAACGATAGTGAACCCGGTGACGATGGCTGTGTTTCCTGTGATCGCCACTTTCACATCGCTTTGTGTTCTGGATTGAGTGCCGCTCGTGCCTTTTGCCACTTGGTTTTCGGCACGCTTTACCACGGTCTCTTTCGTGTCTATCATGGAGGCATGGTTATGCACCCAAATGAAATCTTCCGCAAGTATATTTTTGAAGAAATCCGGATCTGGATTTAGATTGTTTTCCTCCCATTGAATGTCTAGTGCTTTGATGGATTCTGCTGTCATGCAGAGCTGTTGGGCGTTGACAGAAAAGTAGGAGAGAAAAGCGAACAGGTATATGTAGATAGTTTTCATGTGTTTATAGTTTGTTTTGTATAGGTTAATAAGTTTTTAGATGCTCAATATATGGGTATGGCGTTTACAATCCAGATGAAATTTCAAGCTTTCCGTAAATAACATTTACACAAAAAGGAGTTGTAAGAAATCCTGCTCCTGATTACTTTGGGTGAAATTTCTAAAATAAAATGGAAGAACAAGAGCCTTCATCAGAACAGCCTCTAAAACAAAAAACTGTCTGGAATGTAGATAAGATCATCGGCCTGAGTGCTGTAGTTGTCAGTTTGGCAGCATGTCTCTTGATAGCCTACCAAACATTTTTGATGCGGGAGCAGCAATTGCTTTCTGCTATGCCACATCTTACCATTTTCGATGAAGGAACTTATACGTCTAATTACAGATATGTGCTAAGAAATCATGGGTTAGGACCGGCGTTTATCGAGGATATAAAAATTACGCATGCCGAAAAAGAGATGGAATCAAAGGATTTGACAGCGTTTTTTACTAGTAACATCGAAGGGTACGAAAATCTCCAGCATGTCTTGTATTCAAATATTCTTCCGGGAATGTTGATTCCTGCGGGTTCGGATTTTCCAATTTTCTTAGTGTCCGGTTCCCAAGATGAGTCTATTAAGCTGTATGATTCATTGAATTCTTTGTTTGAAAAGGGAATGACCTTTGAGCTGATTTATACCTCAGTCTATGGAGAGCGGTGGAAAATAACCGAGAGCTCGCTTTCTCCTGAGAAATTATAGGATAGAGCATACTGGGATTATCCTTCTTCATTCATTTTGGTGAATCATCCATTTGTCTTCATACCAAACCTTTTCAATGTCCTTTACCGATTAAAATGTTTCTCAGTTGAGAAGGTAAATCAAAATTGCCATAATCCCCAGCAAGCCCATTAACCAGATTATCCAATAAGGCTTGCGTTTAACAGGATTTTTACCCCAAAATATCTTTGTAAGTGTCATCATCAGCGATCGGTTCTTGGCAATCCAGTTGTATCCATGATCACTTATAGACTGAAAGAACCCAGACTTTCGATACCAACGATGCCATTTTTTTTGAGGTTTTCGGAAATACCAAAAGGTACGATAAGCTGAATCCGGTCCGCTAAAAACAGAGCCATCTGTTTCGATTAACCTAGAAGCTTTTTTAAATTCTTTGAGGGGAATATCAGGGAATTCGGATCCTACTTCCTGGAAAGTTTTATAGGTCAATCCTTCCGTGTTGCTCTTCCAGACGATTATCCAGTATTTGCAAAAACCGCAATTCCCATCCCATAGAAATATCGGTTCGACTGGAGGAAAGTTGGTCTTTTGGATTTTTGAAAACATTCTAAGATATAAAGTAAAAAGATCAAGACTGCATACCTAGTACGGATTGCAGTGGAGAATGATTTGGCTGACTTCAGCTCGTGGATAAAAAAGGCATCTTTTCAATTGGGATTTCCAGATCAGATATCATTTTTTTGAGTATATGAATGAGAGAACGGAGGATGTTCAATGGATAATTAATTATGAGTTGAACTACAGATTCCGGATTATAGACCTGTTTAAATAATTACTAAAAAATAGCATCATTTACAATCCGAAACTGATTACTTTTGCCGCATTCAATGATTACTGAATGTTATTAGATTTACTTACCGCAATGCTTTGGAGCATTTCCCCGTTTGGAGAGGCTAAAGTTGGAATTCCTTATGGTCTGCTGAATGGTGTGAATATTTACCTGACGTTCCTTGGTTGTTTTTTGGCCAATTTATTGGTCTTTCCTCTGATGAATTTCTTTTTTGATGTAATCAACCGATACTTTTTGAAGTGGTACTATTATAAGAAAGTTGCGATTTTTATAGGCCGAAGAGCGAAGGCAGGTGCCGGGAAAAACGTAAAGAAATATGGTTTCTGGGGACTCATGATTTTTGTAGCTATGCCTTTTCCAGGGACGGGTGTGTATGTCGGTTCTATAGCGGGTTATCTTTTTGGTCTGGACAGGAAGAAGGCGTTTTTTGCAAATGCTATCGGTATATTTATCTCCTGCGTAATTATTTGGGTGGTGACCTTGACGGCTATGGAGGGATTCAACAAATGAGGAACCTGAAACAAGTTGTTATTTCTTCATTTCAAGAGATTGTGTTTTTCGACCCACTCTGAAAGGTTTAGTACAAAACTTCGCAAACCTGCCTGTACTTACAAGTAGTCAAATTCCACCACTTTTAAATTTCGCCTAACCTCTTGGGGTTTGGTAGGTGCCAAATAGGCGGTCCCATAGATTGGTGTAAAAGCCAAAGTTGCAGTTGATGTCTTCATGGTGCAACTGGTGGAAGCTAGAAATCCCCAGGTAGTTGAGTACGTTGTATTTGTTTTCTGGCCATTTCTTCAATGGCTCAAAACCCAGATGTCCGACTATTCCAAACAATACATTCAGCACAAGGTAAATGACGATAGCATGGATTTGGAAACATACACTGCATAATACACCGATGAACAGTATCCCGAACCCCAGAGTCTCGATAGGATGTAAGACAAACAAATCAATAGGTTTGGGATGAATGGCCTGGTGATGAAGGGCGTGTATAGTCCTGTGCAATTTGGTCTGGTGGATGAGATAGTGAAAGATGAACATAAGCAGATCCATGGCAAAGAATAGTCCCAATAATCCAAAAATCATCTTCAGCGGGTGCCATTCAAAGTTCACTTGGAGGTAGCCCAAGGTGTATAGATACAAGCCTAGCTGAGTGATCAGTGCATTGATCCAGACAGTAAGCATGCTGATGGTCCAATCCTTTGGTCGGTTTGGCTTTACCGGCTGTTGGTATCGAATGAGAATTAGTCGGCTTATGCCCAAAGCCATTCCCAATATCAATAAATTCAGCAGCCAAAAAACAAATAGACTAATAACTATGGGGACTTCTGCCAAGCGGGTCAGCAATGAAGGAATGTTTGAAAGGCTGAAAAGGTCCATATCGGTCAAATATTTAGCAGCTTACTTTTTTCATCCTTTGCAATTTCAATAATAAAGTCGGATAAAATCACTGCAAGTTGTTTTGCTTTACTGATCATTGGTAGATGTCCGCTGTGAATAGAAATCACCTGATCTGCACGGAGATTTTTTGCCATTTTGTCTTGAAGAGCACTAGGCATTGCTTTATCATTTTCCAGCTTTATGTAAAGTCGAGTTGTGTCGGGCAGGGTAAAATGAATTTTTGTAGTATAAAGTGCTTTTGACTCTGGCACAAACCCATTTACTATTTTTGAAGTTTGTTCGGGTGTCAAATCATTGCAGAGTTCACTTTCAATAGTTTTTTGTGGTGGTTTGGTTCTGAAGAACCTTAAGATTATCGGCATAATCAATTTTTGGGGAAAGGGCAGCGTAGAGGTAAATGAACTCCCGTTTTTAGGGATCACCGAGCCCACAGCTACAAAGCCTTTAAGTTCATTTTTAAAATGCTTTGCAACTTTTAAACCTACCAAAGCACCTATAGAATGTGCGACGATTATAAAACTGTCTCTTTTCCAATTTTTTATCTGTTGGGTTACGGTAGCGACATAGTCTTCAAAAGATAATACGTCAATGGCTTTTCCAGGAATGTTTTTGTTTGGAAAAACAACCGCCAAAGCGGGGACATTTATTTCTTTAATCAAATCATCCCAAATTGAGGTATTTAAACCTGCTCCATGTATAAATACTATTCCAAGATTGGTCATATTATCGTCTTTTTAAGTTGTCACTGCTAGATTAATTAAAATGCTACGAAATCGTTACAGCTGTAATCGGATTATTTTTTCAATCATCTTCTTTTTTATATATCCTTTATTTGACCTTATGGACTATCGGAATCATTCCCAGGATCTTTTCGTTACTTTAATCCTTGCCTTTCCAATTAACCCATTGTGAAATTCAATGTCTCTATTTGTGTTTGGCTTGGGGCAAAAGTATCTTTGTAACCTATTCATTAAAATGATCTATCGTGGCAAATAAAACTGTAAAAGTGGGCTTAGTCCAGCTGAGTTGCTCTCCGGATGTATCCGAGAATATGACCAAAACCATCGCTGGTGTGCGGGAGGCTGCGGCCAAAGGCGCTCAAGTAGTGGTGCTTCAGGAGCTTTTTCGCTCCTTATATTTTTGTGATGTGGAGGATTATGAGAACTTCAAACTTGCCGAAGCGATTCCCGGTCCGTCTACCGACACACTTGGTGATCTCGCCAAGGAACTGGGAGTGGTGATCGTCGCTTCTCTTTTTGAGAAAAGGGCGGAGGGACTTTATCACAATACTACGGCAGTTTTAGATGCAGATGGAGCTTATTTGGGCAAATACAGAAAGATGCATATTCCGGATGATCCCGGTTATTTTGAGAAATTTTACTTTACACCGGGAGATTTGGGTTATAAAGTTTTCCCGACAAAATTCGGGAAAATCGGTGTGTTGATCTGCTGGGATCAGTGGTATCCGGAAGCGGCAAGAATCACTGCGCTAAAAGGAGCTGACTTCCTTGTTTACCCGACGGCTATAGGCTGGCATAAGGATCAGGCACCTGATGTCAATGACGAGCAATACGGCGCTTGGCAAACCATACAGCGATCTCATGCAGTGGCAAACGGTATTCCGGTAGTGTCTGTCAATCGTTGCGGTAACGAAGGGGATATGAAATTCTGGGGAGGTTCTTTTGTAGCCAATCCTTTTGGTAGAGTGATCTTCAAAGCCAGCCATGATGAGGAGCAAATCCATGTGGAGGAACTAGATTTCACCAAATCTGATCAATATCGTACCCACTGGCCTTTCTTGAGAGACCGTAGGATTGATTCTTACCAACCCATTACCAAACGATTCCTAGACGAAGAATAGACATTTAATGACAGATATCTTTGCACTTGCCAATTCGGGAGCCAAAACTCCTGCTGAGTTGGGATATTATTTTCCTGCAGAATTTGCGCCGCATACAGCCACTTGGTTGAGCTGGCCGCATAAGGAAGGTTCTTGGCCGGGGAAACTGGAGACCATCTTTGCTCCCTATTCTGAGTTTATAAAGTACGTGGCATTAGGCGAAATCGTCAACATCAACGTTGCTGATCAGGCCATGAAGGATTTTGCTTTATCCCATTTGGAAAATGCCGGTGTAAACTTGTCGAACATCCGTTTTCACTTTTTTCCAACAAATGATGCCTGGTGTAGAGACCATGGGCCTGCATTTCTGATCAATCCGGATGCTGAGGTGAAAAAGGTGTTGGTGAAATGGAATTACAATGCATGGGGAGAGAAATATCCACCGCATAATCTTGATAATCAAATCCCTATCAAAATCGCTGAGGAGCTTGGGATCCCCTGTTTCAAGCCGGGAATTGTCATGGAAGGTGGTGCAGTGGAATTTAATGGAAAAGGTACGCTGCTGACCTCAGAAGCATGCCTGCTAAATGAGAACCGAAATCCACACCTGAAACAGGATCAGATCGAGCGATACCTGCAGGATTATTATGGAGTGAAACAAATCCTCTGGGTAGGAGATGGGATTGTCGGTGATGACACCGATGGTCATATCGATGATATCACACGCTTTGTCAATGAAGATACAGTGGTGACGGCTGTGGAAAAAAACAGAGCCGATGAGAATTATACCTTACTTCAGGAAAATTTGGTGAGGCTTCACAAAATGAGGCTGGCTGATGGCAAACAACTCAATGTGATAGAATTGCCTATGCCTGCTCCTGTTATCTGGGATGATCAGCGGTTGCCTGCCTCCTATGCGAATTTCTATATATCAAATCATGCGGTGGTGGTGCCTACTTTCCGGGATGAAAATGATCAGGTAGCCTTGGATATTATTACAGATTGCTTTCCGGATAGAAAGGTCGTTGGAGTTGACTCTACTGACATTATCTGGGGATTGGGTAGTTTTCATTGCCTGAGCCAGCAGGAACCGGCGGTTTAG
>CBFGUY010000085.1:0-17135 GCA_965651895.1 uncultured Algoriphagus sp. | reverse complement strand
ACTGACCACTGACCACTGACCACTGACCACTGACCACTGACCACTGACCACTGACTATTTCTTACTATACACCACTTTTCCTCCTACCACAGTCATTGCTACTTTTGTGTCCAGAATCTCATCCTCGGGTATTTCCATGATATTCTTATCGAATACTGTGAAGTCAGCCGCTTTTCCCACTTCGATTGATCCCTTAAAACCCTCTTCAAACTCCGCAAAGGCACCATCCAAAGTATAAGCTTTTAATGCCTCTGCTCTTGTCATTTTCTGATCTCCTTCGTAACCTCCCTCTGGTAGTCCTTGTAAGGTTTTGCGGGTAACGGATGCATAAAATGATGGGATAGGATCCACTGGTTCTACTGGAGCATCCGTCCCGTTAGTGACTACTGCACCTGTTTGCATCAGTTTCTGCCATACATAGGCGCCGTCAATAATCCTTTTTTCACCCAATCTATCAATGGCCCATGGTCTATCCGAACTCAGATGGATAGCCTGCATGGCCGCTATTACTCCTAATTCCCCAAATCTAGGGATATCATCCGGGTGAATATGCTGGGCATGTTCTATACGGAATCTCAGGTTTTTAGCATCCGGGAAGCTTGTAAAAGCAGCTTCATACCGGTCAAGAATCTCCTGATTGGCCCTATCGCCGATGGCATGGGAGCAGACCTGAAAACCAGCCGGAATGGCTTTTTCGGACACTTCAGAAACTACCGACATAGGCAAAGTCTCATGTCCTCTATGTCCTGGGCGATCTGAGTAATCTTCCAGAAGCCAAGCACCTCTGTTTCCCAATGCCCCATCACAATTCAACTTAATTGAACGCACTGTCAGCATGTGATCGGTACTGTCGATCATGGGGCCTTTTTGATACCATTCCTCCAGGAGTGCAGGCTGGGTACCTGTCAGCATCACATATTGGCGGACAGTGAGCTTGCCTTCATTTTTGAATTTCTGAATCAAGTCAATCACATTCTGTCCGCTTCCGGCATCGTGGAAACTTGTAATACCTTTTTCATTGAGTTCCTGCAGTGCCAAAGTCAATGCTTGCTCAGCTCTTTCGGGAGTTTCTGCAGGGATCAATTTGGCTACCAGTCCAGCCGCTTTCTCGGAAAGAATTCCAGTCGGATTTCCCAATTCATCCAGAATAATCTCCCCGCCCTCAACCTCACCGGGTCTTTCACCTTTTAGATTGCTGATTCCGGCTAGTTCAAGTGCTTTTCCATTGGCAAAAGCGGCGTGGCCGCTGGCGTGGGACAGGTAAACAGGGTTTTCAGGGGAAACTGCATTTAGTTTATCGTTGGTTTGGAATCCTTTGACTAATTTTTCTGGTTTATCGATCCATTTGTCCTGATGCCATCCGCGTCCGGTGATCCATTCTCCTGGCTTGGCCTTGGCAATAGCTTCTTCCACTTTTTCTACCAATTCTTCGTATGATTTTACATACATCAGATCCAGTTCCAGTTTGTTGTAGCCGATACCCATCAGGTGAGCATGGGATTCGATAATCCCCGGAGTCATGGTATTGCCTTGAAGATCTATTACCTCGGTATTTTCAGCTTTGTGTTTTTCTATCTCTGTGGATGATCCCAGTGCTAAAATCATCCCATCTTTTACTGCCACAGCTTCAGCTGTTGGCTGGGATTCATTGACCGTGTAGATAATGCCATTGGTGAAAATCAAATCGGCTGGTTCAGCTTTCTCTAAAGAGCAGGAGGCGAGGAGAAGCCCAGCTAATCCCAGTAAGTAAAGTGCTTTCATATAATTATAAGTTGATTTTTATAGGACATACCGGTTATTTGGGCAGGGGGTCAAATCTCGAACATAGAATAATCATCACCATGCGTGATGCTTGCGTTATACTTGCCTGAACGTTAGCCAACCTCGATTTCGTGGATTTATAATTCTATCCAGAAAGCTACGTTTTTTTGTAGAAGGAGGGAAGCCAATCCTGTAATTACCTGATCAAGAATTTTCCGGTTCTGGTAGCTTTCCCCTCGAAGTCAAAAATCACTATATATAGACCAGGTGATAAAAAATCAACTTGAAGTTCAACTTCAGTATTAGCGGGTATAGACAGATCAGTGAGCAACACCTGTCCCATGGCATTGATCATCTTTACACTGGCTGAAGCGTTTGTGATGATTTTGAGGGGACTTTCTGTTGGGTTAGGGTACAGCTTGAATTGATATTCTCCATCAGGAATCGGTTCTGAACCCTGTGACCTAAGGTAGATCAATCCTCCCCCTCTAGTGCCTAGAATTAAATCCGGGGATCCTCCCAGAGGAGCATCTAGTAGTGTAATCCAGGTGTTTCTCCCCAGTTTGGTAGGCAGGTTTCGTTCGCCGATTTTCACCAAGACATCCTCACGTGACGGTGAATTCATAAAATCTTTGATTTTTCTCAATATTCCATTTTGGTCAATTACATAGAGATTTGGATTGGGGAAGTTTTCTACTGCCACCGCTAGATTTCTATTGGCAGGATTATCGGCAAAGCCTAAGAAATCTGATTGAATTAGAGTGGCAGAATAGTTTTCGAAATCGAAATGGTATAGATCCAAGCTGCCATTCTGGGCAGCTACGAGGAGGTGGTCTCGCTGCTGGTAACTGAAAAACTGTAAAAAATCACCACGTCTAGGTGTATATCCGGGGAAAACAAGCGGGGGAGCCCCCATATCATTCAGGTCATAAATTACCTGGGTAGGAATGCTTGCCTTGTAATCTATGCCGGAGGCTAATACATGCAATTCCCCTTTCTGATCTCTAAAATGTATGTATTGGGCATCAACCAGATTTAGCTGGGAGAGATTGGTATAATCATCTTCTGTGAGTGTGAAATCCCCATTGAAAACCTGGAGTCTCCTAAGTTGAGATTTCACCTGTCCATTTTCAAGTACATTGGCAGTGACGAGCAGTTCTCCATTAAGTTTATTCCCAAGGTAAATAGGTCGCGCATTTTCACCCAGATCGATCATCTGATCTTGTAAGAAAGAGCTATATTCATTTCCGTCACTTCCTATTTTTACAACAGAATTCTTAAAATCAATCTTATAATTTACTGCAGGTTCACTGGTGTTGAGTGAGATGATCAGATCTTCACCTAAGGACTTGCCTATATGGAAAATAGGGAATTCAGGCAGGGGGCCAAAACCTGGTAGTTCATTGCGGAATGTGGTGAAGATTGGTGTTTCGTTTGTGCCGGAATTGGGGAGAAAATATAAAATATCGCACTCATCACGTCCGAGCAAAAGATCATTGATGCCATCATTATCCAAGTCCTGATATAGGAGGGAGTGTCCTCCAGCATGAAGTATTTTGCTGTTTTCGTCATAAAGCAATCTGCCGTTCAGATCCTGACCCTGGCATGTTTTCCCAAAAGAAATCTCCCCACAGCCGCAAAATTCAAAATTACCCCAGTGGGTGATGGCAAATGCAAATCCATCAATATCAGCAGTTCCTTTTCGCTCTATACTGGTATTTTTATAGAATTCCATGTAATCCCCTCCGGCAAAATTGAAAATCACTAAATCCAAGTCTCCATCCCCATCCAGATCCTGAATCAAAGGGGTGTCCAGGTTATTGGTCTGGATATTTCCCGAACCATCCAGTTTTAGAAAGTTCTGGGCAACTTCCCAAGAAATCTGAGATCCATTTGAAGTGTTTCTGTAGGCTTTGATTCCTAGGGCAGTGGATGTGAAAATATCCTTCTTGCCATCTCCGTCAAAATCTGCCAAAACCAAAAAACCACTGATATCGCTTGGGAAATAATAACTGAGCTCTGGCAAATGTGTGAAGATTTCTCCTTCTTTTTTGAAAACCAGCAGTTGTCGGGAATTAATATCCCAAGTCACCCATTCTTCTGTCCCATCTGCCGTGAGATCAATGGTTTGGAATTGGGCGGAATTGATTCCTCCAGCGAAGGGGGAAGAAAGTTTTTGTCCGTTTATTTCCACCTGGGGTGCTTGATCTAGGCGATAGATTTCCTGTGCACTCAGTTGGAAATTGATCAGTAGAAAAGTGGTAATCCAGAATACTCTCATGAATGGGGAAAGGGAAAGTCGAAAATTAAACGTGAGTCGCACTTCAAAGATGTGAATGATTCCTTTATTTTGGGATTAATTTCTTGAGAAACGATGAATATCTCCATTTTATATACCCTTTTTAAAAACAGTACTGGGGTCTGTACAGATACCCGAAAAATCGAAAAAGGCAATTTGTTTTTTGCCCTGAAGGGCCCAAATTTCGATGCGAATGCGTTTGCCCCCCAAGCGTTGGAAATGGGCGCTTCAGTCGTGGTGATCGATGATGTCAAGTATTTTGTGGAGGATGATGAGCGTTTTTTTTTGGCAGAGGATGCCTTGAAGATGCTTCAGGATCTGGCAAATTTTCATCGCAAGCTATTAACTATTCCAATCGTAGGGCTGACCGGATCAAATGGCAAAACGACCACCAAGGAGTTGATGAAGGCTGTATTGAGCAGGAAATTCAAAACTGCAGCGACTGTGGGGAATCTGAATAACCATATAGGTGTGCCATTGACTTTGTTGGCTATCGGTGATGAAGATGAAATTGCAATTGTGGAAATGGGGGCCAATAAGCCGGGAGACATCGCTGAGCTTTGCGTAATAGCTGAACCTACTCACGGAGTGATCACCAATATCGGCAGGGCTCATCTGGAAGGTATGGGCGGGCCGGAAGGTGTGCTAAAGACGAAGACCGAATTGTTTCAGTTTTTGAAAGAAAACGGAGGGAAGGTTTTTATCAATTCCCAGGATCCTATTCTGTCCAATCTGAGTAAGAGGTTTGAAGATCCCATTCTCTATCCCGGAGCTGGGGATTTTTGTGAGGTAAGTTTTCAGGAAGCCAATCCATTTGTGAAGTTTTCTTCAGAAGGAAGTGAGGAGGTGTATCTAAGTCACTTAATTGGAGCATACAATTTCGGGAATATTGCGACTGCACTTACGGTTGGGAAGTTTTTTGGCGTAGAGATGCAGATGGCTATTCAGGCTATAGTAGATTATAAACCGGCTAATATGCGGTCTCAATTGATCGAGAAGCGTAGCAATCTGATTATTCTGGATGCTTATAATGCCAATCCATCCAGTATGGAAGTGGCTATCCGGACTTTTGGACAGATGACTGGGAAAAAGCATAAAATGCTTATTATCGGAGATATGTTTGAGCTGGGAACGCATGCAGAGGCGGAGCATGCCCGGCTGGGAGAAATCATCAGCGAATATGAAGTAGATAAAGTTTGTTTTACCGGTCAGTTGATGGTGTCTGCTTTGAGCACTTATCCAAAAGCATTGTATTTTCCTGATCCTTTTTCATTTAGAAACTGGCTTGAAGACAGTAAACTAGAGGATTATCTGATTCTGATCAAAGGTAGCCGCGGGATGAAGCTGGAGGGATTGGTGGATTTTATTTGAAAAGTCCCAAAAATTCTTGAGAGGAATAAATAGGTAATGTAGAATGTGTATAATCAGAAGTGTTTCTGGTGATTATTCCGCTGATTTCAGGATTAGAAATTACAGTGAAATATTGGATAGCATCTTCAAAATCGGGGAAATTGCTTTTAACTGCTAAGTAAATTTCCTGTTCACCGACAGAAAGTACTTTGCATAGTTCAAGAAAGTCTTTTATTAATTTTAGGCTTTGTTGCTTACCTACTTGCTTCCTACTAATATAATGGATGTTAGAAATTGCTAACGAAGATGTGTAAATCTCTATTTTTCGATTAAAAGCTAATTGAAATATTTCTCTTGCGTAGCTATTAAAAGGTGTCCTTTTTAGCAAATAGTCAAGAATGACATCTGAATCCAAAAAGTAATTAAATACCATATTTTTCAATCAAGGCCTTGGTTAATTCTTCTTTGTAGTCAAAATCTTTGTCATATTTTAGAATACCTTCTAACCTTAAGAATGATTCAGGAAGTGGCTTTAATGTTTCTTTTTTGCTCTTCCTTGTCTTTCTTTCTTCTAAAAGAATTTCAGAAAAAAAAATTTCCACCAAGTCTGATAGACTCTTTCCTTGCGCTTCAGCATACTTTTTTGCTTTTTCAGCAAGAGCTTCGTTGATGTCCAGTGTTAGTTTCGTTGTCATGGCTTCAGGATTATCCGATATAATTTAAGAAGAATTCCTTCCTAATTGAAATCAATTTTGCTTCAATAAAGTTTACTTTCATGTGTTTATAATTTGATTTTCAATAGTCACATGGAATCTCGCATCGGATATAATCATTACAGCGTGTGTCGCTTTAGACATGCTTGATTTCAAGTCGGATTACTGATGGATCACAAAATTAATTACTTACCAAAAACATATAAAATGCGCCCTTACTTGCCTTTCCTCACAGCCCTTGCCGAACATAATTCCAAAGAATGGATGGATGAAAACAAGAAATGGTATTTGGAAACAAGAGCTGAATTTTTGGAAGATGTAGCAGTTCTGCTCAAAGGAATTGGAGAATGGGAGCCGGAGCTATTGGTATTCAAGCCTAAAGACTGTGTCTTCAGACAAAATCGGGATATCCGCTTTTCGGCAAACAAAATGCCTTACAAAAATAACTTTGGAGCTTATTTCTCTCCTAAAGGTAAAAAGTCCGAAGGCCCGGGGTATTACCTTCAAATCCAACCGGATAATTCCTTTATCGCAGGAGGGATCTGGATGCCGATGGCGGAGACCTTAAAGAAGATCAGAAGAGAAATTGATTACTCAGGAGGAGAGCTGGCGAAAATTGAGAGCAATCCGGAATTCAAATTACTGTTCGGACAGATAGAAGGTGAAAAACTCAAGACCAGCCCAAGGGATTATGAGGCTGATCATGAGTTTATTGAGTATTTGAGATTGAAGAGTTTTACGGTGTCTTCGAAAATCTCAGACCTTGATATTGAATCAGGGAATTTCATCAATATCGCCTTGGATGGTTTTCGCAAAATGAGGCCGCTTCAGAATTTCCTCTCTCAAGCCGTAGAAGATGTGGAAGATGGATCAGGATTGCTGTAGATTTTAGTAGCTAGTATTGAGATTCAAGAACCAAGAGACTGGAATCAAGATTTAATCTCGAATTTTATATCCCTTAGTTTCTCCAGCGTAGCAGCGACTCCATCTTCTTTGTTGTGGAGGGTGATTTCATTGGCAACTGCCTTTACCTCCATGCGGGCATTGTCCACAGCCACTCCCCAGCCTACAGATTGAAGCAAGTCTATGTCATTGTAGTTGTCCCCAAAAGCGACAACTGACTCCAATCCGAAGTCATAGGAATGTTCGAGGATTTTTCGGAGTCCAGTGGCTTTGGATATGGCTTTAGGAGCAATTTCCAAGTAGGTTTCGCTGGATCTATATAGGTGCAAGTCCAAGGAATGCTCGGAATGTAATTCTCCAAATAGCCATGCCATTTCATTGGATTCACCCATGCACATTACTTTGTGCGCACCGGAATTGGCCTTTGCCCAGAGGTTTACTACCTCCATCCCCGGCATCCAGGAGCAGGCGACTTTGGTGTTTCTTACCTCCCGCTGTGACCAGTAATCGTCTTTTTCCTCGTACCAATTTTCTCCCTGATACAAGCTCACATGAATATCCGTTTTATGGGTAAGTTGAAGAATTTTAGCAACCAAATCGACGGGGATACTGACATCTTCGAGAACTTCACCGTCGGCACTTAGCACGTACCCGCCATTGTAGCAAATCATGGGTTGGGCAGAGCGGTTCAGGTCATGTAACAAATGCCTCATTGCATCAGGCATACGGGAACTTGCGAGTATCACCGGGAAATCTGTGGGTAAATCAGCCACCACCGCTTTAAGGCGGGGGGACAGATCACGTACTGAATTGAGTAGTGTTCCGTCAATATCGGAGCAAAAAGCTTTAATTTTCATGTGTTATAATGGTTTTTCAATGGTCACCCCGAATGGCCGGGGCAGGCTATGGAATCTCGCACGGTGAATAATCCTCCCGCTGTGTGTCGTTTTCGACATGCCTGTCTGCAGGCAAGCAGGCTCGATTTCATCTGTTTATAATTGTTTTTTAGCGCTCATACCAGTCCCTTGACGAAGGAAACCGGATAACCTGTCTTAAACTCGATTCGGAAGAATCTTGCTTGATTGTAATCATGCTTCGATGAGAGGGGGAGTCATGCTTGAAACAAACATGCCTGATTTTATCAATCGAAGTCAGACCAGTTTATTTCATCTGCAAAATTGGCAAATACACCAAAACCGATGATAGCAATAAGGATGATAAATGCAGCAAATAGGATGAGTTTGACAATTAACTCTGCCTTAGCCCAATTTGCCTTTTCAGGATCAGTGCTTTTGTCAGTAGCCCATACGATCAGCATTATCAAGCCTATAAGCGGGATTCGTTTTACTAATACTGCGATGACCCATTCTCCAAGTGAAGTAGGCGGTTTTTTGTACTCATTGGGTAATTCCATAAACAATAGATTTTATTAAAAGTCCTGGGTGTCGAACATGTATTCCTGCATGGCTATATTCTCAGGGTTCATAGGGTCTGTTTGAATAAATTGCACCGTAATTTGCTGATATTCTTCTGCTTTTTCAAAATCCCTTAGGTAAAGTTCTGCGCATTTCCTGGCCAATACCTCCGGCTGGTTTCCTAATACGAGCGGATCTCCATTTTCCAGTTTAAGGTAAATGGTAGATAGGGTCGTGTCATTATCAGTTGATTTGCTGAGGTTCACGCTCATTCCCTGGAAGTTACCCAGCATTCGGATCTCTTCAGAAGGCATAAATCCCTCACCCATCATAGCTTCCATCCCCTTAAAAGCAAATTTGGCAAATTTTTCAGGATCGCAGGAGCATGAGGTTACAATTGCAATGATGAATAGTAGGGTGAAAATTTTACCTCGCATGTGAGTGATCAGCTTTGATGGGATTATGCGAATTTAAAGAATCTTGGGTAGAACTTTTGGAGATTGCTATAATCGCTCGTTTTTTTCTTTTGACTTGAAGTTTCGTTCCGTGTCTGAAAGAAATAGTCGGCAATTGATAAGCTGAATTTTTCTTTCTAAAAGAATTTTTATTTATTGTCAATATGTCAGAATAACACATAGTCATTTAAATATGTTTGGCAAACCTGTTTTATAGTACCATTACTTTTCTATGTTTTTATCTTCAAAAGTCATCAGTATCGCTCTACTAGTTTTCTTACTATTTCAGTGCAACACCACAGAAGCACAAGAGAAAGTGGGGCTTAATCACATCTTGATTGCGGAGGCAGATAGTTTTTTCACTCTTAAGATGTATGATGATGCTACTGCGGCGTATCAAAAGATACTAGTCGATTTGAATACAGAGCACATAGAATACGACTTATATAAAAGTAAATTCCACAGATCAAAAGGGATGCATGGAGCCTCACTGAGTGATTTTCAGCTTGCGCAAGCTGAATTTGAAGAGGCATTGACCCGGAGCCCTGTGATTCTGAAACTGGGACATGTGGATTATCTACAAAACTTGTTTACGGAAGCTTATCATGCTATGGCAAATGGTAATGATTGGGCCTTAGCATTGGAATGGGCTCTTGAAGGAGAGGCTTTGCTGTACAATCATCTCAAGACGGAAGACCAAGCGGAATTGGTTTACGATATAGGATTTCTCTATGACAGGAATAAGGATTATAGAAATGCCATTCGATACTATAAAAAATCAATAGCACTTTACGAAACACTCCCGGAAGAGGATCTTGATTTGTCAAGTTTGGCGTTGGCTTATAATAACTTGGGGACAATGTATGCGGAGACGGGTTACTTTTCGCAAAGGAAAGTCTGTTATTTAAGAGCCAAAGAGCTTTGGGAGTCTGACCCTAATGTGGATAAGAGCAATCTAATTACTATTTATGGGAACCTTATGCGGTTATATAGGACGTATGGGGATAAAGATGGTGCTGAAGAGCTTATTCATAATATAAATTCTCATTTTGATCAGTGGATCAGTGAAGAGTCTTTTGGTAAATCCGGCTATCAATCAGATCAGAAACCAGCTCTTATGTATGAGGTGGACAAACATAGGCTCAATATTATGTATGCAGACCTTACAGATGACTCGGAGATGGCTTTGGCACATTTAGACAGTTTGAGAAGTTATTATGACCGTATGCCAAGAACCAGCCGAGAAAAATATTCCAGCCATTTGATTACCAGTATCAATAGTGCCGCAGCCATTTTAGATGACTATAAACAGCAAGCGATTCGGCGAAAGAAAGAGCAATTATTGGAATTGGCGTTAATGGAAAGTCTCGATTATGGGAATTATTACTATGAAATGTTAACCTATACCGAATATTGTAAATACTGGCTGTTTTCTGAAAATGATGTAGGTAAAGCTATTGACTATCTGGATAAAGCATTGGAAATCGGTAGGGCAAATGATATCCGTGAGGTCAACCTGCTTAATATTTTCTTGAAAAAAGCAGATCTGCTACAACAGCTAGGGGATTTTCCACAGGCTGAACACTTGGTTAAGAACGCCTTTTCCTTGATGCTTGAGGAAGATGTGGAAGATTTGACGGTGGTGACTACCGCCGATTTTAAAGAGCGGAACAGCGTATATTACATCAATGCATTGAAGGAAGTCGCCAATATCTACCGGAACCAGTTCTTATTGACAAATGAAAGGCAGTTTGGCGATATGAGCTATCATTTTTATGATCTTGCTGTTCATGTGTTTCAGGATTATTACCAAAAGGGAGCCTACAATCCCTATCTAAAAATGACGGCAAGCCAAATCCATGAAGGGTTGACTGAACTTTATATCGAGTTGGGTAAGACAGATGTAGATAGCTTGTTGGTCCGTATGGAAAATAACTCTTCCCAACTTATATGGCGTGAGTTTGAGTCTAAGTACCAGCATTACCTCACAGTGCCTGACAGTTTGCTGCTACGCCATAATATGCTCCGATCTGAATTGGCGACAGTACAAAGTGATTCGGCTGTTAAAGATGCTATCGAAGGTTTAGAATCGGAATTAGAGCAGAATGAGGCAAGGATTAGTTCAGTTGATAAAAACTATTTGAGTTTTTTTTCGGATGGGCTGGATCTGAATCAATTAAAGAAAAGCCTGTCTGGAAATAGGATCATGGTGAGATTCCGGGCTACTGATAAAAAGCTGTTCGCTTTCTTGGTTGAGTCCTCGGGGGTTCAAGTAATAGATCTTGGGGAGAAAGATCCGGTGATGAAAGTAGTGGAAGATTATCATGGTAGGATTCAATCCATTCGTCCCGACGTGGTAGGATTGTCCACAAAATTATATGATTATTTGATCCGCCCCTTGGGCATTGATATTGGGAAATTTAACCAGATGGTTATTATACCTGACGGCAAGCTTAATTTTCTGGCCTTTGAAAGCCTTCGGAATTCTGAAAATGACCGTCTTTTGGTGGAAGAGTTTGCTGTTAGCTATTCCTATTCTTTTAAGCTTTGGGAATTGCAGCATCATGAAAGTAACAGTTTTATGGCAAGAAAAGCAGTGGCGGCTTTTGTCCCGAAATACCCCCAATCTTATCTGGCGAACATGGAAGAGTTACCGGTGACCCGTGGACGGCTAACCCATCTTGAAGGGGCTCTGTCAGAAGCAAATTTCATAGTAGATCGTTTGGGTGGAGAGATATTCCATGAGGAAGCAGCCAGCAAGCATCGTTTTTTGGAGTCTATTGGGAAATATCAGGTTTATCATTTTGCCACCCATGCGGTAGTGGATCTGCTTCAATATGAAAACTCAGGCATTTATTTTCAGGGAGGTGAGACCATGTCCTACTCAGAGCTGTATAATATGCATTTTCCTGCAGAATTGGTTGTATTGAGTGCGTGTAACACCGGAATTGGAAAGTTAGAGAGCGGAGAGGGGCTCATGAGCTTGTCCCGAGCCCTTACTTACGCCGGTGTCAAGGCTTCTGTGTACAGCCTGTGGCAAGTTCCCGATGAGGAAACTTCGGTGCTTATGCGTTCCTTTTATGGGTTTCTGGATGAAGGAAAAGACAAAGAAAAAGCCCTTGCGTTGGCTAAGAGGAAGTTTTTAGCAGATCATCCCATGAAGCAACACCCCTTTTATTGGGCGGGATTTGTCTTGAATGGAAACATGGAAGCTCTGCCAAGTGAAACAAAATGGGCCTTCCAATGGATATATGCAATATGTCTGGTGGCAGTCTTTACGGTATTGGTAATGGCGGTAATCAGTTACCGAAGACGTGTTTTAACCTAGAGTTCTTCTAGGATTTTTTTTGCAGGAATGGACAAGTTGTGGTCTGAGTCTGCCACATTTTGCAAAAGGGGTTCTGCTTTAGAAGCTTGCTGATTGTTCAGATAGGCAAGTGCCAGATACCAGCTGGCAACACTTGTATAAGTAGGGGCTTCAGACCAGTCCTGGCCTTCTAATAGGGGAATAGCCTTTTCGGTATGCCCATCTGCCATTAGCGAAATAGCTTGATATAGCAATGCATAGTTCTCCCTACTTTCACGATATAGTTGTTCAAATGCTACGGCGGATTCTCCATATAGTCCTTGATCATAAAAGGCGAATGCACGGGAAGCAAGTTCTTCATCTCCTTGATTACTCCTGACCAGAGGGGCGACTACATTGGGGTAGGGTTCAAAATAAGCTGTGTAGAATTGATTTGTTTTTAAATGCCCCGGACTGCTTATCCACCATGTGATGCCTAGCAGTAGCAGGACGCTTGCCGCCGCATACCACCATAAGCTGGAGATTTTCTTAGAAGCATCAATTGATTGCAAATGGCTTTTCAGGCTGCTTATTTCTTTTAATTCAATTGCTTTTTTTACTTTCTGTTGAAAATTAACCTCAGCATTAAACTCAGGGTCAGTGGCCATTAATTCTTCAAACTTCTGTTTTTGATGATAATCAAGGTTGTTTTCAAAATATCTCTGAATCAATATTTCCTTGTCGCTATTCATAAGGCCTGATACTGTCTTTTAGTTGTTTTAAACACCTCGATTTCTGGCTTTTGAGGGTGTCTTTTGCGTCATAATTGAGACTTTGCTGGATTTCATCCAATTTTTTGCCTTCGTAATAAAACATACGTAATATTTCTTGACATTTCTTTCCTAGCTGGCTATAACCTTTTTTGATCAGCGTCAGCTGCTCGTCTTCATCATCCTGCTCATACGGCTCGATTTCCCCGAGTAAGTCCATCTCCTCAAGAGGGAGGAAGATGGCTTTTTCGGTATGTCTCAGGTGCTGTATTAATTTGTGCTTACCGATAGCAAAAAGATAAGTTTTTATACTGCTTTTTAAGCTTACCAATTTACCACTGCGGATGTTTTCATACAGTATGATGACACTGTCTTGGTAGATATCCCTTACCAGCTCTTCTTCTACCTGATATTTTCGCCCAAATTTAATGAAGGGTTTTTTATAAGTGGAATAGACTATTTCCAACTCTTTTTTATTCCCCATTCGAATTTCTCTGACGATCGACTCTTCTTTATTCATTAATAGCAAAATCAGTTAAAAAGTAAACACTTGGTTCTCAAAACTACATTTAATTTTTATTTACATGTTTACTTTTTCCAACTATTCCCATGAAGTATATGAAGGGCAGGGATAACTGCTTATGTCAATCACGATAGTTGAAGTAAAAGCAGGCCTCCCTTCGGTAATTATTTAATTCTATCAATCTAATTAAAAACCTTTCCATGAGAAAATTATTCAGTATTGGCATGTTCTTTTTCACCGTACTCGGTCAAGGACTGGGGTTTATAGGGTTTCGTGTAGGCTATCAATTTAAATTCAATTAAACCAATTTTATTATGAAAACTCAATTCGTATTAGCATCTAAACTTTCTTGTTATTTTATACTGGGTTTGCTTTTTTTCATTTTCTCCTGCGACGAAAAAGAAGACATAGAACCCATTGAGGAAATTTTACCTCCAATTGTCTTGGATTGTGATTACTTCCAAGAAGACCGCATACTGACCAATGACCCCCAGCGGCCGGTTGATTATATTGTTGAATGCTGGGCAAGAGTAGAAGGGAGTCTGAGTATAGAACCAGGAGTGGTTATCGCCTTCGAAAACCATGCGGGATTTTATGTTGACTTGGATAACAAAGTCTTTGAGATCCGGGGAACCGCTGAAGAACCGGTGGTTTTGACAGGTACTTCCCAACAGAAAGGGTACTGGAGAGGGATTTACTTGACGGAAGCCCACAACCCAAACAACATTATAGAACATGCCGTGATAGAATATGCCGGTTCACAGGCCCATAAGTCCACTTCTCCTGTATATGAAGGAAGCTTGGCTTTGAGAGGAGTTTCCAGTACGACACCAATGGCACTTACATTAGACCATGTAGAGATAAGAAATGGCGGGAGCTTTGGCTTAGACTATCATGGCATCCAGACCAATGCCTCGGTATCGGTTTCCAACCTTGTGATTACAGGAAACGAAGGGGTTCCAGTCAAAGTATCCGCGGAGATGGCCCATATATTTGACAATACTTCCTCTTATTCTGGCAATGCATCTGACTTCTTGAATATTACTGCTTCAAATCACCTAATTAAAGATAAAGAGGTGACTTGGCAGAAATTGGATGTGCCTTACCTTGTCGATGGTAGGGTACTAATCACTACCAACGGCCACCTGACCATTGATGAAGGTGTGGAAATGCAATTTAAGAGTGGTGCCTATCTGCAAACTTCCTCGGGTTATGCAACCAATGCTCCAAGCTTGAAAATCCAAGGTTCCGCATCCAATCCAGTACACTTAAAGGCACATAATGGTGCCAATTGGGGCGGTATCTATTACGGATTTACCCAAGAGAACAATATCATTGACCATGCGATTATAGAAAACGCCAAAGGTGATTTCCCTATAGGAAATCTTCAGAATTCTGGAGCAATCTATATGCATGCAGACCCAAAGCTGGCAGTCAGCAACACGACGTTCAAGGATTTGCCCAATTATGCATTCTATGCATACACAGGAGCCAGTTCAAACGAGCCAGAACTTCCAAATCTTAGCCGTAGCAGCAATACCTATACCGGTGTATCCAAAGGCAACTCGAGCTTGGGATATCTTGGATGGGGCAATGGCCGGACGAATCATTACCCGCAATAAAGGACTAAAGCTTAAAACAGCATCTGTTTCATGTGGTAGTCGCACATGAAACAGATGTTGGATATACCATTGAAACTGTAATCGATGAAGCGTACATGCATTTTATTTCTTGTGGGCATTGCTATTGGTATGAAAAATAAGTGGAAAGTGAATAGCTGCACACACGGCTGTAGTTGGGGTCAACCAGAGAAAAATAATCAGAAACAAAAAAACTTATGAAATCAAACTATTTAAAGCTTCATCTGATGCTTTCATTTTACATCTGCTGCCTAGTGTCTGCTTTTGGTCAAAGCATTGACGAAAAAGACATTATCGGTAACTGGGAAGTCCAGGGAACCCTAATGGGTGATGACGGTTCGGGAGCGCTTTTGCCCCACAAGAATACTTCACCCGATTGCAAGGATTACAGTGTATTCCTGGATGACCATTCCGGAAAAGATGTAAGGCACAAGCAGGATTGTGAAGTGAGAGAACAAGAATTCTCATGGGAAATCAATGATGATGTATTGACATTGTCACGAGGGGAGCGCAGGATCAAATGGCACATAGCGGGCATCGAGGAAAATACGATGACCGTAGGCGTGCAGTTAAAACCTGATTCTGAGAATAGAATGTATGTACAGTACAAAAGAGTAGAAGAACCATCAAAATCTAAAGACCAATGAAACTATTCAAAAGCACAGTTATGGTAATGACGTCCATTTTAGGGTTAATGCTTATACTCTCCTGTTCAGGTAATGATGAGGATGGAAAGCCCAATGCCGGCAAAGAGGCACATGCCTATGATATTACCATGGAGGGCGGGGAGAAATTCTCAGGGGAAGTACCAAAAGAAGTTTTCGGCGGGACATATAACCCGGTTATGTTTGTCGGGTATAATGAGGATATAGACGGCGAGCTATTGACAGGATTACTGATGGACACCGGGAAATTCCAGTTCGGAATAGGGCTGGCATTGGGTGGTAACAACCAGCCACGTATTGTAGGAAATGGTCCCGGTCTTGTTTTCGGCGAATGGGGAACTGAAGACAAATATGTCCCTGCGGGTTCGGTCAGCATGACTTTAAAAAACTACGAGGAACATGACGTCTCAATGTATGGAGAGGAGGGAACGGCTGCCTCGTTTACTTTAGAATTTAGTGGCAAGTTTCAGTTAGGAGCCGAGGGTGAGGAGGTTGAAGTGACCGGCGAAATCCTTATCGCAGCTCCCTGAATAACCCAGGTTATACGTTAGGAGTCGTAATAGATAGCCTAATGTAAAATCCGGGCAGTAGTAGTGTTGATTGATTTACCTGAAATTATCAACCGGCTTTTCCCCTTGCTTCAAATCACTGAGTTGTGCATTATAATTATAGCAGTTCGCTCTGTTCATTCTCTATTTTAAAATGATTGTTAGATGAAATCGAGCCTGCCTACCGCAGGCAGGGATTCCATAGCCCCTGCCCCGACCATTCGGGGTGACCACTAAAATCAAATTATAAACACATGAAACATTTATTGATTCTTATTCTTATATCAGTAGTTTTCCGATTTTCGGTGGCTCAAAATACTGCTGAACCAGCTATCCTTGTCCCTAAATTCATCCCAGAGTTTATAGACTTTTCTCCAGATGATATGTACATGATCCTGGAAAATGAAAACCAATACGAGGTGTGGAACATGGAAACCTTCACTAAAGTGTTGGATGGCAGATATGCTTTTAAACTTGGACGTTATGTTTCGGGAGTATCGATTCCCACTGGTAGTGGTTATTTCCTTTTTGGAGAGGAAGGTGTTTTTATGACTGTCGATTATCAACGGAATAACACAGCAATAAAAGCTTTTAGTCTCATGGACGGGACCAAACTTTGGGAGTCTGATGAACTGGATATGGGGGTGATGTTGGCAGAAACTATCCTAAGTGCGCATCCCGGCGAGACGATTGGCATGCAGATGGGAGCTAGGTATGCGGCTGGTAATTTCTTTACCAAAGACCGGTTTCTCGATAGACTTATTAACTATGTTCCTGAGAAGCATGCTATAAGCCTTAACGGCAAAA
>CBFGUY010000084.1:0-17140 GCA_965651895.1 uncultured Algoriphagus sp. | reverse complement strand
GAAAATCATTTGGTTCCATATCCGATGAGATGCTTGGATTGGCAGAGAACTTCAGGCCCTTATCTAGCAAAATTTATGTACAGCATTGTCCCATGGTAGACAGCAACAGAGGTGCGGATTGGTTGAGCTTGGAGGAAAAAGTAGTCAACCCATACTTTGGGAATGCGATGCTTACCTGTGGTGAGGTCACCAAAACAATTCCTTAAAAATAAAAAACCAAAAAAAATAAACACATATCACTATGAAAAATCTAAGAACACCTTTTGCCCTTTCCTTGCTAATTGCCCTTTCTATTGCCTGCTCAGGTAAATCCGGTGATAATCATTCGCAAATGAATGATTCGGAAACTCACGAAATGCACGAAGCCAAACCAGACGAAAAAATCTCCGCAACAAGCTCAACAATCACATTCAAAGAGGAATCAACCACCCACATCTTCAATGCATATTTGGCGTTGAAAGACGCCTTGGTACAAACTGATGGTGAGAAAGTAAGTGTTGAAGCGAAAAAACTGGAGGCTCTACTGACTGAAGCGAAGTACAATTCGATCAGGGAAGACGTGCAGAGAATTGCAGAGAGCACAGATCCTAAGATTCAACGAGAATCATTTATCAGTCTTTCAGATCAAATGATAACATTGGCCAAAAGCAGTGAGCTGGTGGCAGGAAACCTATTTCTGCAACATTGCCCGATGGCAAATGGCAATAAAGGAGCAAATTGGATCAGCCTGTCGGAAGAAATCAAAAACCCGTATTTCGGGGATAAAATGATGAAATGCGGTTCTGTGAGGGAAAAGATCTGAATAAGCATGGTAGGGGCAAAAGCATTCGCCCCTACCTTTTTTACTCAATTGTCAACAATTAAGCCCACATCATTCTCCGCAATTAATTTCATCAATCTGATACTGTAAACCTCACTCCCAAAAAACCTCTGATTCCCTGATTTGGTGCAAACACATACGTAGGGTCAAAAGTGAGCGCATTTGGGTTACCCGGCGTTGGAACCACATTTCCGTTAGGCCCAAAAAGCACCCCTTCATCAAAAGGATCAAATGCTCTGGCGATGGAATTGGACGGTGGAGTGAAATTCAACAAATTTTTAACCCCACCATATACCTCCCACCTCTCTCCGATATTTTTGGTCAATTGTATGTTCTGAAGGCTATACCAAGGCGAGAATTCTGGTCTGTCATCCAGTGGACCCAGCAAAGGCAGACGCATAGGACTATAAACGTTGCCAGTGTAGTCCAGCGTCAGTCCGAGGCGAAAAAACTCATAGCCAACAGACCAAACCCCAGAGAACCTCTCCGTCAAGAGTTGCCTGGTTTTGATCCCCTCCTCTTCTATGCTTACATCCATCAATGTACCCCCGGCCGTAAGTGAGATACCGCTTGCCCAGGCTGCATTCAGGTTTAGCGAAAAACCCTTGGATACGGCTGAACCGTCAAGATTGGCATAGATTATCTGATTGGGATTGGTTTCGTAATCTGGGATGATCCTGTTGGTAAAATAGGTGTAAAAAGCAGATCCATCCAGACCTATAAAAGTCCCATTATCAGTAAAGATCTTTTTTACCAGATTTGCGTTCGCATTCCAGCTTTTCTCCGGTTTCAATTCTTCCGCAAACACCACGTCTCTCGCTCCAGTGAGCGCCGCATGGTCTTCGGTGAATACATTGGCTACCCGAAATCCATTTCCTGCGGAAAGCCTTAACGTAGTATTCTTATCCGATGAAGAAAGCTTATAATTTATCCTTGGAGAAAAGATGTTTCCATGGATGGAATTGTAATCGTATCGAAGCCCGAGAAGCAAGCTTTGACTTGGAGTCAGTTTTATTTCATCCTGAATGAATACACCTGGCAAATGTATTTTGGAGGGTGCATTTTGATCCGTCCCAAGATGCGCAGTAGCACCTGTATTATCATCGTAATACGTGTATCTATAAGCCAATCCTACTAGTAACCCATGCTTTTCAGCTGTTTTTGTCCAAGTCAGTTGACTAAAACCAATGTACTGATCTGCATTATACACTGTGGTACCATAGACGGAATTCTGATTATGGCCATTTATAGAAAACTGTAAATTGAGGTGCTCCTGAGTAGGCAACTGCCAGATCCCAAAAGTCTCCCATCGACTGGTATAAATACTCTCTCCATAGACCTGATCTCCTCCCCGATCTGCAGGGCTCCAGCCCATCTGTCCACCCCAGCGATCTTCATAGACATAGCGTCCAGCCATAGTAAATAGTCTGTTTTTCGGTCTTGCTACGGTGATTTTCTGAAACAAAGAAATCCGCTTTGCAAGTGTCACATCAGTAAAACCATCTCCATTGTTGTCAATGGGATTGTCATAGTAAAAAGTATTGACACCTGTAAGCGATTGGATTTTTTTGCCCCAGTTTGAGCGCAAACCCACGTCCAGATTCATTTCTCCCCAACTTGTACTAAAGAAATCCGCAGATGCCAAAGGTGCGTTTTCAGGTTTTTTAGTGATTACATTGATCAATCCTCCGACTGCTTCTGAGCCATATAGTGTGGATGCCGGGCCTTTGACCACTTCTATCCTATCAATCAGGGACTGGGGAATGCCCGTCAATCCATAGACAGTGGCCAAGCCGCTTACAATCGGCATACCATCTATCAATACCATGGTGTATGGGCCTTCCAAGCCGTTGATATGAATATCACCTGTATTGCAGACATTACAGTTGATTTGAGGCCGTACGCCGTTCACATTCTGCAAGGATTCGAATACAGATGGAGTGGGATTGGCCCTAAAAAAATTAGCACTGTAAACTTCCACCGGCACTGGACTGTCCAGTTTGGAGACTTCCTGCATTGTCCCGCTTATGACTACCTCATCTAAGCCTCCATCCATTTCTTTTAGGTTGAAAACCAATTCTGAATTGCCGGAATTTAAAAGTTTCACTACCTGCTGGGATGTCTGGAACCCCACCATAGATGCTTGGAAGGTAAAGACTCCAGTTTCATTCAAGACGATTGTAAATCTACCTAGAGAATCCGTCACAGCTCCCTTGCCTTGTCCTTTCACATATACATTGGCATATTCTACAGGTTCTCCCTGAAATAGAACCTTACCTTTTATCAAAATATTTTGGCTATAACAGCTATAAGGAATAAGAAAAAAAAGCCCTATTGCAAGTATGATTTGTTTCATTATCTGAATATTAAATTAGAATTAGATACAGCAAATCTATATTGTTAGATTTATCTAACAAAATTGTTTTAAAAATATTTTTAGCATATTTGAATACTAAAGCAATAGGAAATGGCATCACAGACCGAAGAGAACTATCTGAAATCACTTTTTAACCTTGCTAATGAAAAGGGCGAGGTGAACATCTCCGAGCTTGCTGCGCAGATGCAAGTCAGCATGCCTACCGTAAACAGTATGGTCAAAACTCTTCAAAAGAATGGCTGGCTGATCTACGAAAAATACAAGCCTGTCATTCTAACTGCCAAGGGAAAGAGAGAAGCGGCGCTAATAATCCGTAAACATAGACTCACGGAAATGTTCTTGGTCAATAAAATGGGCTTTGGCTGGGAAGAAGTACATGAAATCGCCGAACAGGTGGAGCATATCCATGCCCCTAAGTTCTTTGAGCGTATGGACGAGATGATGGGATTTCCGACTATAGATCCTCACGGTTCTCCTATTCCGGATAAGCAAGGTAGGATTCAAGAAACGAATTTTATTCCGCTAAGTAAATGCTCCAAAGGACAACAGGTGAAACTTGCCGCCCTGACCAATTCCTCGACTGAATTTTTGGAATTTCTGAATAGCAGGGAGCTTAGACTTGGTACAGAACTTATCATCAAATCCGTGGAATCCTACGATCAGAGCATGGTGGTCTCCTATGCAGGTCATGATTCAGAGACCTTGAGCGAGAAGGTTTGCGACCGGCTTCTGGTTGGGGTGGTTGGATAATAATTCATTTTTTTTTATGATTATCCGCAATGTTGCCAGTACCCTTAATTTCTATGCTCACCTGGTCAGAAGACCGATACTTCGACTAAGCTCAGTACAAGTGACTGGTGACCGAAGCGGCTTAAATTCATGAGTTAACCAAATCCTATAAAGCTTTTGGCTCTTTACCGACAACAAAGTGGAAATACATATTATTTTTCCAGCCTAGCCAGTATCTTAACGACTACATAAGAAAATAATCTTCGCCTAGTTGTCTATATTATTACAGAACACTGGACGAAGATTATCAGAAAGACGGTTTACAGAGTCTGTGACTAGGGAGAGGAATACAATTACCATGAATATTTTATTCCCTTGCCGCAAACTCCTTTAGTTGATTTACCAAGGCAGCTCCTGAACTAGGCCGTTGAATTCCTTCCCTGACCAATTTGCCTTCTTTAGTAATCACCAAGTAGGTCGGGAATCCTGAGATTCCCACTTCTTTATCAAATTTTTGATAAGCCTCACTGTTCAGAAAGTAATTGTCCCCGATAAGATTGTACTTTTTCACCATAGGCTCATAGGTCTTTTCAGGTGATTGCCCACATAGATAAACATAGACTACATCTTCAAGTTCTTCTTTTTTAAGCTCTTCTAGGTAACTGAATTCAGCAATACAAGGGCCACACCAAGTAGCCCATACATCTATATAAATCACTTTTCCGGGATACTTTTCTTTTAACTCACTTAGGATGTTGTCAGAAGCAGCCGTGATCTCAATACCTTCGACAAACTTCGAATTCTTCATGGCTTCAAATTCTTCTTTTTGCCTATAAATATCAGCTAAAACTTCTGGTTGCAGTTCCAGCTCTTCCAGTTGATTCAGCACATCTGTAGGTATATCCTTTCCTTGGGCAAAAAATGCTTGATCCAAAAATATAGCGGCAATACTTGATCGCTGAATTGTTCCAAAACTCACCAATTTCCCTCTAAGATAATCCCAGGATGATAAGTAGTAAAAATCCGTTATCTGATCTCTCTTGTTTGAGAAAATTTCTAAAATATGGGGATCTTTGATTTCAATTCCCTGTAATGACCCTTTTTCTTTGGCTTCAGTGTACCATGCTTCCAGTGCAAGTCTGGATGAATCGGAGGAAATTTCATTCTCAAGGAAATCATACAACTTATCAATATATCCACGCTGGATTATTGCATTTTCCTGTGGCAGCATAGAGTTGGCATGTTCTCCGTTCAGACCCGCATAGTCCTGAGTCAACAATTCCTCTTTTTCATTCAATACTAAGCTCTTAACTTTCTCTATATACTGGTCAGAAACACTTACAGGTTCGATACCTTCCTGTCTTCCCATGTTGTGCAGCCATATATATCTCATCAAATCACTGGCTGCATAAACGCGGATATCACGAAAACTAAAATCCTTCGTAAATGCACTGCTGGGAATGGAGTCAAAATAGTTTTGATAAAATTCCTTGTGCTGACCCATCAAGCCAAGGCGATAATCCAAATATTCGTCAGAATCCAGAGCTTTCTGCAGACTATCATTCTTCGTATAGTCCCGAACTTTCATATACTCAGGATTTACCACTCTGAATTCTTCATTTTCTATGGCTAGATCTCCCATAAAATCAATTTGATGCGCTTCAAACCAAGAAACCGGATTTGGACTTTCATTGATTATTATCCCCTGCTTGGTACCAGGACTGGCAAAGTAGGAGATAAAGGAATTTCCAGTCCGTATCATTACCCTCTGAGGATTAAACAAGGGGTATATCAGTTTAAATCTACCATGTTCATCCACGTCAGCAACAAACTTTTTTTGATTGCCACTATAGGCATGGTTGTATATTACAGAAACAGTTGCCGGTAATTCTCCGTCGGAAATAACTACTCCTTGGAGTAGTACCTGATCACTGGTGAAGTAAGGCAGTTCCAGATCTCTTCCTGACACTTTACGAAGTGATAGATCAGCCTTCTTTGATGATAGTATGGGGTAAGAATTTTCTTTTGAATGAAGGATTGTTCTCTCTCCTTCGTTCGTAAAATTAAGTTTTGTTTTGCTATGCTGATTGGATAAAATGAGGCTGCTACCAGAGCTTTGGTCAATATCCCATAACTCGCTGTCAAACAAGGCAAAATCATCAGCCACGAAAAGCTTGAGTTCATTACTTCCATCAGCAGCATACCATTTACCTTTTAAATCAGGGGGTTGTTGGGAATAAAGCTGGTGTGTGAAAAAGCAAATCGCTAGAATAATAGGAATTCTTGATGACATGATTAGATGAAAAATTTGTCCTCTATCAAGAAAAGGGTTAATTAGTTAATACACAAATATTAAACTAGGTATTTTTCTAATATGTATATCCGCTTTTCTGCCAGTAAACAATAAAAGCATCATAGGATTCGGAAAACATTAGCGTCAAGGCCACTTCGGTCCCCCGTCACTTGTACTGAACTTAGTCGAAGTATCGGTCTTCCGTCCAGTAAAGCAAGGAGAATATGGTTACTGGCATCATTGCGGATAATCACATTTTCTAAATTTAAACCCTAGTCTAAAAAGTGATTATTATGCTGAAATTAAAAGGAATTAGCTGCCATAGGATACAATAATCAGAGCTCTCTCGCCTGTTGTAATTTTTCCTTTATGGATTCATAACTCCCCTCATACTCCCAATATACAATCCGTCCAAAAGCGTAAGTTGTCAAAATAAACTTTTCACCAAGCGATAATATTCTATCTACCGCAACCAATTTTTTGGTGGGCTGATCCACAGTCACTTCTTCTATTATCTCCTTATTGTCCGCATCGAAGCCATGTAGAATCTGATGATTCCCCACGATCAGTTCTACATATCCTTTAGGATTCTTTCCACTTTTACTCATATAATTAGTCTTGTACGGTAATTAAACTCCAAATCTAATAAAGCTCCCCAAAGCTCTCTACAAAGCCACAAAAAAAAGCACCTGCTGATCGCTCAACAGGTGCTTTTAACTACAGAATTTTAACTCAGCTTAACGTACAGTTTTCTTATAATCGGTGACCAGGTGCTTAATGAAAAACTCCATCATTCGGTCTCTGTTTAGTGCTGTATGCCCGCCATCCGGAGCAACCTGGACTTCTATACTTTTTCCAGCATCCTGAAAGGCTTTGATCAGCATAAGTGAGTTGGATGGATGCACATTATTATCAGCCGTTCCGAAGAAAATCAACAACTCACCCTGAAGTTGATCTGCTTTGTTCATCAGGTTAAATCTATTGTAGCCTTCCTCATTATGGTCAAGCGTGCTCATAAAGCGCTCTGTATAGATGTTGTCATACAGTCTCCAGTCAGTCACCGATGAATTGGCAACAGCAGCGTGAACTAGCTCTGGGAATCTAAGCAGCATAGAAGCCGCTGTAGTTCCGCCGTAAGAGGTGCCATATACTCCTACTCTATCCTTGTCAAAATATGGACGGTCATGAAGTGATTTGATGCCTTCGGCAAAATCATCCATTTCCACCAATCCCAGATTTCCATACAACTGGTCCAGCAACTTCTTGCCACGTCCTTTTACATTTCTACCGTCAATATTGAGTATCAAAAAACCATATTCGGTCAAAGGATCCGGCAATGTGAAGGTTTCTCTAAACGCATTGGTAGCTGGTCCACCGTAATTACTTAGGATCACGGGATATTGCTTATTGGGATCAAAATCAGATGGAAAATGAATCATGCCATGAAGTTCAGTTACCCCATCTTTAGAAGTAAAAGTAAATACCTCAACTTTTTTCAATCCCAACTCCTCAAACTTACTCATGTCGCTTTTCGCCAGTTCAGCTACTACTTTTCCTTTGGAATCTACCAAATTAGTGAATGGTGCCACATCATGCTTCTGTGCCACATCCACGAAGAATTTTCCGTCAGGGGAAATGGTCACGGCATGGTTTAGTGTAGGGTCAGTTAACCGTACATCCTTTTTACCATCCAACTGTACGCGGTGAAGCTGCATCAGCATGTGGTTTTCACCACTTCGAGCCATGTAGTAAAGTGTCTTGTTATCCTCATCTACTTTGACTATGTCAGACACTTCAAAGGGATGGGAAGTAATTGTATTGACTAAAGTTCCATCAAAATTATACAGGTAGTAATTATTGAAGCCTGATCTTTCTGAAGCCCAGATGAAGCGCTTACCATCTTCCAAAACCTCCATTTCTGGAGAATTCACTACAAAACTTGGAAGCCATTCTTCACGGATCACGGTTCTGCTCTTGCCTGTTTCTGGATTAGCGGCACGAAGCTCCAGTATATTCTGACGTCTATTGGTACTGTGATATAGCAATTCTTTGCCATCAGGAGTCCAGGAAATATCATAAATGTAAGTTCCCAGATCACCGTCGCTGTATGGCTTCCCATCCCTGATATCCAGTTCTGTCATTTCCTTGGTCTCCAAGTCATAGACCATCAGATCCACCGGAAGATTTGGCTCGCCTACTTTAGGATAAGCTTCTATCTCTAGAGAGTCATACAAGCTCAGTTGATTTAACAGCACGTAGTATTTTTTCACATCTTTCTCCACAAACCTGTAAAAGGCTATTTTACTGCCATCAGGAGACCACCACATCGCCGTGTTTTGTCCTAGCTCCTCTCCATAAACCCAGGTAGCGATGCCGTATTTCACCTGGTTTTCCTCGTTGCCATCCGAAGTGATAGTTACTACATTGCTTCCGTCAGCATCGCTCAGGTACATATTTCGATCCTTGGTAAATGCCTTGTATTTTCCGTCAGGAGACTCTGCAGAGTCAAACTGACGGCCACGGGCAGGTCGATTCCAAGCTCTTCGCTCAGGTGCAGGGGCGTCCCCTACTTCAGTCACTTTTTTTGTTTTTAGAGAGAATGACCGCAGCTTTCCGTCCTCTACATATTCAAAGGATTTTCCGTCTTCTGACCAGGTAACATTGAGGCTTCCAGGTTTTACCGCAGCCCTGAGTTGGGGAGCTATTTTTTGGTATTGCTCATAGCCAGGCATGTTTTTCAGTTTGTCCTGGGCCTGGGAGGTTGAAATAGTCGTAGCCAAAGCAACGGCCATTGTAAAGAAGAACTTATTCTTCATATCATATTCGGGTTAAGTTTATTCGTGTTGCGATGATACTATTTTTAGCTGTAAAAATCAGGGATAAATCCATATATGGTATACCCGAAGGTTGAAATTGTGCCTAGGAAGGTTAACTTCATGTTTTTAAATGCTCGTTTTTGAAAAAGATAAACTATGAACTCTTTAAAATTACCTGAATTCACCCTAATGGGAATCATGCTGCCAGAGACCACCAATGAAAATGAACAAGCTATGAAGGATTGTGGGGCACTTTGGCAGCGATTTGAAAAGGAATCTATCTATTCACAAATCCCTAATAAACTAAGCGATGAGGTATATGCGGTCTATTATGCTTACCGAGGAGATCATACAAAGCCCTACTCATATTTTATTGGCTGCAAAGTTCCAGTATCTTCCGAAGCTCCTGAGGGGTTAGCAAAAATTCAAATCCCAGCAGACACTTACCTCAAACAGACAGCATCAGGCAAAATGCCCGACTGTGTCGCCAATGCCTGGAGAGAAATCTGGAAATCTGATCTGGACAGGGCTTATCACTTTGATTTTGAAATTTATGATCAGAGAAGCCAAAACTGGGAGGCAGCTGAGGTGGATATTTTTCTCTCTATCAAATAAATTGACTGTTAAATACTTAACCTACACCCATATACCAATGAAAAATCTTCTTAACTATCTATTCGTCTGCATCTTAATTTGTACTACCCCTATCACAGGTTTCGGTCAAAACACGATGAATCCCCCCGAAGGATACGATCATGATATAGGCAAAATGGTGTCTATGCTGGAAAATTTAAGAGTCAGGATAATTTATAGCACCCAGGGGCTTAACCAAGATCAAACTGATTTTTTGTTGGATGATAAAGCAAACCGAATCGGGGCCATGATCATGCACTTGGCGGCTACGGAAGTTTACTATCAAGCTTACACTTTTGAGAGCAGAGGATTCAATGAGGAAGAAAAAGCAAAATGGGAAACAGCCTTGAATCTGGGGGATGAAGCTAGAGCTGAATTTGTAGGAAAGCCAATACAATACTACCTGGATATCTGGGCGGAAGTCCGTCAAAAGACTTTGGATACGCTCAAAACCAAGGATGATAAATGGTTTGCCCAACTTGCAAAAGGTGGACAGACTGATAACCACTGGGCATGGTTTCATGTAATGGAGCATCAGGCAAACCACATGGGACAGATCAATATGCTCAGAAGTAGATTACCTAAATAGGATATATGGTTATTACAATAGAATTAATATTACTGTCTTTTTTTGCTTGAGGTGATGTGAGCCCACAGTGGATAAAATACTACTTTGACCAATTTCTATAAGGATAATTACTAGCAGACCTGTGAGCATTGTTATTAATGGCTCTAAAAGAGATAGTAAACATAAAAAATATGATTTGATAGATTCTATTTAATGCAACATTACCTTTCTTGATGCTAATTATTGAAGTTTCGTTTAGCAAGAAAAGATAATGACTTTTTTTAATTTCATTCTATTACAGGATTTCTATCAATTCTAATTTAGGGCTGGTTTTATGCTTTTTGTCATATTTGTGAATTTTGAAAACCTGAATACACCCAACTAAAAGAAAGTAACGACTTCAATGACGACAATAAACCGTATTACACCATTTTTTCCTTTTGTTCCCTTACCAGCAACAATTCTAGGAGTTTACACAATGATATATTTCGATGTGCCCATTCATATTTGGTTAGTAAACCTGTTTATTGTATGTGTTGGTGTTTTTATTGCACTGTTCTTTCTGAAGAATCCGATCCCGCTAAAGCACGTCAACCCGATTATAGTACTAGCTACCGCAATGATTTTACTGTTAGGCACTTTCTATGATGAGGGAATTATGAATGTGCATCGTTGGATAAATATAAAATCTTTGCAAATAAACATAGGTTTAATAGTTTCACCTCTCTTATTGATACAAATTTCAAGAATTTCCAATCGTACTCTTGCAATTGCGTTTAGCATTATAACAATAATTATTTTTTTATTACAGCCAGATGCCTCATTGGTATCAGCATTTTCTATTTCGAGTTGTATTTTATTGTTTAGGAAGTATAAGTCCAAATTTATCAATATGTTATTCTTGCTATTCGCCTTGATGATGATTGGCTACTCCTGGTACTATTTAGATAATCTTGAACCAGTTAGACATGTCGAAGATATTATCGATCTAACAAAGGAAATTTCAATGGCTTTATTTTTTATGTCCATGATTTCATTAGTGTTGTTAGTAATTCCATTTATCTGTGGTTATTCTAAGAAATATGACTTATCTGTTTCACTGGGGATCTATTACTTAATTATATTACTTGCCACATTCGTTGGACATTTCCCTGTTATGCTTATGGGCTATGGAATCTCACCAATAATTGGCTACTTTATTGGTTTAATTTGGAAAATTAACACCAATGCGAAAATAGAAGGTACTGCTAGAATACATGATAAATAGGGCATGCTGAAAAAGTATCAGGTATGCCAGATCTGCCGGCAAGGCAGGTTCAAGGCAGCTGGGTGAAGATGTATGCTTACACCTCGAGTCAGGCCAACGTAGAAGGTGGTATCTATTTCACACCGATTTCAAAAATCTTTACAAAGGGCAAGCCATCTTTAGTCAATCCCTCAACCTTCAGGTTCATCCGTTTCAGAGCTTGAGGGATTTTTACTTTGAAAGAGTAAACCCCCTTGTCACTTTCAGCAGTTGCATCCCAATAGAGGGTTGGTTTGCTTTCTACAGATTGATCATTTTCATAACTATTCGGAAAAGGAATTTCGCGGGAAAAACCCCGGACTCTAAACTGCTGGAATTCGGATGAGTTAAAAGCTGTTTGTTCAACTGGGGCAATTCTGTTGCCTTTTTTCGTGGTGATCATAATCACCCCACCAAAACCTGCCATACCAAATGAGGTTGCATTGAAGGTGTAAACTTTAATCGATTCCAATTCTGCCGGAATGAAAGTACTCATCATGGCATCAAAGTTCGCATCACTTAAAAATGGATATTGTGTTCCATCTATTATCAATAAAGGATTTGATGCGTTGAGTCCGAAATTATAGTTCCCAATGCTTTTTCCTCCTCGCTTAAATCCAAAATATCCTGCCAATGCTTCTGGCGAAATAGTTTCCAACCTTTCCCCACTTAGTTCTCTGTCCGGTGTTCCATAGCCATAATTACGCTCTTCCAAAGTCTCCATCTTCGTATCCTCCTTCACAAACTCTTCCAGTAGCACATAATCGCCCGTAAAGTCGAACTTCAATTCATCATTCTTTCTTTGAAAAGTCTGGTAGTTGAGTTTGGGATAAGACCCCTTGAAAGCCAGCTTACTCTTTTCATTTAGAGTGACCGACCCATAGTGTCTTTGCTTTGAATCCAGGGCCGCAATTGAAATCGTAGCAGTATCTGTGAAATACAGTCCCGTGGCCCGGAAATATCCTGAGGAATCAGTGTTGACTATTCCATAATCTGCCAAATCATCTCTTACAACAGTGATAGGATTGACCAATGGATCACGCTTTTTATCTCTTGTAAACTGACCCTCTAGTGTTATTCCAAACTCGATTTGATGCTTACCCATGACTAGTTTTTTTGGTGGATCTTTTGCATCAAGCCAATCCATAGCATCTATTATAGTCATCTGTTCAGCTATAGTTGAAACCAAATCCGCGTCCGTCAAGGAAACTGTAAATTGAGCGTCTGTCAATTCCTCCGTTTCGTCCAAAAATGATAGCTGGAATTCCATTTCTTTATCGGAATCTCTGAAAATTAATGAGTCGGCCAAATTGATTGTCAACTCTCCGACAAGATCAGGGTTAACAATGGCAACAGGTTGGATATTTTCTTCTTTTTTCAAAATCGGAAATGCTCTCAGAAAAATATCCTTTTCAGGAAAATTACGCATCCATTCGGTATAAGCCCTTAGAAAGTAATCTCCTGATTCGAGTGCTTGGGATAAAACAAATGATCCGGAAATTTTACCATCTTTCACGGCATAAGCCTCAGATTGGATCAGTTCTGCATCTTTATTCATCAAGTCAACATACAACACCCTACTCAGCGAATCTGACATATTAGTATTTTGATAGAGCATTTGTCCCCCGAGCCACACCGTTTCTCCGGGATAGTAATAAGGCTTGTTTGTACTGAAGTAAGGTTTTTCGCGTAGATTGTTCCAGCGGGAAAATCTCATCTGGGAGCTGTCAACTTCTGACAGGTATCTGTATCCATCTAAACTCTTTGATGGCTCATAGTCATGTGGTAGAAATCTACCCATGCGTTGCCTCCCCATGTATCCAGACAAAATAACCTGCGAAGGAACAACAGGAATTCCATTACGATCAATATCGAAGTAGCCCAAAGGAGCAGAAATCCAACTCACTGGATAGTATAGGTCTGAATAATAATCATTTAACCAGAATTTCTCAGAGTAATGAATTTCGGCATCATACGGCCATACTACTCTATAATTTCCATTTTCCAGGGGGATTCTCTGGATAGAATCGGCAAATACCCTCTTAATGGATTTGTCAACTTCCTCGGTAAACACATTGGTACGTTCTCTGAAATGATCAACAGGTTGTAATTCGAAAATCTGGAAATTTTCTTCATGCACTTTAGCCAGCAAAACTGATTTTAAAAAATGTCGAATTGAGCCCATGTAACTACTCAGCTTGTTAGTTTCTACGTTGGCAAGTTCCACACTGTCTGTCAACTCTTGGGAGTCAAAAAACACAAATCCCAAATAGCTGGAGCGATTGTGATAATAGCGATAATCCTTTAAATAATAAGTCATCTCGTACCCCAAGGCATTATTGACTATTTGCAAGGGTTCCTGAGCGGTTGCACGTACATAATTAGGCCCATTTTCTTTTACTGTTTCAAAATCCAATACCCATGGGTTTTTGATGTCAAGTTGGGACGCAAAAGGGTCATCCGGAAGGGCCAAAAACACCTGCTTAAATCTCCGCAAATCCCGCTCCCACTTCTTGTCCCTGCGACTTTTTAGCTGCACCTCTGTAAGGACTGATTCCAAAGGCTTCAGTTTAAAATCCACTTTCGTAGAACCAGAACCAGTGATACTAAGTGTCTTTGTAGCCGTTTCAAACCCTACATAGGAAGCAACCAACTCTACATTTCTGGGTAAATTCCCAGCGATTATAAAACCACCATTATCATCCGTAGTGCTCCCCAGTGTTGTATTGTTGATGAACACATTGGCAAAAGCCATAGGCTCACCGGTTTTTGCATTTTTGACTGTTCCGGAGATGGTTTGGGAATTTGCCAAAAAAACTGATAGCATAGCTACACTAAAGAGCACGCACCGGATCGGTGATAAAAATGTAATCATTTGGCTTAGATTGGGTTTAGCCACTTAAGATAACAGTTTTGAAGAAAAGAAACATGGGGCTTTATAGAATTAGGTGAAATACTCAGAACCCTTGTCAGGTAATGTTTAAAGAAGTAAACCCTAGCTAAGAGGGTGGAATTTCCCAAGTGCAGTCTATAAATCTTTGGACAATCATCTAAATGATCTTATTTTGTCTGATTATTTTAAGACAATTTCAAAAGGATGCTGCTCAGTAAGCTGGAGATCAAGGGATTTAAGAGTTTTGGGGACAAAATGGTGATTAACTTCGACAAGGGGATCACCGGAGTCGTTGGGCCTAATGGCTGTGGTAAATCCAATGTAGTGGATGCGATCCGCTGGGTGCTTGGCGAGCAGAAAACACGTTTGCTCCGCTCTGACAAGATGGAGAATGTGATTTTCAACGGTACCAAAAACCGCAAAGCATCCAATCTGGCTGAGGTATCCCTGACTTTTGAAAACACCAAAAACCTCCTTCCTACAGAATATACTTATGTTACGGTAACCAGACGCTACTATAGATCCGGTGATAGCGAATACCAGATCAATGGCGTGACATGCCGACTGAAGGATATTACCAATCTTTTCATGGACACGGGAATCAACTCGAATTCCTATGCCATCATCGAACTGAAAATGATCGATGAACTGCTGAATGACAAGAATAACTCACGTAGGGATTTATTTGAGGAAGCGGCAGGAATCTCCAAATTCAAAAACAGAAAGAAAGAGACGCTGAGAAAACTTCAGGATACGGACGATGATCTGGCCCGTGTGGAAGATGTGCTTTTTGAAATTGAAAAGAATCTAAAAAGCCTGGAAAAGCAGGCAAAACAAGCCTCCAAATATTTTGAAATCAAAAAAGATTATCGGGTAGCAAGTATCAATCTTGCCAAAAAAAGCATAGAGAAATACAGTAAGTCCTTAATTGATGCCAACCATAAAATCCAGGAAGAGGGCGACAAAAAATTACAGCTTCAGACGAGAGTAGCAGATCAGGAGGCCTTGCTCAGCCAATTAAAAGCTGACTTGATCCAAAAAGAAAAATTGCTCTCAAGCCGCCAGAAGGCGTTAAATGAGCATGTAAATAAAATCCGGACTTTTGAATCTGAGAAGAAAATCAAAAATGAGCGTCTAAGATTTCTGGAAGACCGATCCCAAAAGCTCCGCGAACAGATCGATACTGACCGTAAGTCAAATGACCGTGCAGGATTCAGTATACGCTCACTGCAGCAGGAAAAAGAATCCGCAGAAAAGATGCTTGCGGAGAAGGAGATGATCGTATCTGAGTTGCGAGAGGCTTTTGAAAGCCAAAAGCAAATTCAGGCCGAAAAGCAACAGGCTCAAAAGACAATAAACCAAAATTTTGAAACATTAAAGGAAAAGGTATATCAACTAAGTAAGGATATAGAAATCAAACAAATACAGCTCTCCACGCTGAAGCAGGAGCTGGAGCGTACATCCTCCGATGATTCCTCCCAGGAAGCAAGCTTGATGGACTTTGAGGAAAAGCTGATTGAGCTAAAATCAGAATTGGACGAATCTACAAAAGGCTATGAAGACCTAAAAGCCAAGCAGGAGGATCTGGATCAGAAGATCGAGGAAACCAATCGGGTGATCGAGATGATCCGGGAGGAATTGACCCAATCTTCACGGAAGCTTGATTCCAAAACCAATGAATACAACCTCACCAAATCCTTGGTGGAAAATCTTGAGGGCTTTCCTGAGGCCATCAAGTTTCTGAAAAAAAATCCAAGCTGGGGCAAGGACGTGCCACTCCTCTCCGATCTGCTCACCACCTCGGAAAAATACAGGGTGACTATAGAAAATTACCTGGACAGCTACATGAACTATTATGTGGTAGATACCGAAGCCCAGGCGATTACGGCCATTCAGCTTTTGAGCGATTCCGCAAGAGGTAAGGCAAACTTCTTTGTGCTGGAGCATTTTGAGCGGTTTAAACCCAGTCAAAACAAGCTTTTTTCCAATGCCACAGCCGCCACGGAAATTATAGAATTTGACGTCAAGTATTCCCGTCTGATCAACTTTATCCTGGATAATGTCTACATAGTCCAGGGTGAACACAGGGATTTTCCGCAGGATAGTGAGGCCATATTCATCAGTGAAAACGGCAAATACACCAAACGCAAATTCAGCTTATCAGGTGGCTCTGTGGGGCTATTCGAGGGGAAAAGAATCGGTAGGGCCAAGAATCTGGAAAAGCTGGATAAGGAAATCAAAGAACTGAATAAAAAAGTAAGCAGCACCAGAAACAATCTGGACAATAAGCTTTCAGAACTGATGAAGCTGAAAGAAATCAGCTACAAAAAGACCCTGGAAGAATGGCAGAATAAGATCAATGGCATCAACCAGGAGTTCGTGTCAGTACGGACCAAAAAGGAACAGCTGGCGGAATTGCTGAGCTCAAACGCCAATAAACGGGAGGATATTCTGGATAGAATAGCGTCTATTGAAGAGAGTTTGTCCGAGATTCAGCCGCAGCTATTTGAAGAGCGGGCGGAGTTTGAAGCCCTTCAGGATGAGCTGGAAGAACTGAACGAATCCTACGAGAAGGAATCTGCCTTGCTTACCGAAAAATCACAAGCCTTCAACGCAGAGAACATTCTTTACCATCAGCACCTGAACCGGGTAAATAGTCTGGATCAGGAAATCGAATTCAAGCAATCTGCCTACGAAGGCTCTAAAGAAAGAATAGAAAAATCCCA
>CBFGUY010000083.1:0-17549 GCA_965651895.1 uncultured Algoriphagus sp. | reverse complement strand
TGGATACTACTATAGTGTTGGATCAGCTGGTTTTGGACAGATCTATAGTTTTGGAAAACATTTACTATGACCTGGATAAGGCAGAAATCAGGCCTGATGCAGCAATAGAGCTTGATAAACTGGTTCAGATACTGAAGGATAACCCTTCAATCAGAATAGAACTCAGCTCTCATACTGATGATAGATCATCTGATGCGTATAATCAGGATCTATCGCAGCGAAGAGCACAATCTGCAGTGGATTATATTGTGTCACAGGGGATCTCAGCAGATAGACTGGTTGCTAAAGGTTATGGGGAAAGTCAGTTGATTATCGAAAATGCAACTACTGAAGAGGAGCATCAGGTAAACAGAAGGACTGAATTCAAGGTGATAGAGATTCAGGATTAGAAGAAGCTTTATCAATATAAAGAGCCTAGACAACATCATTTGCCTAGGCTCTTTTTTCCTAAATGGATCTTATGCTTCAAGTAATGACGGTTTACCTCAACTGATTTACAGTTGTTTATTGGACAATTGATTTGGAGCTTGTTTTAAGTTTATTTACAACATCTTCCACAATCATCCCTGCGTGTACCACACTGTTTTCGATAAAGAACTCTCGCGTGTTCAGTCCCCCACACACCACGCCGGCAAGATAAACTCCTGGTACGTTTGATTCGTGGTTGACCTCATTGTACTCAGGTTGGCATTTCTCGTCTTCGCTAAGTTTTACCCCCAGCTGGTTTAATAATCCGAAATTAGGTTTGTATCCTGTCATGGCTAACACATAGTCATTTTCGATAGTTACCTCTCCTTCGGGTGTGTCAATTACTACATCATGCTCGCGGATTTCCTTGAGCTTTGACTTGGTGAAGGCTTTGATAGATCCCTCTTTGATGCGATTGATAATGTCCGGGCGCACCCAGTATTTTACAGCCTGATCTACTTCTTCATCAAGTAAGATCATCGTGACTTCAGCTCCTTTTCGCCAAGTCTCCAGTGCAGCATCTACTGCAGAATTGGCTCCGCCCACTACTACGATTTTTTGGTTGATAAAAGGCCAAGGCTCCTTATAGTAATGATGGACTTTGGGCAAGTCTTCACCAGGAATATTCATAAGATTTGGTAGATCATAGAAACCGGTAGCCATTGCTATATTCCGGGCCAGGTATGCTCCTTTGGAGGTCTTGACTAGGAATAAACCATCCTTTTTCTCTAGCTTCTGTACTGCTTCATAAAGCTTCACATGTAAGTCGAAATGAGAAAAAATTCTTCGATAATATTCTAGAGCTTCGGTACGGTTAGGCTTATTTCCTATCGACATAAAAGGGATTCCTGCCATCTCCAGTCTGTCTGAAGTAGAGAAGAAAGTCATGTTGATCGGGTAATTATAGATGGAATTGGTGAGTGCGCCTTTTTCCACGATCACATAATCCAAACCTGCTTTTTTTGCTTCTACCCCACAGGCAAGGCCGATAGGTCCGCCGCCGACGATCAGCAAGTCGTATGTTTTGTTGGACATTTGGTTTTAGGTTTGATCAAGATGGAATGCGATTTCTGTATCCTTGTAGATTTCAGATTGCGATCCGTAACTTCTTTGTTTGAGCTTTACTAGCCCAGTTGTATGTTGAACCAATGCTGTTGCCGAAACCGTTCCATAATTTCCCTGCATTCTAATTAATTGTGCGGAAAGAGCAGTTTCCATATCCAAGGGTAGTCCTGTGTCAGGCAGGTTGTCAAGCGGATAAGTTTCTGTTGATTTAAGAATATTCAGCAGATCATTGGTAGTAAAATCTTTTTTGATCAATTTCTCCAATTGGGTTTTAGCCAACTCTACTTTTGGCCAGGGGTCGTCTATAAGGGCATTGCTCAGACCGTAAATCCCCGGGGTGATTTCTCTAATTCCAGAAGAATAATTACTGAGATAAAAAAGCCTTTTGCCGTCGCTTACCAGTAGATTGAACCCGTCGTATAGCTGTTGATATTCTTGTATTCCCTGCAGGTATTCTACAGGAGAAAGATGACTTTCCAGCCATGCTTGTACCAGCTTACCTCTGCTGATCTGGGCATTTCTTGGGTTTTTGAAATCCCTGTAGTTGGTTAACAGAGACCAGCGTCCATTGGGGTGATATCCTAGCCAGGTGCCACCGCTGCGGAGATCTTTGCCACCATAGAAGCCGCTCGGCCACTGGTGGATTTCTTCAGAAGGCCTTTCGTAAAATTCATCTCTGTTTCCACTTATGATCAGCGGGAATTCAGGATGGGATTGCCATGATAATGCTACTAGACACATGGGCTAAAAATATAAAAAAGGCCGGAATTTCCGGCCTTTAGGGTGATTTTACAACTCATGATTCCTTCATGGGAGGGTAATCGGTATAGCCTTTCTCGCCTGGAGTGTAAAAAGTGTCTTTATCAGGCTGGGCCAGGTCAGCATTTGATTCAAATCGCTCTACCAGATCAGGATTGGAAATAAAGAGCGTAGCATAGGCCACGGCATCTGCATCTCCCTCCTCGATTATTTTGTTGCCTTTCTCTTGATCAAAACCACCGTTGGCTACGAGGGTTCCTTTATATAACGGACGAAAATGCTTGGCTATATCAGTGACCAGATAAGATATGTCAGAAACATCCGAAAATGGCTCAGAAAGGTGCAGATAGGCCAGGTCATAGTCATTGAGTTTCTCGACAATGTATTCAAAGGTTGGAATAGTCTCCTCGTCAGCAGTCATGCCAAATGCGCCGTGCAGAGAAGGGTTTAGCCTTAATCCAATCTTTTGCTCTGGCATCACTTCCTTGAGCGCATCGATGATTTCAAATAGAATTTTGGCTCTATTTTCAATTGACCCTCCATATTCATCTCTTCTTGTATTGCTGGTAGCATTGAAGAATTGATGCAGGAGATAGCCATTGGAGCTGTGGATTTCTACACCGTCAAAACCTGCTTCCATGGCATTTTCCCCCGCTTTCTTGAAATCCTGCACGGTATGCTTGATTTCTTCACGGGTCATTTCTTTAGGCGTTACCGTTTCTTTAAAACCTTCGGGAGTAAATGATTTTTCATTAGGGTTAATCGCCGAAGGGGCTAAAGGCAAATTCCCATCATGAAAGTCAGGATGGGATATCCTGCCCACGTGCCAAAGTTGAATAAAAATCTTTCCGCCCTTAGCATGGACGGCTTTTGTTACCCCTTTCCAGCCTTCCACTTGAGTGTCTGAATGTATTCCCGGTGTATTTATATACCCTATTCCTTCCTTGGAGACCTGCGAGCCTTCGGTGATTATCAGCCCTGCAGATGCCCGCTGAGCGTAATATTTCTCATGGATTTCAAAAGGCTTGTTGGCTGCATTATCTGCCCGGCTTCTTGTCATGGGAGCCATCCAAATCCTGTTTTTTAGTTCTAATCCCCCGGGAAGTGTGATAGGGCTTAGAAGCGCTTGATTGTGATTCATGGTTATAGTTGGTTAAGTTTCAAAAATTCAATGTCTATACAACTAATCTCGTTCAGATATAGTTCCTGTCGCTTATCTTGGGTCGGACATAGGTCATATATTATCCATTCAAAACCTTTCCAAAATCTAAATGCCAATATTTTATAAGTGAAAAAGCACTTTTCTATCCTGTTTTTTCCTGCTAAACAAAATTTTCCAATTTTTATTTTGTGATTAAGTACTTATAAAATAACGCTTTAACATTTTTTAATACGATTAATATCGTAGATGTTTTGGTCTTACGATTCTCTTCGTATATCTTTGTACGAAAGCAATCGTATATATACTATGAGCAAGCCTACCGAATCAGAATTAGAAATACTTTCCCTATTGTGGGAAATGAAAGAAGCTAGTGTTCGCCAGATCCATGAGCGACTGGCAGAGACCAAGGACACAGGGTATACCACTACGCTAAAGACGATGCAGAATATGTATGCCAAAGGATTGGTAAACCGTAATGAGGAGCAACGTACACATATATATAGCCCATTGACCAGTCAGAAGGAGACACAGAAGTCTCTGTTGAAAAATCTGGTTTCTACAGCTTTTGGTGGCTCAGCCCAGCAGCTGGTGCTTCAGGCTTTGGGAGAAGAAAAACCTTCCAAAGTGGAGTTAGATGAAATTCGCGCATTTTTAGATCAACTAGAAAACAAGAAATAATGGATCTTTTGAACGATTGGATTCCTGAGAGTTTCCTTTATGCCATGGGTTGGACGCTCGTGCATTCACTTTGGCAGTTGGTTTTGATAGGAGCCGCACTGTGGCTTATGCTAAAAGTTTTTCACAGAAAGAGCACAACGCTTAAGCATAACCTTTCACTGGGTGGTTTAGTGCTGAGTTTTCTTGTTGCGGTATCCACTTTTTTCTATGAGTTATCAAGCTTTAGCCCAACTCCACTATTCGAGAGGATGGCATTCGATGAAATGGTTTTCACCGATGCTCCGGCTACCGCATCTCTAGGAGCGGGTGGGATGATCGATATGCTTATCAGCTGGATTGAACTCCAGTTGCCACTGTTGGTAAACTTCTGGTTTGTGGGCGCATTACTTTTCCTTTTCCGACTATTCAATAGTCTCTCTGAGGTTAGAACATTAAGAAAATCATCTTCAGAACCTCATGATTACCAGTTGGAGAAAATGATGTATCGTCTGATGGGGAAAATGAACATTTCTAAAAAGGTCGATCTCCGGCTTACCTCATACGGGGTGTCCCCCATTACTTTCGGCTATCTCAAACCTATTATTCTTATTCCGGCCGGTCTGATTTTTCAGCTCAGCCCAGTACAGCTGGAAGCTATCATAGCCCATGAATTGGCTCATGTGAAGCGTAACGATTACCTCATCAATCTTGTCCAGTCTTTACTTGAAGTGCTGTTTTTCTACCATCCATGCTACTGGTGGATGAATCAGACGGTGAAAGAGTTGAGGGAAAATGCTGCGGATGATGTGGCAGTGAGAGCAGGGATTTCTCCGCGGGAATTGGCTTTTAGCTTGGCAGAGGTATTGAACTTTGCGAAGCAAAATCCACCTGAGTTGGCACTGGCAGCCTCAACAAAACGAAACCCAACCCTCCAGCGAATCAAAAGAATACTGGGGCATCCAGCCCAGACTTATCCACAAAACCCTATTATATCTATCCCTATGTTACTTACACTACTATTAAGTGCAGGCCTGATGGCGACTGCGCAGGAGGATGCTTCAGTGTCCTTCGAAACTGCTACATCAATTGAAGACTATATGACTGCCGAGGAAGAAAACATTGGATTTTACCGTGATGTAGATTTCAATTTATTTCCTTGTAATGACACCATTATCAGCAAAGCCGATACAGTTATTTCGGTCAAGAAAAGCAAATCATTTGTGTATAGTCATAATGGTGAAACCATCACACTGGAGGACATGCCAGAGCTGGAACTGGCTCCTATGCCCCCTTTTCCTGTCGAAGCTATGGCACCTGTGATGGATTTTCAGATGGCACCTATGCCTCCGATAGATATTCAGATGGCTCCAATGATGGATGTTGATATGGGGGGCATGCCTGTGATGGATTTTGATATGGGAACTATTCCTGCGATGGATTTTATGGTTTCCCCTCCGGTTTTCGTGTTTGATGGTAGATCATTCTCCCCTAGAGACACAGTAAATATGTCCAAAGCTGAAAAAGATAAATGGGTGAAGGAGATGGAGAAAAGAGCTGAAGCGTATGCGGCAAAAATGGAGGAGTGGGAGAGTGAAATGAAACCAAAGTTGGAAGCCTATGAGCGAAAAATGGCTGAGTGGCAGAAGGCATACGAGCCGAAAATGGAGGCTTTTGAGAAAAGAATGGCCGAATGGCAAAAAGCTTACGAGCCAAAAATGAAGGAATTTGAGAAGAAGATGGAAGAATGGCAGAAAGCAAATGAGCCGAGGATGAAGGAGTTTGAAGCCAGAATGAAGGCTTGGCAGGATTCAAATGAGCCAAAAATGAAAGCTTATGAGGAGAAAATGAAGGCTTGGGAAAAAGAGATGAAGCCAAAGATGGATGAGTATCAGCAAAAAATGGAGATCTGGCAAAGAGAGAATGCCGATAAGATTGAAGAATATCAGAAAAAGCTGGAAAAGGAATTAAAGAAAAAAGAGGATAATAAGTAACAGAACTCTTTTACCCACGGGGATTCGATAAAAAATTGTGTGTTGATACTTTAAAAAATACCTGTCTCATGGATGGGTGTTTTTTTTGTTTTTATGCCAGAATGATATCTTAGTTTACTTTTTAAATCTTCACTAAAAATAGGTTTTTTAAACCTCACTTTGCTTCTCTCGGGTCTGGCTGTGGGATTTTTCACCACTTTCTCTCCAAAATTATTTCAGCTATGGGAAATCGCCCCACTTTTCTATTGTACACTACCTGACCATCGCAAGGATATTTTATAAGAAACCCAGCAAAGGGTAAAAATGCCTTGTTTTGCCCCAATTTGGGGAATGTCTAACCTCTTTCTAATCAAGAGAATACCCTCAGAAAAATCCTTGATTTTTTTAATTAAATATTGGGATGCAATAAAGATTTGCCTACTTTTAAGTGAAAGTGGGAATTTGTGGAGCAAAGTGGTAGAAAGTGGAGAGCAATTTGTTACTTTTGTCTTTACTATAAACGCATCATTTTAAAGAGTACCAGAATTTATGTTCAGAAGTCAATACGATTGCAAGCTAGATCCCAAAGGGCGTCTGGTGTTGCCAGCCAAGATAAAGGCGGCAATTCCGGAGGCTAATGGAACTACGCTTATGCTTCGGATGGCTGAAGATAGATGTTTGGCTCTTTACCCCATGGTGGAATACAAAAAACTTGAAAATAAAATCAAGGCACTTTCCATCCATAATCCTGAGCAGAGGTTGCTGCAACGCTCCTTTTTCAATTCTGTAGTGGATGTGGAGTTGGACAGTGCGGGGAGATTGCTGATCCCAAAGGTCTATCAGTCCTATGCAGGTCTTGAGAAAGAAGTGGTGGTAGTGGGGAACGGTGGGAGGATAGAATTCTGGAGCCAAGAAAACTATAGTAAGAATATCATAGTCGATCCTGCAGATCTATCCGGTCTGATGGAGAAGCATCTCATTTAATCTCATGACAGAGTCTATTTACCATATCCCAGTGATGCTAGCCGAATGCACTGAAGGCTTGTCTATTAATCCCGACGGGATCTATGTAGATGTGACTTTTGGTGGGGGCGGGCATTCCAGAGAGATTCTGAAATATCTGGATAAAGGGCATTTATATGCCTTTGATCAGGATGTGGATGCTGAGGCTAATATTCCTCCTAGCGACAACTTTACCTTCGTGGCAGCCAATTTTCGGGACTTGAAAAAATACCTTAGGCTTCATGGGGTGAAGAAGGTGGACGGTATATTGGCGGATTTGGGGATTTCATCCCATCAGATCGATGAACCCAGTAGAGGGTTTTCCACGCGGTTCAGCGGGAGTCTGGATATGAGAATGAATCAATCAGCAGATCTGTCGGCCAAAGAGGTACTGAATACCTATGATGAGGGGAGACTTCACAAGATATTCGGGATGTATGGCGAGGTGAAAAATGCAAAGACACTGGCGCAGGCTATTGTCTCTGAAAGGACTTCGCAGCAGTTTGAGACCACAGAGGGATTTACATCTTTTCTGAAAAGGTATGCTCCCCGAGGCAAGGACTTTAAATATTATGCACAGGTCTTTCAGGCATTGAGGATAGAAGTGAATGACGAGATGGGGGCTTTGGAAGAAATGCTGCTGGCGGCAGTAGATGTGTTAAAGCCTGAGGGCAGGCTGGTGGTGATGAGTTATCATAGTCTGGAGGATCGTCTGGTGAAAAACCTGATGATCAAAGGAAAGTTCCAGGGCGAAGTGGAAAAGGATTTCTACGGAAATCTAATTCGTCCCTTGGAGCCTGTAAGCAGAGGTGCTGTGGTGGCAGATGCGGAGGAAATCGCATCCAATCCACGTGCTAGAAGTGCCAAGCTCAGAATAGCGAAGAAGACAGAGGTATGAGTACAAACGCATTTAGAAAAAAACTAAAATCAGGCAATAAGCCTAAGGGAGGTCCAAGGAGATCTGTCTTTAGCTGGATAGAGGATAAGCTGGATATCACCGGGGTATTGGGTGAGGGAGTGCCTGTACAATTGGTTCCTCCTGTAGGCTTTGTGGCACTATTGGCTCTGGTCTATATATGGAGTAATCACCGGGCGGAAAACATGGTTCGAAAGATCGACAAGGTGCAGCAAGAGGTGGAGGATCTCCGTGCGGATGTCACTACGTTGGAAGCGGAATACATGCTGGGTAGCATGCAGTCTGAGGTGGCTAAAAAAGTCGCACCTCTAGAAATATTTGAACTCAATCAACCACCTATAAAAATAGAGGTAGAAAAGTGAATTTCAAGCGATCCATATTGCTCAGAGTACGGGTAGTTTTTATACTGATAGCGCTATGCTCAGCTGCTATTCCGTATAAAATCACCAGGCTGCAAATGGCGGATGGAGACGTGTGGCGTGAAAAAGCTGAGACGATCAACTTTCAATACCGGGAGGTGCCTGCTACACGTGGAAATATCTATGCTGCTGATGGGAGTTTGCTTGCGACCAGTTTGCCGTTTTATAGAGTAGCGCTGGATCCTACGATTGTCAAAACTGATGTGTATAAGTCAGGGATTGACTCTTTGGCCGAGCTCCTTTCGGCGTACTATAAAGACAAATCGGCGGCGGCATATAAGAGAATGATCAACGATGCGCGGCTGGAGAATAAACGCTATTTGGTGCTAAACCGTAAACAGATCGGTTATCAGGGAATGCAGGAAATGTCATCTTGGCCGATTTTCAGAGAGGGAAGACTGGGAGGTGGAGTGATTTTCGAGAAAGTTGAAAAGAGATATAGACCATTTAACTCCCTTGCCAGCCGTACAGTTGGCTTTTTAAATGAAGATGCTTATGGGGCTGGTATAGAATATAGCTTCAATGAGTACCTACAAGGGCAAGATGGAAAGGCGCTTTTCCAACGATTGGTAGGCGGGACATGGAAGCCTGTTTTTGATGCAGAAGATGTAAAGCCTGAAAACGGCTATGACGTCACTACTACGCTGGATGTGAATATTCAGGACGTGGCAGAGACTGCTTTGAGGAGACAGTTGACTGATCGGGATGCGGAGTTTGGCTCAGTGATCGTCATGGAAGTAAAAACAGGGCAGATCAAAGCCATCACCAACCTCCAAAGAAATACCAGTGGGAACGGCTATGGGGAAAACTACAACTTCGCAATAGGTGATCAGGGGAATACAGAGCCTGGATCCACGTTCAAGTTGCTTTCCATGCTGGCGCTGCTGGAAGAGAATAAAATTACACTAGAGGAGACTATAGAGACCGGAAACGGTGCGCATAAGTTTTACAATCAAGTGATGCGGGATGCCAAAAATGGCGGCTTTGGAACCTTGACTATACGGGAAGCATTCGAAAAATCCTCCAATGTGGCAATTTCCAAGTTGGTGGATGAGCATTTTGGTTCCAGCCCTTCCAAATTCATGGCCTACATCGATAAAGTAGGTTTGCGAGAGCCTTTTGGATTTCAGCTGGTGGGTGAAGGTAAGCCATATTTCAAAAAGCCCGGGGCAAAGGACTGGTATGGCACCACGCTTCCATGGATATCCATTGGCTATGAGGTAAAGCTTAATCCGCTTCACACTCTTGCGCTCTACAATGCGGTGGCAAATGGAGGGAAAATGATGAAGCCATACATTGTGAAGTCAGTTTCCCGTGGCAATATCATCAAAGAAGAGTACGGGCCGGAAGTAGTGAGGAAACAAATAGCTTCAGAAAAAACCATAAAAAACCTTCAGGGTCTCTTGGAAGGGGTGGTGTCCCAGGGGACGGCTAGAAATATAGCGAATGCGGATTATAAGATTGCCGGCAAGACAGGCACTGCCCAGAAGCTGGTCAACGGAAAATATACCAGAAAATACTACACCAGTTTTGCCGGATACTTTCCTGCTGATAACCCTAAATACTCCATGGTAGTGGTGATTGATAGCCCTACTGGCTTTGCTGCTTATGGAGGTGATGTATCTGCGCCGGTCTTTAAAGAAATCGCAGATAAAATATATGCACTCGACCTTGACCTGAACCCTGACAATCAAAGGGAGATATTCAGAGCGGAAACCGAAACTGGACATATGCCTTACGTCAAAGCTGGCAAAGCTGAGGAGCTACAGGGCATATTCAGAAAGCTGGGGCTGAATGCTTCCGCTGCGAACCCTGAGGAATGGGTGAAGGTGGTGTCCCATGATGCCAGCGTAGAAATGAGTATCAATGACACCGATAAGGCGTTGGTTCCGGATGTATCTGGACTATCGCTCAGGGACGCACTTTTTATCCTTGAAAACAAGGGGTTGAAGGTGAATTACTCAGGCAAGGGCCGGGTGAAAGGGCAGTCCATTGCTCCGGGAGCAAAGCTAACCCCCAACGCAACGATTAATCTGGTATTAGGATAAATGAAAGTACTGAAGGACATATTATATAAAGTATCACTTACCTCCACCACCGGTGACATGGAGTTGGGAGTGAAGGATATTGTCTTTGATAGCCGGCAGGTGAAGGAAGGGAGTGCTTTTGTAGCCATCAAAGGTACACAGGTGGACGGACATGAGTTTATTGAGAAGGCAATTGGGTTGGGAGCGCAAAGTATTGTCTGTGAGCGATTACCCGAACAACTTCTAGATGGAGTCACCTACGTAGAGGTAGTGGATTCTGCCCGTGCATTGGGCGTCATGGCCAGTAACTACTATGATAATCCTTCCAAAACAATCAAAGTAGTAGCAATTACAGGAACCAATGGCAAGACAACTACAGCCACGCTTTTGCACCAGTTGTTTATGCGGATGGGGTATAGTACTGGCTTGCTTTCTACTGTCGAGAATAAAATTAACGAAACAGTAATCCACGCTACCCACACTACTCCTGATGCGGTGAGCGTGCAGGCATTGCTACGCAAAATGCTGGATGAAGGATGTACGCACTGTTTCATGGAAGCAAGTTCTCACGCCATAGTACAGGAGAGAATAGCGGGATTGAACTTAGCTGGTGCTGTATTTACCAATATCACGCACGATCATCTGGATTATCACGGCACGTTTGACGAATATATCAAAGCCAAGAAAAAGTTGTTTGATGAGCTTCCTAAGGACGCCTTTGCGCTGGTAAACGGTGACGATAAGCGGGGAGCGGTAATGCTTCAAAATTGCAAAGCCTCGCATCAGACATTCGCTTTGAAATCTCCGGCGGACTTTAAGGCTAAAATCATTTCCAACACCTTGGAGGGACTAGAACTGGACATTAACGGAAAGCAGATCTGGTTTAGAATGATAGGTGCGTTCAATGCTTACAATCTCTTGGGAGTTCTGGGTGTGACCGTGCTATTGGGAGAGGAGGAAGACGAAGTACTTCGGGAACTGTCTGGGATCCGCGGAGCCAAAGGGAGGTTCGATAGAGTTTCAATCGCTGGTATTACAGCTATCGTGGATTATGCCCATACCCCGGATGCGCTGGATAATGTACTTAAAACTATCAACGGGGCAAGGACAGGCGGTGAGCAATTGATTACCGTGGTAGGATGTGGAGGAAACCGCGATAAGAGCAAAAGACCAGTGATGGCTAAAATTGCCGTTCAGGAAAGCGACAAAGCCATACTTACCTCAGATAATCCCCGCTTCGAAGAGCCTTCGGAAATCCTTAACGATATGCAGGCTGGTGTAGGCCCATCTGAGCTAAGAAAAACCTTGACTATTGTGGATCGCAGAGAGGCAATCAAGACTGCCTGTATGCTTTCACAAAAAGGAGATATCATCCTGATTGCCGGCAAAGGCCATGAGGATTATCAGGAAATCAAAGGGGTGAAACACCACTTTGACGATACTGAAGTAGTAACCGAGTTTTTACAACAATTGACACAAGACTGAGATGTTATATCCTGTTTTTGATTATTTGGACAAAGTGCTTGACATCCCTGGAATGGGAGTGTTTCAGTACATTTCGTTCCGCGCCGGGATGGCATCGCTGTTTTCATTGATAATTACCATTTCTTTTGGTCACAAAATCATCGCTTGGATCCGAAGACAACAAATCGGAGAGACGGTAAGAGATCTGGGACTGGACGGGCAGAACGAAAAGAAGGGAACGCCTACGATGGGTGGCCTGATGATTATGGCTGCGATTCTGATCCCTACTTTGCTTTTTGCAGATCTGAACAATATCTATATCATTCTACTGCTTATCACCACCGTATGGCTGGGTACGATAGGATTTATTGATGATTACATTAAGGTTTTCAGAAAAAATAAGGAGGGGCTGGCAGGCAAATTTAAAATCGTAGGCCAGATCGGGATAGGAATTATAGTTGGCTCTACTCTTTATTTTCATGAGAGTGTGGTAATACGCGAATTCCAGAATCCAGTTTCTATCGAAGAGGGAGTGGTGGAAACGCCTGCTTTCCGTGATGTGAAGGTGGCCAAGACCACCATTCCATTCACTAAGAACAATGAGCTGAACTACGAGACTTTGCTTGGTTTTATGGGTGAAGCCATGACGCCTGTCTTCTACATCTTCATTGTGACATTTATCATCACGGCAGTTTCTAACGGCGCAAATATCACCGATGGAATTGATGGGCTGGCAGCTGGAACGTCGGCTATTATAGGTCTGACTATTGCGATTTTCGCATATCTCAGTGGCAATGCCATATTCTCCTCTTACCTCAATATCATGTATATCCCCAATTCAGGGGAGCTAGTGATTTTTGCCTCGGCATTTATAGGAGCATGCGTGGGATTCCTGTGGTACAACGCATACCCGGCACAGGTGTTTATGGGAGATACGGGAAGTTTGATGCTGGGCGGAGTAATAGCCGTTTTGGCGCTTACACTTCGCAAAGAACTACTGATTCCAATAATGTGTGGCGTCTTTGTAATCGAAAATGTAAGCGTAATGCTACAGGTGGGATACTTTAAATATACCCGGAAGAAATACGGTGAAGGCAGGAGAATATTTCTCATGTCTCCTCTCCATCACCATTACCAGAAGAAAAATATACCTGAAGCCAAAATTGTAACCCGGTTTTGGATTGTGGGGATTTTATTGGCAGTAGTCACATTGGCGACTTTGAAATTGAGATAAAAAATGAAGCGATTGGCCATTCTTGGTGCGGGAGAAAGTGGATTGGGAGCAGCTATGCTTGCCAGAGAGAAAGGCTATGCTGTTTTTGTTTCGGATGCAGGACAGATATCCTCCGATAGAAAAGCAGAAATGCAGCGGTTGCAAATTGATTTTGAGGAAGGAAAACATACTTCAGAAAAAATCCTTTCCGCTGACTTAATCATCAAAAGCCCGGGAATTTCACCGAAAACGGATCTATTGGTTCAAGCAGGGCAGAAAAGTATTCCTGTTATTGATGAGTTGGAATTTGCTTTTGGTTATAGTAAAGGGAAAGTTATAGCCATCACTGGCACCAATGGTAAGACTACCACCACCTTGCTCACTTATCACTTGATGAAAGAAGCAGGACTAGATGTGGGACTGGCTGGGAATGTAGGCAAAAGCTGGGCTGCCCAATTAACTGATGGCGATCATGAATGGTGGGTAATTGAGTGCAGCAGTTTTCAGATTGATGGCTTTGTGGATTTCAAACCTGCCGTCGCCATCCTGACGAATATCACCCCAGATCACCTGGATCGATATGACTACAAAATAGGCAATTACATAAATTCCAAGTTCGGGATTTTTAAGAATATGACTTCAGATGACAAAGCAATTCTTTTTGCTGATGATGCCTTGACGGACCAAGGTCTGAAGAACAATGTGATTGGTGCTAGCACGCTGTGGGTTTCAGCTCTTGCAGTACAGAAATCCGGAGCCTGGACAGATGGAGAGCACTTGAGTTTTGCAGTTGCTGGAGACTCTGTGCAGGTTCCTGTTCATTCCCTTTCTATCCAGGGAAAACATAATCTGCTGAATGCACTCTGTGCAGGTGCTGCGGCTTTGATAGCAGGAGTAAAAGAGGTGGAGTTGGTGCTGGGTTTCCAAACCTTCAAAAATGCCCCTCACCGCATGGAGCTGATCAGAGAAGTAGATGGAGTGAAATTCATCAATGACAGCAAAGGAACCAACGTGGAAGCTACCGCTTATGCTTTGGCAAGCTATGACAGTGAATTGATCTGGATCGCCGGGGGAGTGGATAAGGGGAATGATTATACCGCACTTTTGCCGCTGACTAAAAATGTAAAATCACTGATATGTCTGGGCAAAGACAATGAGAAACTAAAGACAGCTTTTGCGGCTGAGATCAATGATATCAGAGAAACACAGCATATCGCCGAAGCCGTCAACTGGGGGCAAGAACTTGGAGAGTCCGGAGATGTGGTATTACTATCTCCAGCCTGTGCAAGCTTTGACTTGTTCAAAAATTATGAAGATCGCGGGGCGCAGTTCCGCGAGGCAGTAGAGAACCTTAAACCGAAAGCCATCGCATGAATCAGTTTAAAGCATGGATAGACAGGAATTTCAAGGGCGACCCTATTATTTGGGGGATCGTAATTCTATTGTCTTTATTCAGCATTCTGGTGGTGTATTCTGCTACGGGATCTTTAGCTCACAAGTATGCAGGAGGCAATACGGAAATCTATCTGATCAAGCACTCCTCGCTGATTTTTGTGTCGCTGCTTGTGATGTGGTTTGCGCATAAGATCCCTTATAGAAAGTATGCCATGTACGCCAAACTTGGGGTTCTAATTTCCATTCCCTTGCTGGTGGTGACTTATATGTTTGGCTCCAATATCAACGAAGCAAACCGCTGGATTACAATTCCGGTGATCAACCAGGCATTTCAGCCTTCTGATTTGGCTAAGCTTTCCCTGATAGCAGCGATTGCGTTAATGCTTGCAAAGAGGCAGAAGAATATTTCGGACTTTAAAAACACCTTTGTCCCCATCATAATTGCGGTAGGGGTGATTTGTGGCTTGATCGCAATGGCCAATTTCTCCACTGCAATCTTGTTGTTGATGACCTGTTTGTTGATCATGTTTATCGGAAGGGTTCCTGTGAAATATATAGGAATAGTCCTTTTGGTGGGAATCCTGGGATTGACAGTAGCGGGATTTACAGGGCAGCGTGGAGGAACGTTGATTTCCAGAATAGAGGCATTCTTTAATGAAGATGAAATTCCTTTCCAGGCCGAGCAGTCCTATATCGCTATTGCTACAGGAGGGATAGGTGGCAAAGGCCCAGGTAATTCTGAGCAGAGGAATTCTCTTCCGCATCCCTATTCAGATTTCATCTATGCCATCATCATTGAAGAATATGGGCTCATAGGTGGTTTCTCAGTACTCTTTCTCTATCTGGCACTGCTGTATAGAGGAATGCGTATCGTCGCTAACTCCAATAAAGCTTTTGGTGGATTATTATCAGCAGGTTTGAGTTTCGCTCTTGTAATCCAGGCTTTGGTGAACATGGCGGTAGCGGTGGGCTTAGGGCCTATCACAGGCTTGCCTCTTCCACTATTGAGCATGGGAGGTACCTCATTGGTGTTTACGGGGATTTCCCTTGGAATTATCCTTTCGGTAAGTAGGGGAGATCATCAGGATGAGTCACAACAGAGCAGTCCTGCATTTACAAATAGAACAAGACTAAAAACAGCATAACTATTACTAGACAACGCACATATCGCATTTTGATCAGTGGTGGAGGTACCGGAGGGCATATCTATCCGGCTATCGCTATAGCAAATGCCTGGAAGGAAAAACATCCTTCCAGTGAGATCTTGTTTGTGGGTGCTTTGGGTAAAATGGAAATGCAGAAAGTACCTGAAGCTGGATACATGATTAAAGGCCTCCCTGTGGCGGGTCTGCAGAGAAGTCTGACATTAGAAAACCTCAAATTTCCTTTCAAGCTGCTGAAAAGTCTTACCCAGGCTTCTCAGATCATCAGGCAATTCAGGCCAGATGCAGTGGTGGGAGTAGGAGGCTATGCCAGTGGCCCGGTACTGTATGCTGCGCAAAGAGCGGGGATACCAACTTTGGTACAGGAGCAGAACTCCTATGCTGGTCTCACGAATAAAATTTTGGCCAAAAAAGCCAAAAGAATCTGCGTTGCCTATCCTGGAATGGATCAGTTTTTCCCTGGAGAAAAAATCGCTTATACCGGAAACCCTGTTCGTAAGGATATTCTGAATCTCACAGGAAAAAGAGAAAAGGCGATGTCACATTTTGGGCTTGATCCCGCTAAGAAAACAATCCTTGTTTTGGGAGGCTCCCTAGGGGCACGGACACTTAATCAGGCCGTGTTGCACGATATGCAGAAGTTGGATGAACAAGGCTATCAAGTCTTATGGCAGTGTGGTAAGTATTATTACGAAGAGATGAAATCTCAGCTGGCAGATTCAGGTCTTACCTCGATTAGGCTGAATGAATTTATCAGGGAAATGGATTTGGCTTATGCAGCAGCTGATGTGATAGTATCCAGAGCTGGAGCTTTGTCGGTATCAGAGCTTTCGCTTGTTGGCAAGCCAGTGATTTTCATTCCATCGCCAAACGTAGCCGAAGATCATCAGACAAAAAATGCTATGGCCTATGTAAGCCATGAAGCAGCACTTCTCCTGAGAGACTCAGAGGCAGTGGGGTCGCTTCAGGAGAAGGTGGAAGGACTACTAAGGGACAGTGATCTCTCTGTGCAATTAGGACAAAATATAAAGAGCTTGGCAAAGCCTGATGCGGCAAACGCCATAGTAACAGAAATAGAGCAATTGATTAAATGAGTTTCGAAGGTATAAATAGCGTCCATTTTCTCGGTATCGGCGGGATAGGCATGAGTGCCTTGGCCCGGTGGTTTCGGCATGAGGGATATGCTGTGTCTGGCTATGACCGTACTCCTTCATCACTGACAGGTGAATTGTCAGCTGAGGGCATGCGGATTTCCTTTGAGGATAGTGTAGATAGGATACCACAGGAGGTGGTGAATAATCCAGAAAAGGCCTTAGTCATCTGGACTCCGGCCATGCCTAAGGAAAGTGAACAGTTAAATTTCTTTCGGGAAAAAGGTTTCCTGCTCAAGAAAAGATCTGAAGTGTTAGGGATGGTGACCAGTGCTTACTATACCATCGCAGTGGCAGGTACTCATGGTAAGACTACCACGTCTTCCATGATTGCCCATATGCTGAAGTCTGCTGGGAAGCCCGTGGTGGCATTCCTAGGTGGCATTACCCAAAACTATCAGAGCAACTTGATTCTAGGAGATAAAAAGACCAAGGAACCGGCTATGGTGGTAGTGGAGGCAGATGAATTTGACCGTTCGTTTCTGAGACTTCATCCCAATGAAGTGGTACTTACTAGTGCAGACCCTGATCACTTGGACATCTATGGAGATGAGCAGCACATATTGGATGGATTCAGTGAGTTTGTAAGCCTGATAGATAAGAAAGGGAGACTATACGTACAGCAACACGCCTTCCAAAAATTGGGAAAAGGGAATCTTCCGAAAGTGACCACGCGGGAATATGGATTGAGATCAGGAGGAATCAGTGCAGAGAATAT
>CBFGUY010000082.1:0-17638 GCA_965651895.1 uncultured Algoriphagus sp. | reverse complement strand
ATAGAAGACATTGGCAAAAATGTAAATTCATTCAAAGTAGGTGATGAAGTGTTTGCCATGACCGGTTTTGGGCTGGGAGGCTATGCAGAGTACCTATGCTTGCCCGAAAAAGTTAAAGATGGAAAGCTGGAACGAAAGGGGCTGCTGGTCCTAAAACCCAAAAATCTGACCTATGAGGAAGCAGCCGTGATACCGGCGGGAGGACTTACTGCCTTAAAAAACCTGCAAAAAACAACTATATCCAGCGGTCAGAGTATATTGATAAACGGAGCATCAGGCAGTCTTGGTACCTACGCTATCCAACTGGCGAAATACTATGGAGCAGAAGTAACCGCTGTTTGCAGTGCTGGAAATTTTGATTTGGTAAAATCCATTGGGGCTGACCATGTAATTGATTACACAAAAGAAGACTTTACCCGGAGTCAGCATAAGTATGATATAGTGTATGATGCTATTATGAAGTCAAAAGCCTCGAAGTGTAGAAAAATATTGAAAAAGAATGGTTTTTTTCTCAATAACAACCGCCTCCCAAAAATAAAGGAAGAGGATTTACAGTTCCTAAGAAACTTGGTTGAGAAGAACAAACTTAAACCGGTTATTGACAGGACGTATTCTATGGAAGAAATTGTTGAAGCACATAGCTATGTAGATATAGGGCATAAAAAAGGAAATGTAGCAATACGGATGAGATTATCACACTCTGACACTACCCCATCCAGCAGTACGCTCCCCATTCGACAAATGGGTTAACCTCATGCATCTAATACTGACTTGATGCTGAAAAACATCGTATGCAAAACAACAAAATAACTGTCAGACAATTAAAGGCGGGAAACCAAGCCACTTTCAAGACAGTGTATATGCAGTATTATGCCAAGTTGATGGGTATAGGGCGGAAATTCAATTTCAGGTTGTTGTCTCCTGAGGATTTTGTACACGAAACCTTTTTAAAACTTTATGAAAAAAGGGGGCTGTTAAAAGAAGAAGTGCTGTTGGACAAACAATTGTTTGTGATATGCAGAAATGTTATCCTCAACCATGTCAAAAGAGAAAAGAAACATAGTTCATTTGACCCATCTGATTTTCTTTATGCGCTCTCCGACGAGTATGAGAGCTCGTACATAGACCAATTAGCGGAAAAACAGCAACTTCTGAATTCACTTTTAGACAAGCTTCCAAAAAAACAAAAGGAAATTTTCACACTGCACAAAATAGATGGATATTCCTACGAAGAGATTGAAGAAATGACCAGTCTCTCCCAAAAGACCATTGCCAACCATATTTATCTTGCCAATAAATTCATCAAAGAAAACCTGAGAAGCACAACGATCCTTGAAATTTCTATATCATTGATGATCAGCTGGTTATGATTTTTTTTCAAAAAAAACTCTGTTCCCATTAGGAACTTTTCTTTTCCCGATTGTCATGAATGCTATATAACCATATCAGCGAATTTATGACCGTAGAAATTTTTAAAACCGATGTAAAGGACAATGGGCAGGCCAAGGAGCTTTTGAAATTGATGCACATGAAGTTGGCCGACTGCACCGTCAATTTTGATTTGGAAGACTGCGATAAGATTTTAAGGGTAGAAACCAATGGAGACGGTGAGGATTTGTCGCAACGGGTTATCTCCCTATTAACCTCAAAAGGCTTTTTGTGTGAAGAACTGGCTTATTAACCTTGGGCACAATGGATAGAAAAAGAATAACAGAATATTTGAAGGTCCTTTGGGAACAAGAATATCCCCGTAAGCCTGCAGTGGAAATGGAAACCTCATGGAGGTATTTTTCGGAAAAGGCATTTAAGAGAAAAGCCCCGCCGCTTTACAGACGCTGGTATGTGGTTTCGTCCGCTGCGGCAGCGGTACTTATACTGCTGATGTTTGTGTTTACTAATATTGGCAACAAACCTTCCAGTGAAAGCAGCTATATACTCGCACAAAATTCTGATGATAGGGTAAAGACCCTGTACCTTCCGGATAGCACGGCGGTAAGGTTACAGCCCCAAAGCACCCTGTACTATGCCGAAAATTTTGAGGAAAACCGATCTGTCAAACTGGTTGGGGAAGCTTTTTTTGACGTTGCCAGGAACGAGACCTTCCCGTTCACTGTAGCGAGCCTGAATACCACGACCACCGTATTGGGTACCTCGTTCCATATCGAAGCACTGCAGGAAAAGGGCGTAATGGTACAGCTCTTTGAAGGCAGTGTGAAAATGGAGGTGGAAGGTCTTAAAGACAGCTGGGTATTGGCTCCCGGAGAACAATTTGACTACATCGGTGGTGAGGTGGTAGTTGACGTCTTTGCGACTTATATCGATTTTGATAACACCACGCTGGGTAAGGTCATGGAATATATTCTGGATACCTACGGATACACCGTTGAGGCCGATCAAATTCTGTTGGGGAAAACCGTTACCCTGCGGGTGAGCAAAAGTGACCATTTAAGTGATATCATAGGGACTATTGCCGCTATATATGGATTGAACATCCAAACAGATGAGGGACTGAAGCAGATTACCTTGTCAGAATAAATGTATCAACAGAAAACAACCAGCGATTAGATGAAACCCTCCTTTTTTGCGGCCCTTATTATATTGACGATGTCGAAGGCCTTTTCACAAGAAATCTCCGTGGATTTAAAGAACCCCACGCTCCGGGATGTATTCCGACAAGTAGAAAGCCAAAGCGATTACAAATTTGCTTATGATGACGGACTGCCCCTCTCAAATTCGGTTGGCACAGACCTGAGTATAAAAAATGCAGCCATTGATGAAGTGCTTGCAACCCTGAATGATAAGCTCCCCTATTATTTCGTTCCGAAGGGAAAAAACATTGCCGTACTACCCAAAACGGATTCCTCCCGAAAACCCAAGACTCCGCACACTTCCCCTTACACCTACAGCGGTGTAGTGCACGATGAGGATGACCAGCCCCTGATAGGCGCCACCATCTATATAAGGGAAAGGCAAACCGGAGCTGTAACCGATGAAAACGGGGCTTTTTCAATGATGCTCTCAAGTGGTACCCATACGGTACGAATCAGCCATATCGGATTTGCCGACAGGGAAATAACACTAAATCTTACCCGGGATGTCCATGAGACCTATGCCTTGGATGTCGATGGTGAGGTGCTGGACGAGGTGGTCGTGACTTCCATGAAGCACAGTGTCGAAATAAAAAACCCGCAGATGAGCATGAACCGGCTTTCGGTGGCTGAAATAAAACGGATACCAGCCGCGCTGGGTGAGCCCGACCCGCTGAAGTCTCTCCTGCAACTACCCGGTGTAACCAACGCCGGCGAAGCATCTTCCGGCTTTAATGTCCGCGGCGGTGCCACCGACCAAAACCTCATCCTTTTAGACGGCGTTCCGATATTGGGCGATTCGCACCTATTCGGTTTCTTCTCCATATTCAATTCCGATGCCTTAAGTGGCTTGGAATTGTACAAAGGAGGCATTCCCGCTGGGTATGGTGGCAGGGTCTCTTCGGTATTGGATGTACACCAGAAAACCGGCGATGACCGGGACTTTCATGTAAACGGGGGTATTGGACTTATTTCCAGTAGGTTGATGGCTGAAGGCCCGCTAAAAAAGGATCAGGGCTCCTTTATGTTAGCCGGAAGAAGTTCGTATGCCCACTTGTTTTTAAAACTGACAGAGGACCTAAGGGATAACACAGGCTATTTTTACGACCTCAACGCCAAGTTGAGCTATAGGCTTGGCTCCAACAACAACCTTTACTTTTCCGGATACCACGGAAGGGATGTTTTTAACATTGGAGGCGAATTTGCAAGCAGGTACGGAAACACGGCGGCCAACCTGCGCTGGCGGCATAATTTTTCTGACAAGTTGATTTCGAACCTGTCCGCAATGTACAGCATGTATTTATTCCAGCTTGACCTGAACATTGTGGATTTTGACTGGGAAAACTCAGTAACGAACTATGGGCTGAAATACGATTTCAACCATTATTTTTCCAATGATTTCAAACTGAATTATGGAGCCCAAACTGTTTTTTACGACTTTAATCCCGGCACCCTGACCGCCAAAGGTGAAAACTCGAGCTTTAACTCTACCCAGCTGGATAGAAAATATGCCTTGGAACCCGCCTTTTACATCGATGCCGAGCACGAATTTTCCGAAAGGTTTTCGGTACGCTATGGAGTGCGCTATAGCCTGTTTTACCGGATGGGGAGCGAGGAAATTAAGCAGTACGAAGATGATATGGCCGTAGTGTTCAATTCTGATTTCCAGATATACGAAGGGGCTACACCTATAGGATCTGTTTATTACGGAAGTGGCAAGATTATATCGAGCTTCGGTAATATAGAACCCCGCTTGGGAATTTCTTATGCTTTCAATGATGACATGTCAGTCAAGGCAAGTTATAACCGAATGGCCCAGTACATCCACCTACTGGCCAATACCCAGTCACCCATACCGATCAACTTATGGACACCCAGTGGGCCGTTCATAGACCCCCAGCTGCTAGACCAGATAGCCTTAGGGTACTTCGTAAACTTCAGAGGCGGAGATTTTTCACTGGAGACCGAAGTTTTCTATAAAACCGTCCAAAACCGAATTGACTATATCGATGGGACCAACCTTATCGCCAACAATGACATTGAGCAAGTAATACTCAATGGGGAAGCTCGCGCTCACGGGCTGGAAGTGCTACTGAAGAAAAATACCGGACGGCTCACAGGCTGGGTTGCCTATACGCTTTCAAGGGCGGAACAACGTACCCCTGGGCGTACACCTGAGGAAACAGGGATTGCCAATGGTGAATGGTACCGATCCCCCTACGACAAATTGCACGATCTGTCTGTGACAGGGGGCTATCAGCTGGATGCCCGCTGGACACTGGGTGCCAACTTCGCCTTCCAGACCGGAAGGCCGGTTACTTTCCCCAATGGGCAGTACGAGTTTGGCGGCATCAGGATCCCCAACTACGGATCCCGGAACGACAGCAGGCTCCCGGCTTACCACCATCTTGACCTCTCGGCCACTTACGTGCCCAAATCCAAAAAAGAAAAAAAATTGCAGGGCGAATGGGTGTTCAGTTTGTACAATGTGTACGGACGAAACAACGCCGCGTCCATCAATTTTCGGATGAACGAAGACACCGGGGTCAATGAAGCCGTCCGGCTTTCCATATTCGGCATAGTCCCCGGCATTTCGTATAATTTTAAATTCTGATGAACATGAACATATATAAGCGTATATGCTACTTGATGATTTTGGCAGTATCCACTTCCTGTGAAGACGTCATCGATGTAAACTTGGACACAGCGGAACCACGTCTGGTCATCGATGCCAATATATCGTGGGTAAAAGGGACGGACGGCAGCCAACAGACTATCTGGCTGAGCACCACCACCGATTATTACGCCGCCGAAGTCCCTCCGGTAACAGGAGCGGAGGTATTGATAGCCAACAGCACCGGGGAAGAATTTCATTTTGTGGAAACCTCGGAAGCGGGTCGGTATGATTGCGGCAATTTCGTGCCGGTTATCGGAGAAAACTACCGCTTAACCATCGTCAACAACGGACAAACTTACTCGGCTACAGAAAAGCTTATAGAAATGCCCGAAATTTCCGCTGTTGAGCAAGACGCGATCAGTTTCTTTGGAAACGAGTTGATCCGAATCAAGGCCTATTTTCCCGATAATGGAGATGAAGGCAACTTTTACCTTTCCGAAGTCAATACTTCTTTCCTGACAACCCCTTCCCGCTCGCTCATAGACAATGAGTTGTCCCAAGGCAACCAAATACAAGTTGATTTTATGAATGAAGACCTAGAGCCTGGCAATGAGGTAACTTTTAGCATCGGCGGAATATCCCGTCGCTTTTTCCATTATATGACTCTCTTGGAAGAAGTGACGAGCGGCAGTGCTTTCAGCACACCACCTGCCAATATCAGGGGAAATATTGTCAATCAGACTGACGGGAGCGAGTATGCTCTGGGGTATTTCAGACTGTCCGAAGTGGAGGTGACGTCTTATAGGGTGAAATAACCGGTTTTAAACATATTGCCTGCAGTATCCCCGAAGGATTCTTCATGCTATACACCATCTTTATAGGCGACGAAATAAGGATCTTCACTGAAAATATTTATGAAAACGGAGTGGCTCCGAGCTCTCATCTAATATGATGGCTTCAGGGATAAACGCGGCAAACTGTTCGTCAGTCTGACAATATGCAAATTGTGGGTAAGCCAGAAGTGCTGAAAAAAGTGAAATAGCAATTATATTATAGATTCACTCCATTTAGTTTTTTGTTTTGTATCGCTTGTTGGTTTGAATGCCACCTGATGGATTGACGTGTAAGTGCGTTTGGGTTACCCTCAGTTTTTGTTCAGTTAAGTAATTTTCACTTGCCCATTTTATTGTTGGCTGAAGCTTACTCTTTTAAGGGTTTGAATAATAATCAGTGTATCATTCCGGTATTCAATTCGATTTCCTTATTTAGGTCGGGCATAAGAATTTCGATTTTCGCATATGCTACATCATTTTCATAGCCAATGGATACTATTTAAGCGTATTTAATAGTTGTTTTAGTATTAATATCAAGTTCTCAGGCTACAGAGGCTCTTAGCCCGAAGCCCGAAAAACCAAGTTTTTAAACCCGAAATATGTATTAGCAATTCTACGACACGGCGCACAAGTTATTACAGCCATTAATTGCTTCATAACAAAACCTAATGCATAATCTGGGTTAAACAACGGATGTATAAAAATTGGACATATAGGAACTCACAGTGCGGGAATGTCCTGACAAAGTAAGGAAAGGCATTAAAAAAAGGTGCGGGCAATACCCGCACCTGAATCATTTTGCTGGGAGGTTAGTAAAAAAGAGGATTTCTCACCACAAAGACTTCGTCCCAAACATCTTTGTCAGTGATGGGCATGATATAACGGCCGCCGGTTGTTTCAACCATTTCCTCAGAGCTAAGGGCCACTACATTCAACTGTTCTAAATTCATGATTTTTGATTTAATACGTGAATAAACTAAATAAAACTTGTTAACAACCAAGCTCCCAACAAACCATCTCGTCAGTCCATGCTATGTTAAGGAAAGCAAAGTTCCGTACCGGCTCTGCCTTTCCCCCTGAAATTTCAACCAATTCTTCGGAGCCAAGCTCCACCACATTCAATTGTTCTAAATTCATGATTTTCTGGTTTAAGTATGTGAATAAAATAAATAAAACTTGTGTTTGTTGAACAACGAATCCAAGGTAGTAAGGGACAGCGCTCACTTCAAGGCACAATTCAGAAACGTGGCAGCTAATCCAATAACCGACCCCATTGGGTTTATATACGATTCAACACATAGAATTATCATGTTCACGATCGTACTTGGTATCACCGCATCATCTGTAAATTCTTATTTACGCAAAAAAAGGTACCGGCAATACCGGCACCTGAATCATTGTGCTAAAACGTTAGGATAGTATTTAACAACCAAACTTCCTAACGAACATCACAATCCGTTATAGGGTGGATATAGCTAAATTCCATGGGGAGAACACTACTAAACCACACTTGACTTAACGATGCTGGCTTTACATGGCCGCCGGTTGTTTCAACCAATTCCTCCGAGCTGAGGGCCACTACATTCAATTGTTCTAAATTCATGATTTTCTGATTTTGATACGTGAATAATAACTAAAACTTGTTCTTGTTGCACAACGAATCTAAGGTAGCAAAGCGCAGACCTCACTTCAAAATACAATTCAGAATGTGGCAGCTAATCCAATAACCAACCTCTCTGGGTTTGTATGCGTTTAAAAAATGAGGGTGCTCCCTACACCTAAATAAATAGCACAAAGACGTTAGACCCTTATTTAACAAGGAGTTATATCTTTGTAAACATATATGTTATAACAATAGCAGTCATAAGCATCTGGGTCTTGCGACGGATAAGGGCCACAATATCCTCCGGTTGTTTCAACCATCTCCTCGGAGCTAAGCTCCACTACATTCAACTGTTCTAAATTCATGATTTTCTGATTTTAATACGTGAATAATAACTAAAACTTGTTCTTGTTGCACAACGAATCTAAGTTAGTAAAGCATAGATCTCACTTCAAGACACAGTTCAGAAACGTGGCAGCTAATCCAAAAAGTGACCCTATTGGGTTTATATCTGTTTCAACACGTTGTATCATCATGTTCCGGATGACATTCGGCATCACAGCTTCGGAATACTTTCCTGTAAGTCTACCCTTGGCTTTGCAGGAAAATATCCGACAACAATCTATAAACAAACCAAAGGCACCACAGCAGGAAAATCCTGATCACTTTTCCGGATTGTTCACACTTCACTCAGAAATACGGGGACCTGCTGACGCCACAACTGGTAATAAATCCCTTTTCTTTCCATCAACGCAAGATGGCTGCCTTCCTCCACTACAGCCCCTGATCGCATCACCACGATTTGGTCAGCCTGTGCCACGGTGCCGAGCCTATGGGCTATAAGTATGATTGTCTTCCCTTGCTCACGCATACCTATCAAAGTCTGCTGGATGTATTGTTCGGAAACTGGATCGAGAGATGAAGTGGCCTCATCCAGGATCAGTATTTCCGGGTTGCGATACAAGGCCCTTGCGATAGCCAAGCGTTGACGCTGGCCACCGGACAAGGTGGCACCATTTTCACCGATATAAGTATGGAAACCAGCAGGAAGTTTTTCGATAAACTCCATCATTCCCAGACTGGCACACACCTGCATCAACCGGTTCATATCAGGATCAAAATCCCCTACGGCGATATTTTCGATCACATTTCCTGCAAATAAATCTATCTGTTGGGGCACCACACTCACCACACGGCGCAGGCTTTCGTGACCGAGATAACGGATATCAAAATCCCCGATCGTGATGCTTCCCTCCCTTATCGGGTAGATCCCCTGCAAAATAGACAGAAGCGTGGTCTTCCCCGAACCGCTTTCCCCTACCATGGCCGTGATCCTTCCTTTTGGAATGACCAGATTCAGGTCTTCAAAAACCTTGCTTCCGGACCCGTAACGGAAATGCACCCCTTTGAAACGGATGTCTCCCACCATTTCCGGCAGCAGCTTAGCTCTTTTCCCACCTTCTTCCTGCTCCAGATCCATGATCTCAAACAAGCGGTCGGCGGCGATCAGTGCGTCCTGGATGGTGCGGTTCATCCCGATCAAACTACTGACCGGTGCGGTAAAATAGCCAATGATCGCATAAAACGACAACAGTTCACCCGGCGTGATACGCGTATCCAACACAAAACCAGCTCCTACCCACAACAACACTATCGTGAGTAATCCCGAAGTAAATTGGCCTGAATTGCCGATCCAAAGTGCGTTTACCGAAGAACGGTACATGGTGCCCAGGAAACGGATAAACCTATTTTCGGTTTTCAGGTTTGCATAATCTTCCAACCCAAACCGTTTCACTGTTCCCACGGCATTTACCGACTCCACCAGTTGGGATTCCAGGTCGGCGGCATGTTCCATGACCTTGCGCTGGGTCTTCCTGTTGATTCTATTGGAGATCACGTATATCAACGCATACAAGGGTACCACCAATAGCATGACCAGGGCCAGTTTCCAATAATAACTGAACATCAGGGCAAAAGAAAAAACAACAATGAAGCAGTTTACCGCAAAGGTGATCAGTACATCATTGATAAAGGCCCGGATTTTCACCGCGTCATTGATCCGGGAAATGATTTCGCCAGTGCGCATTGTGTCAAAAAAGCGTTGAGGCAACCGGAGCAGGTGCTTGTAATAGCCCAAAATAAGCTGGGCGTCAATATACTGCCCTGTCTTGATGGTGAGCAGTGATTTGGTGTGGTTGATAAAGGTCTGTAGCAGTAGCAGTACCACCATCACCACCCCCATCAGGTTCAACAGGTTGCGGTTAGCATTGGGGATGACCTGATCCACTATTTTCTGTAGGAAAATGGAGGTGGCCAGCCCCAGAATCGTATAGCAGGCCGCTCCCACCAATACCTGTACCAATACACTACGATGCGGCCGTAACAGGAAACCCAATCGGCTGACGACGGACACTTTTTCACTTCCCTGCTTAAACTCTTTTCCCGGTGCCAATAACAGCAGTACCCCCGTCCATTTGGTTTCAAAGTCTGTATGGGACAGTTTATGGAGTCGCCCATCCGCCGGATCCATCACATGAACGGCCGTCTTGGTGACCCGATATACCACCACGAAGTGATGTTGTCCTTCTCCCACAACGAGATGAGCAATGGCCGGTAGTGGAACTTGAGGTAGGGTGTCCCAGGGACACTTCACGCCCTTGGCAACAAACCCCAGCTTCTCCGCCGCCTCAATCAGCCCCAACACATTCGTTCCTTTTTTGTCTGTCGATGCATATTGGCGGATACGGGCTATGGGCAGGTTCAGCCTATAATGGTTGGCCACCGAAACCAGGCAAGCTGCCCCGCAATCGGTCATATCATGCTGCTTTACTTTTATTTTAGACATCAGGCAAGGCTATATATTTGGATTGAGCCAGTCATCGGCCTTATCGTATAAAAGCTGGGACAGCGTCCGCTCCGTCACCTGGAAACGTGCCTGAAAGCCCATCCCCTTCCTGAGTTTGCCTTCGTAGCCATTGGGCAAGGTCAATGTGTGCCGGTCAAGCTCGCATTTCACCAGGAAGAAAAAGGTGTTGTTTTGCCCCATCACCACATCATCAGAAATATCCAGGACACGACCATCTACCATTCCCCACTGGTTGTAGTTGAACGCATCTATCTGAAACCTTACCGGCATCCCGGTACGCAGTAAGCCAATATCCCTGGGCAGCACCTGTACCTCAGCGATCAGGCCTGAATCCGGCGAAATTTCCGCCAAGGTTTCTCCCAAAGTCATGAAACTGCCCGGCTGCGCACCATTGAACTGCTGGATGGTACCGTCTATCGCAGCCTCCACGGTATATAGCTCCCGCTCTTTGTCCAACTGTTGTTTTTGGGCTGCCAGCTCGGCCGATTCCAAATGCAGTTGGTTCAGCTCCGTTTGCCACTGGCTCACTTGCTTGTCATACAAAAGTCGCAACTGCGACTCCGCTTTCTCCAATGCGAACACATCCTTTTCAAACTCCATATCTGGGATCACTTTATTCTGGTGCAGCTTCTTCTGCCGATCGTACTGGACCTTCGCTTGGGTCATGGTCAATTTAGCCTCTTCCAATTGCTGTCTGAACAGGTTGTACTGCCGCGAATAAAGTGAAGTGGCCAGAGACAGTACAGGAAACTCCTCTCCTATCTGTATCCCGGTCAACCGGGTGAGGTCCGCTATCCGCTTTCCCAACTCATGCTGCCTTTCCGCTACATATCCGTCCTGTCTTTCCAGCAGGTCTGCCTGGAGCGTAAACAACACCGTCCCTGCCTTCACATACTGGTTTTCCAGGACAAATACTTCATCAATTCTTCCATTAACAGGTGATTTGACCATATTTCGCTCACTGATGGGTCTAAGTATCCCCATTCCATTCACGAACACGGTCACCCGGATAAAAAAAAGGGAGGCGAAGCCTATAACCAAAGATGAAACTACCAACTGGTAGATGATCTTGGTTCTCGAGCTGTGCCGATGAAAATGGCTTTCAAGGGAAAATTCGATGATTTCGGCAGGAAAGATTCGCTTCATCATGCCAAAATAACCCGCCCTTTCCTGTCCTCAAGCCACTGGTTACTTTCCGTATGGCATCAATTGCTTTTCGTCAGGGGAAAAACATTATCCGTTCCTTCGTATCGACAGCAAACCGATAAAGTTAAATTCTCAGCTTGCAGGACTGAATCCGTCTGCTTTTGCCACCATGGTAGCGAGTGACTTCCGCCCTACCCAACCTATGTAGCGACTACTTTTGGATTCTATTTTGTCAAGTTTTTAAGAAGGAAATAACAGTGAAAGGCCTAGTTACCGGTTCTCCTGAGGCTGAAGTCACATGCTCTTCTATATCCGTAATTTTTTCAACCGAAAATCCGGCGGTCTCCATTAACCTAACTACATCGGATGACTCGTAAAGCTCAAATCCAAAGTCTGTAAACGGCAGTTTTTTCATGAAATCCTTTCCTGCAAATGCAATCACAAATCTCCCACCTGGCTTCAATACCCTGAAAATTTCCCCCGAAAATCTTACCGGATCAGACCAAAAGTAGATGGTATTCACCGTGAACAATTTATCGACCACTCCCGAATCCATGGGAATAACCAACCCGTCATAGATTTCGAATTTGGCAGTGGCTTCCGGTACCTGATGGTTGACTTGCTCAGCCATCTTCTTCATTGTCTCGGATATTTCCAACCCCGTGTAATATAGATCTCCTGCCTGCTCCAGTAGGTACCCCAAATGGGAGGCACTTCCAGGGCCTATTTCCAACATACTGTCCCCATCCTGGAGATCCAGTAACGCAATGGAGCGTTTGGTCATGTAAAAATTCTTTTCATGCATCTCTCTACCAAGCTCAATCCCTCTTACACCTGTGGGGTTTCCCAGTTGTGAGGCGATTTTCTTCATATCCCGTATATACTTGTTTTTCATCTGTTTATAATTACTCTTTTAATAGTCATAACCTGTCCTATCCGCCGCAGTGGATCGGTAGAATCTCGCATAGCTGATAATCATCTTTCTGTGTGACCCCGTGGGTACTGGATCATGCCTGTCTGTCCCCGGTAAACAGGCGGCAGGAAGGCTCGATTTCATATTTTCAAATAACTAGATTTAAAATGCTTTCTGTCCGGAAAACTCCATTGCCTCTCCTTTACCAAACCCAAAGCTTACCCCCAGCGTAACAAACCTTCCATCTTTCTCCCAAGCATAATTGGTGAATCCAGGCTGCGAGGTATTCATCTCATAAATCCTGGAAGCAAAGACATCCCGAACGCTTAAATTTACAATAGTCCTGCCCTTCATCAGTTTCTTCCGTATCCCCATATCTGCAAACACATTTTGTGACACTGTCCCCTGTAGGGTCTGCTGTCTGGAATTGAAATGACCGATGAGCTCAAGGCTGAAGCCAGCGGGTAGGTTAAACTTTGAAGTAATCCTTGAAGTCCATTGGTCGGCATTGAAATCAAACACCGATTCCTCGAACGTCCCAAACTTCCGGAACCAGCCAAAATTGAAATCCCCGTTGACCGAAAGCCAGTCATTGGGCATGTATTTGGCATTGAACTCCAGCCCACCGGATTTGCTGGTTCCGATATTTGCGGGCATGGTGGTTGCCACATTCTCTTTGAACATGGTGATATTTTCCACCGCATTGGTTGTATATCTATAATAGAATGATCCGTTTACAGAAAATGCCCCAAAATCATAAATACTTGTCAGCTCCAGTGCATCAGTGTATTCCGGCTGTAAATCCGGGTTACCGGAATAGATGTTGAAGTTGTTCTGGATGCTGAAAAAAGGATTGAGACTCCATACCGATGGACGCAATATCCGTCGGGAATACCCCAGCTGGAGAGATAGATCCGGATGAAACTTATATGAACCGTGAACGCTTGGAAATAAATCGGTATAGGCCTGGGAATTTTTCTGCCCTGTAGTGGCCAGTTCAGTATCCACAGTTGTATTTTCCACTCTTAATCCTCCCTTGACACCCACTTTATCCAGTTCATACGACGCTGTGGCATATACTCCCAGCACGTTTTGCCTATAGTCAAATAAATTACTGAGGTCTGGGTCTGTTATCCATTCCCCCTCTATAAGATCATTTACAGCATAATCATTGGATACCGAAGTCAGGACGTACTGAGCACCTGACTCCAGTGTTGTGCTGGAAGACAGGGGATTGGTATAATCAGCCTTGAATGTGTATTCCTGCTGCGTATTGTCAGAAAGTGTTTCCTGCTGTATGGTTCCCGTTTCACCGGAAAGGTAATCATTGAAATAGTTTGAAACCTGGTCCTTTGCAAAGTAATCACTGGTGGCACTGACGATAAGGCTGTGCTCTTTGGAGTCTGAATCGGTGGCGGTTTTGTTTTTGAACAGATTCTTATAAACCGCTTCATACTGCCATTTGGGATTGGGAGCTTCAGTCAGTTCAGTTCTCTCCCATTCAGACTGGGGTTGACCTTCACGGTTTAGTGCCTTAAAACGGGTTTTGGAATCCGCCTCTTCTGCTTCAAAGGCATAACGCCCGGAAACCGAGAGTGTCCCGCTCTCCGAAACCCTGTAATCACCTCCCAGATTGATGGTGTAGTACCGCTCGTGCATTTCACTCTTGCCAGAGCTGCGTACGGATGTCATTTCATCCAGATCTTTATTTTCAGTCTCATATTCTTCCGGGAAAGTCCTGTGGCCAATCCCTACCTGTGTAAAGAGATTCAGCCTTTCTGTCCTGCGGTTCAGACTAAAACCAAGGCTGTGGTTATTTGGCACTCCTGTGTTAACGGTTACCGATCCGTTGACACCCTGTCTTTGATCTTTTTTGATGATGATATTGATGATACCTGAAGTTCCCTCAGCTTCATATTTTGCAGAGGGGTTGGTAATTACCTCTATCCGCTCTATCATGTCCGCTGTCAACGTCCCCAGTGTATTCCCCTGAGCAAGCACCGAAGGCTTCCCGTTGATCAGCACACGGACACCTGAACTTCCTCTCAGGCTGATTTCACCTTTGATGTTGACATACACGGAGGGCACATTGTTCAATACATCCAAGGCACTTGCCCCAGTGCTTACCAGGTCATTACCCACATTGAAAATACGTTTATCAAGCTCATATTGGGTTTGTGACTTTTCTGCCCGGATGACCACCTCATCCAACCCCTGGCTTTCCTCCTCCAGGTAAAATATACCGAGATCTGATCCCCCATTTACCAATGAGATTGGCTTTTTCACTGTTGTAAAACCTATAAAACTGATTTCCACAACCACGGAATCTAAAGCGCTCTGCAGCTCAAAATAGCCTTCACTAGTTGAGGTGGTACCAGTTTCCATAAGACCTGTGGCTGTGGAAAGGAACTTAACGGTCGCAAATTCCAATGGTGCCCCTTGATTTCTTATCAGCACCTTGCCCTGGTATGTTCTTAGGTCTGTCTGGGCAATAACTTCACTTGAGTAAAATGCCAAATTAAATAATATAAAAATCGATAATCTGGTGGCCATACGTTGTAAAGAGACAATCATTTATTTAGATTAATTATAAATAATAGCAATATTACAACTGAAATACCAAATGACCAACCCTATTCCTCGATTTAAACTTATTCTTTAACAGGAATGAGAAGAAGATAAAATCTATCCAAAAAACCAGGGGCAATCAGCTGACCCTCTCAAGCCGGGGTTCTATTTAGGGCATGCTGAAAAACGCCAGTAATAGATCATAAGCCATCATTTTGAATGATTAACCCATTTTTCATGCAAACGGTTTTTCAGCAAGAGCAAGCTTTTTGACGAAAAGAGGTCTTTATCCATGCACCAAAAAATGCCAAAATCATGATTTTCAAGCTAGCCTCAGCAAGCCCTATTTACGCTAAAAGTATTTTGATCAACAGAACCATCTAAGAAGGAAGAAACTCCATAATCAATTAAAAGCTTTTCGAAATTCAGAAGGTGATTGATTTGTTTTTTGCTTGAAAAGTTTGCTAAATGACTGAGGATATTCAAAGCCTAATTCGTACGCTATTTCACTGACCGTCATCGTAGTAGTGCTTAGGCGTTCCTTAGCATAATTAATCATTTTGTTTTGGATATGCTGTTGGGCACTTTGCCGGGTGTGAATACGCAATAGGCTTCCCAAATAATTGGCGGAAATATTCAATGCATCAGCAACAGCCGTTACTGTGGGCAACCCTTTTTCAAGCCCTTCCCCCTTATCAAAATAAGAAGTCAGGATAGCTTCAAATTTCTCCAATAATTCATAGTTAGACTTTTTGCGGGTAATGAATTGTCTTTCGTAATACCGCTCCGCATAAATAAGCAGTCGCTCAATCTGGTTTATGATAAGCTCTTGGCTGAATTTGTCAATAGTGGATTGATACTCAGTTTCTATAGTCAACAAGATTTGCGCTATCGTTTTTTCTTCTTTTTCAGAAAGGAAAAGAGCTTCATTGGCTGCATAACCGAAGAAGTCAAATGACTGGATTCTTTTAGCCAAAGGCGTATTCCATAGGAAATCAGGGTGTATAAGCAATAGCCAGCCACTGGGCTCTGCTTGTACTTCTTGATTGATTTCTATTTTCAGAAACTGAAGGGGGGAAATAAAGCTAAGCAAGCCCTTGTTAAAGTCGTACACCTGTTGGCCATAATTGAATTTCCCATTGACATTCCGCTTAAGCCCGATGGAATAGAAATCCTGAATCCAACTGATCTGATTTTCTACAAATGGGTACACTACCTTACTGTAATCAATCAGACTGATGAGCGGATGCTCAGGTTGCGGAAGATTACAAAGAGAATGAAACTCTGACAATGAGTGTAATCGAAATGTTTTCTCCATAAGTTAACTTATTTGATTTCAACTGATTTACCCGTAAATATTTACCTTCTGATGGTAGGTGTCGCAGCGATTTAAAAGGAACTTTTTATAATTAAACGATATGTATATCCGCTTTTCTGCCAGTAAAACAATAAAATCATCATAGGATTCGGAAAACACTGGCGTCAAGGCCACTTCGGTCACCCGTATTCGGTCTTCCGTCCAGTAAAGCAAAGAGAATATGGTTACTGGCATCATTGCGGATAATCACATTAAACGATTATTCTTTCTTTATAATACGCTACTCGTTTTTAGGCAAATGAACCTACATCAATGACGTTGGTTTATTCCTCTACTTTATAGAAGATATAACCACCGTGATGCAGCGTTCTTTCATCAACAAATTCACCATCTGCGGAAAATCCGGTGTCATCCACATAATCAATATGATTGCCTGTGACCTTGTATTTTCCCTGATATGCACTTTTTCGGCTGCCCCGTGCCTCGTCATAGCGATTTCCAGGTAGTAATTCATGCCGGATATAGCCATTCTCCGTCACCCACATCCCTATATAGTTCCTGCTTTCTTCCATTGTAGTATCCATCGTTGTTTCTTTTATATTGTTCATCAACCCAGCTAATTCATAAGTATCCAGGAAGGCGACACCTGCTATGATTTTTCCATTTTTGATCTGCATCTTCCATACGTAGGTATTCTTGTAAGACTGGCCGTTTACTGTGGTAGCCCATGCGTTGAAATGCAACCAAACAAATCGTTCATCAGCTGTAAGGCTTACCAATTCTGGTCTTAACGGGGTGGCGAGTTGTGCCAAAATGGGCTTTACCGCATTTTCCATGAAATCTGCTTTCCCATTATATATTCCAGATACAGGAGATCTTCCAGATACAATCCATTCAGCATCTTCGTCCAGGAGATCGAAAAAGCTGGCTCCCTCATTTTTCCATCTGTCAAAATAGAGAGCAACCAACTCTTTCGATGTAAGTCCACCTTCTTCTAGTATCACATCCTGCGCCTTTATGGCGGATGAATTTATCAGTAGAGCGGATAAGCCTACCAAAAAACTTACCATCCGTATGGTATAGATCATTAATATGCTTTTTGGGCAGTTGGCCTTACTACCAGTTCATTTACATCCACCTCTGAAGGTTGGGAAATTGCATATGCCACAGCTCTTGCAATAGCTTC
>CBFGUY010000081.1:0-17887 GCA_965651895.1 uncultured Algoriphagus sp. | reverse complement strand
ACTGACCACTGACCACTGACCCTACCTCTCCACTTCCTTCAAATTCTCAATTTTCTTATTTCTGAGAAAGCCATTGATGTCTTCGAAGTGCTCTTTTACCCGCTTATTTCCGAATTCAAACACTTTGGTTACCAGTCCATCCAAGAAGTCTCTATCGTGTGATACAATGATCAGCGTGCCATCGAAGGCTTTCAACGCATCCTTGATGATATCCTTTGTCTTCATATCCAGATGGTTCGTAGGTTCATCGAGAATCAGCAAGTTTACAGGTTCCAGCAAAAGCTTGATCATAGCCAAGCGGGTTTTTTCTCCGCCGGAAAGCACTTTTACTTTCTTATTGATATCGTCTCCCTTGAACATAAATGCACCCAAAATATCCTTCACTTTGGTGCGCACTTCACCTACGGCTATGTGATCGATGGTTTCGAAGATAGTCAGGCTTTCATCCAAGAGAGAAGCCTGATTCTGCGCAAAATAGCCTATCATGGAATTGTGTCCCAGCTCGCATTTGCCTTCAAAATCGATCTCTCCCATGATAGCCTTGATCATAGTAGATTTACCCTCTCCGTTTTTCCCTACAAAAGACACTTTTTGGCCACGCTCAATGGTCATGGAGGCATTCTTGAATACCACATGCTCATCGAAGCTTTTGCTCATATCTTCTACGATCACAGGGTAATTGCCTGATCTTGGAGAAGGAGGGAAGCGCAGTTTCAGTGCTGAAGTATCCACTTCATCTACCTCGATGATCTCCATTTTCTCGAGCATTTTCACCCGGGATTGCACTTGGAGTGTCTTGGAATAGGTGCCTTTGAAGCGGTCAATAAAGCCTTGGATATCCGCTATAGTAGCTTGCTGTTCTTCGTATTGCTTTTGCTGTTGCTCACGGCGTTCTCTTCGGAGCTCTAGGTAGTGGCTATATTTTGCTTTGTAATCATACATTCTACCCATAGTGATCTCTATGGTGCGTGTCGTGATATTATCCACAAAGGCCCTATCGTGGGAAATCACCACGACAGCTTTGGCCTTGTTCAGAAGAAAATCCTCCAGCCACTGAATCGACTCAATGTCCAGGTGGTTGGTAGGCTCATCAAGAAGGATCAGATCAGGCTTTTGCAAGAGGATCTTTGCCAGCTCTATCCGCATTCTCCATCCTCCGGAAAACTCTGAGGTAGAGCGCGTGAGATCTGCTCTCTCGAAACCCAAGCCAAGCAATACTTTCTCTACTTCAGCTTCATAGTTCACTTCCTCTATGGCGTAGAATTTCTCTGAAAGCTCAGATACCTGCTCGATCAGTTTGTAATACTCATCCGATTCATAATCGGTTCGCACGGTAAGTTCCTCATTGATCCGTTCGATCTCCGTCTTCATATTCAGGTAGGAGGCAAATGCTTTGGAAGTTTCATCCATCACGGAGCAATCGTCCGATGTCAGTAGGTGTTGCGGAAGATAAGCCACCACAAAGTCTTTGGGGGCAGATACAGAGCCCGAACTAGGTTTGGTCTGACCTGCAATGATCTTTAAAAGGGTGGATTTGCCGGCACCGTTTTTACCCATAAGGGCTATTTTGTCGGTTTCATTGATGGCAAAAGATATATTGCTAAAGAGTGTGGAACCGCTGTGAATGACGGCGACATTATCTACTGAAATCATAAGTATTGGAAGTGAAGCGGCAAAGGTAAGGTTTAGGATTTGAAATTTTTAATTGAAAATTTGAGATTAGGTAATTGTCATTTCAACTTTATTTTCATAGATTAACTTAATATTTAATTAAAAGGACTTTTTTTATGGTTAATTTTATTTATGCGATTATTATTCTCCTTAGTGTTATTTCCATAGATCCAGAATTCTTAATCGGTTCATGGAAGATGACTAAATCTCAAGCTTTGGAGAATCTGGTTTTGTCGAGCGGATTTAAAAATTTGGATAAGGAAGGCCAAGAAAAGATTCATAGGCTTAACCAAATCGTTTTGGATAGCGCATATTATAGATTTACTGAAGACTCTGTTTTTTGGTCGGATGTAAATCAAAGAGAAGAAAAGCTAGTTCATCTCAAAGGTCGTTGGTTAATGAAGGGAGATACGCTATATGTTTTTAAGACAGGAAAAGTAGAACCGTATCCATTTGTGATTGAGAAGAAATCTAATGATGAATTATCAATGAGATTTATTTTTCCAGATGGCCAAATTGCAAGAAGTAGTAGAGACTTTCAGAGAAATTCAGATTGAAATTACATGTTGATTTCAACTTCTCCAATCTTCATACTAAAGTCTTAAATCTAGCATCTAAAAATAAAAAAAACCGCCCCGAACTTAATTAAAGCGGCTCCAAAGTATCCGATAGCAGTTATTTGTCGTATAATGTTTATATTAAATAGTTATAAATCAGTTAGTTGTGTCCTAATAGACTGGTGTTTGGTTTATAATCCGGACAGTTATTAATGAAATTTAAACTTTAACCATAAAAGCTATGAAGTATTTAACCCTTCTAATTTTTACTTTTCTTTCCGTAACAGCCCATGCTCAACTAGCTCAAGATTCAAATGTGTTGTTAGTATTCGAAAAGCAGGTTGATCAACCAGACGCGGATGAGATGGAATCTCTTAATCTGTTAGAGTATTACCTCCGTGATAGAACGTCTCTGAATGTAATTGAAGACAAAAATGAGGTTGATTTTATACTACAGCTGAGTGTTGTGAAAAAAGGTTTGGGCAATAGAAGGGGGAAACTAGTGGTAGTTGATCCTGTTTCTACCAATGTTATTTTTGAATCGAAATGGATTCTTGGAACCAGAAATATGTTTTATGGACTTTCCGGTGAAAGACACGCAATAGCTAGACTTGTATCAGGAAAGTTGGTTTCAGAATATCCTGATGTTAAGAAGTAGGCACTAATTTTTTTAAGCCCTCCATTGAGGGCAGGCATCGGGCATCCAGCATCGGACACCTGTCAGTTATTTATGCAATCACGCCCAAAGCTTTCTCCATGGTAGCTGCTGCTTCCGCTCGTGTCATGACGACGGGCTTTATTTCCCGTTTATCCGTATGAGACACTCACGGAGGCTTTGTTTGAATATTCCTCTAGAGGGTATATTAGCTAACCCAACAAGTACCATTGGTCGTATCCAGGGTTGGATTTATTTGACACTTTCAATGAGCAAGTCTTGCTACTTATGTCTTGCATCTTGCTTCTATAAAAAAACCGCTCCGAACTTAATCGAAGCGGCTTCAAGCATTGGACATCGGTCACCCGACACCCAACAAATATTATGCATTCACGCCCAAAGCCTGCGCCATGGTAGCTCCGATCTCAGCCGGAGAATCTACTACGTGAATTCCGTTTTCTCTCATGATTCTCATCTTGGCAGCTGCAGTATCGTCAGCTCCGCCGATGATGGCACCTGCATGGCCCATTCTACGTCCCGCAGGAGCAGTCTGTCCGGCGATGAAGCCTACTACAGGCTTTTTGTTGCCGTTTTCTTTGATCCACTTAGCTGCTTCAGCTTCGTAGTTTCCTCCGATCTCACCGATCATTACGATCGCGTCAGTCTTAGGATCTTCCATCAGCAATTGTACCGCTTGCTTGGTAGATGTTCCGATAATTGGATCACCTCCGATACCGATTGCAGTAGATACACCAAGACCTGCTTTGGCTACCTGATCAGCAGCTTCGTAAGTCAACGTACCTGACTTGGATACGATGCCGATTCTTCCTGATTTAAATACGAAACCAGGCATGATGCCAACTTTTGCCTCTCCCGGAGTGATTACGCCTGGGCAGTTAGGGCCGATCAGGGTAGCACCCCGTTCGATGATATATGGTTTGGCTTTCATCATATCAGCCACTGGGATTCCCTCAGTGATGGCGATGATCACTTTGATACCTGCATCAGCAGCTTCCATGATCGCATCAGCTGCGAAAGCAGGCGGCACGAAGATGATCGATGTATCAGCACCGGTTTTTTGAACTGCTTCTTCTACAGAATTGAATACAGGCTTATCCAGATGAGTCGAGCCTCCTTTACCGGGAGTTACACCGCCGACTACGTTGGTACCGTATTCGATCATTTGCTGTGCGTGAAAAGAACCCTCAGACCCGGTGAATCCTTGTACGATTACCTTGGAATTTTTATTTACTAGTACACTCATGATGCGATTTCTATAGTTTGGCACAAAAATAGAATAAACCCACCACCCACAAAAGAAAAGAGGAACATTATACGGGCATTTATACTGGATTCTGTAGCCAGACCCATTTTTTTTATATTTTCGATCCGAATTGTATTTTTCAAATTCATACACAACTATGTTTAGCCTCAAAATCCTCATCGTAGAAGATGATCCGGTATCAGCCCTTTTGCTCCAAAAAGCATTGGAAAAAAATCAGCACCAAATACTTGGAATTGCAGATTCAGGAGAAAGGGCACTGGAGATACTGTCTGAAAACCACGCCGATATGGTGATGATGGATATCAATCTGGCAGGAGAACTCGATGGGATCAGAACTACTGAAATTATAAATGAGAATTACGATGTCCCGGTGGTATATCTGAGTGCCAGCTCAGATGCAGAGACACTTAACAAAGTAGTAGGGACTAATCCCAGTGCTTATGTAATCAAGCCGTTCAATATCAGGGAGCTGAACATGGTGATCGAGCTGGCGATATACAAGGACCGCAAGGAGAAGGAGCTACAAATGCTCAACAATGAATTGGAGGAGAAAGTAAAGCAACGGACCCAGGAGCTTTATAATGCCAATAGAGAGCTTACCAAAGCCCTGGAAAAGGAAAGGGAGATCAACGAATTGAAATCCCGGATTGTGCTGAATGTTTCCCACGGCTTCAAAACTCCCCTGACTTCCATTCTCAGTTCCGCACAATTGCTTCAGATCTATGCTGAAAAAGATCATCCTTTTAAACCCAAAATAACCAAACATGCCTTCAGAATCGAAAATTCGGTAAGAGCTCTGAATAACTTACTGACCAGTGTTTTGTTTTTCGGAAAGGCTGATGCTAATAAAATCGAGTACAGACCCAAGAAAATGTTTGTGGGCGCATTTGTCAAAGAAGTTCTCGATTCCTTAAATGTAGGGAAGGAGAATCACGTAAAAATCAAGGCCGAACTCGTCAACCTGCCAAAAGTCATCACCTCAGATAAAGAACTTCTGTACCAGATATTTGAAAATCTCCTTTCAAATAGTGTGAAATATTCCAAAGATGGGCAAGAAGTCTTGTTTAAGCTGGAATACGCAGACAACAAGCTGATAGGAACCATAATGGATCATGGTATTGGGATTCCTCAGGCAGAGCAGAGCCAACTGTTTGACCGGTTCTTCAGGGCAAAAAACGTAGGGATAGTCGAGGGTTCCGGTTTAGGATTGTCTATTGTGAAAAAATGCGTCGACGTGCTGCATGGTAAAATAAGTTTTGAAAGCAGTCCCAAAAATGGGACAACCTTTCGGGTAGAAATTCCGGTTACATAATCATGCTTTTTGAATCAAGAAATCTAACATACAGGCACGCCGGTCAAAAACCGCTGGTTTTTCCCGATATCGCATTGGAGGCAGAAGATGCCTTACTGGTACTGGGAAAGTCAGGTTCAGGTAAAACTACACTTTTGAATCTGCTCGCTGGCTTACTCAAGCCGGAGACGGGACAAATACTGTTAGCAGATAAAAACCTTGTGTCCCTGAAGGACGGAGAATTGGATTTGTTCAGGGGAAAGGAGATTGGGATTGTTTTTCAGAAGCCGCATCTACTGGCTGCACTTACTGTCAGGGAAAACCTCCAAATAGCACACTTTCTGGCAAAGGAAAAAGGGCAAAATATTGATCTGCTGCTAGAGGAGGTTGGGTTGAGTGATAGAGCCAAGTCTTCTGTTTTGACGTTAAGTGAAGGTGAAGCGCAGCGGGTGTCTATCGCAAGGGCCTTGGCCAATTCTCCCAAGTTGATTTTAGCAGATGAGCCCACGTCCAGCCTGGATGATGACAATACGGAAAAGGTGATCCTGCTTTTGAAGTCCCAGGCGTCCAAAATCGGGGCGGCGTTGATCATCGTGACCCACGATCAGCGCGTCAAAGCCCATATTCCCAACTTTATAGAAGTAAAAGCAACATGAATTTATTTAAATTGAGTTGGAAGTATCTTACATTCAGACCACTATCAACTGGCTTGAATGTGGTTTTGCTCGCTCTTGGACTGGCTATAATTACAGTATTGCTGCTTATTCAGGATCAGTTTGAAAATAAAATGAATCAGGATGCCGCAGGCGTGGATTTGGTGGTGGGAGCCAAAGGGAGTCCGTTGCAATTGATTCTGGCAGGAGTGTACCACATAGACTATCCTACAGGAAATATCCCAATGGAAGAGGCTCAAAAGCTCTCTAGAAACCGATTGGTGAAGAATATTATCCCAATGGCTTTAGGCGACAATTATAAAGGGTACAGGATAGTGGGGACAAATCATGATTATCCGGCACTTTACGATGCCACCATGAAGCAGGGAAAGCTATGGGAAAAGCCATTCGAGGTGGTTTTGGGAGCAGAAGTCGCCATGAAAACAGGTTTTCAAATTGGGGATGAATTTGTGGGGAGTCATGGGATCAGTGAAGGAAGTCATGAGCATGATGCCAATAATTTTAAGGTGGTTGGGGTACTTGAGCGGAAAGGGAATGTGCTTGACCGCTTGGTTCTTACCAGTGTGGAATCTATTTGGTACACGCATGAGGAAGAGGGGGAGGCCAGTGATTCCATCGCAAATCATGAAGAGCACCATGATATCGATGGTCATGAGCCGATAGCGACGAAGGGTTTTCCGAAGGCTGCAGAATCGCGGGAATTGACCACGCTGCTGATACAATATAGAAATCCAATGGCAGCGATACAGCTTCCCCGCCTGATCAATTCCGGTACTTCCATGCAGGCAGCTTCGCCTTCTTTTGAGATGTCCAGGTTATTTGAATTGCTGGGTGTAGGGATCACTCTTCTGCAAGGACTTGCAGTAGCGATTATAGGCATTTCAGGGCTGGGGATTTTCATCGCACTATATAGTTCCCTGAAGGAAAGGAAATATGATCTCGCTATTCTACGTGCCATAGGAGCCTCTAAGCGACAACTCTTGCTGCTGATATTCCTGGAGGGGATCATGCTGACCTTTATGGGCGCTATTCTTGGGATTTTACTAGGGCACACCTTCCTTTCGGTGATTATTTCACAAAATGAACAGGGTGTAGTGGCATCGCTTCAGGCATGGGTTTTTCTCAGGCAAGAACTTTGGATAGTAGTGTTTGCGTTAGGGGTTGGAATTGTGGCTTCTGTCATTCCCGCTTTTGCAGCTTATCAAACAAGTATTGCAAAGCAACTGACAAAATCTTAACTAGCGGCAGATTTAAAAACCCAAGTATATGAGAAAGTTAAAAATAGCCCTTTTGGCGATTCTAGTAGCGATTGTGGGACATTCATCCCTTTTGGCACAAAGCAGCAGTGTCTGGAAAAACCTCTCGGAGGTTAGCTATAAAATCTCCGAAGACGAATATGGGGAACTCTATGTGCCTGTTTTTTCGGAAAATATCACCGGTATGGAAGGTAAGGTAGTGGAAGCGGATGGGTACATTATTCCTTTTGAGGGGATGTTTAAGCCTGATCATATCATCTTATCCAGTTTACCACTGGCAGAATGCTTCTTTTGTGGATCTGGAGGGCCGGAAACGGTGATGGAAGTGGAAATGGCTTCTCCTATCAAATACACTTCAAACAGAGTGCGGGTACGGGGTACACTTACACTGAACAGCAAGGATCCTGAGAAACTCATGTATATTCTGAAAAACGGGACTTTGGTTAAGTGAGTTATTTTTGCTGAAGCATGTTTTAAACACTGAGATTACAGAGTTTTTCGCAGAGGCTTCAGCTAAATAAAGATTGTTAACAGCTATTCTTTATCTTTAAGATTGTTTTGTCATCTATTTTGAGGACTGTTTTTTCTCCGGGATTTTACCCTAAAAACAAAGCTCTTTCTCCATCTCACGGAATTTCTCTAAAAGGTCAAGAGATGCCGAGCCTGGTTTTCCGGTCCCGATTTCATGCTCATCGATTTGGGTGACTGGAAGAAGGACTTTAGTAGTACTTGTGATAAATGCTTCGTCAGCATTGAGCGCTTCTTGAAGACTTATAGGTCTGATCTGTACCTCTCCAGCTAACTCTATCACATGCTTTCGGGTGATTCCCATCAATACATGGGCGTCTGGCGTGCTGATTACCCCATCCTTCACAATGAAAAAATTACTCCTGGAACTTTCACTGATGATGCCATTCATATGATACAGTACATCTTCAGCTCCCGCATCTTTCCAACGCATGCTGTCCCAGACGGAAAGTGCGTAATTGGTTGTCTTGATATCCGCAATTGGCCGCACATATTCCAGTGAGAGCAGTTTGATGCCCTTTTCATATTTCTCCTGGGCGGGGAAAATCAATGATTCAGCAAAGATAAACAGCTTTCCTTTGGCTGGAGAGAAGTGATTTTGAGAAATGCCACCGCTCAAAACCATCCTGATCCCCCCTTCTTTGAGGTGGTTTTTTTCGATCAGATCCTGAATCACTGCCTTTAATTCGGCCCGGGTATATTCGAGCGGCAAGAAGGTTTTCTCCGCTGAAGCAAAAAATCTATCCAAATAGCTGTCGAGGAAAAGAGGCTGGAAGTTGACAGTTCTGAAAAAGTCAAAAATCCCATATCCCCGGATAAATCCTAAATCCATGGGGTGGATACTGGCTTTTTCAGTAGGTATAATCTGCCCGTCGGCAAAGCAAAATGGTTTCATAATAGTGATGTTTATTAGCATCTAAAATTAATAGCTCTAGCCGGATAAATCACATTCGGATATGATGTTCCTTTTTGATACTATATTTAGAAAAAATTGTAACTTGCCTGTGCTTAAATAAAATTACCATGAAGCGATCAATTCTATCTTTAATTTTTACCTTATTTTTACTTGTAAATGCTTGTGGGCCAAAAAGTCACGATAAAAACGAAAAGCTTCGGGAAGAAGTAATAGGCGTTCATGATGAGGTAATGCCGAAGATGGGCCAACTCAAATCAATGGAACGCAGGGCACTTTCCAAAGTTGAAGAAATAGAGCGTGCGGATCCTTCCGACTCTGTCAGTGTAGAGGAATACAAGGCACTTGCTTATGACCTTTCTCAGGCACATGACGCCATGTTTGTCTGGATGCGCCAATATGAAGTAGAGGATGGGGGCAAAACAGAAGAAGAGCTGAAGGAATATCTTGACAGTCAAATGGTATTGGTGACTGAGGTGAATGTCAAGATCAAAGATGCGCTTGCAAAAGCCGAGGAAATGCTTAAATAATTAAAATTCAGGCTTTTCCTGAAGGTATTTTTCTACTTGTTTTGATGTGATTTTTCCCTCGTTCATCCCCCAGATATTGTACAGGTAAGTGCTGATCTGGGAGATTTCCAAAGGAGTAAGTTGGGGGTTGGCCGGCATAGGCTGATTATAGTGTTGGCCATTTACTTCTATTTCCCCTTCCTGTCCATGCTTCATGATCCAGACAGTTCGGTGTACACTTGCCTGAAAGTAATCTGAATTTTTAATAGGTGGGATCAATTTACCCAAGCCCATCCCATCGTTCTGGTGGCAGTTTCCACAATGATTTTCGTAGATGGTTTTTCCTTCTACCGCATATTTCATTACCTCATGATCTTCTATTTGAGCCAAGGTGTTTTCTTCCCTTGTGGACTTGCTACTACATGCTACCGCAAAGAGTAAAACGATCAGATAATTTCTCATTTTCCTAACAGGGTTGGGATGTCAGCTATGAGCTGATCTACTTGGTCCGCTTTGGTACCGTCGTAAACACCGCGTATATGCCCTTCCTGGTCCACTAAGATAAAAGCTCCGCTGTGCAGAAAACCTCCTGCTGCGTCTTGGTCTTCCATAGCAGTGGTCATATAGCTTGTCTGTCCTATTTCATAGATTTTCTCAGCTTCCCCGGTAAGGAAATTCCAGGTCTTAGCGTCTTCAATGCCCAACTTTTGGGCATAATCCCGCAAAACCTCCTGAGTGTCATGTTTTGGGTCTATGGTGTGGCTCAGGATTTTGAAATCAGGATGGCTGCCAAATTCCTCGTAAACACGCAGCATCTCCTTTTTCATGATAGGGCAAATAGTGGGACAGGTAGTGAAAAAGAAATCAGCTACATATACATTGCCCTGCACGGATTCATTTGTTATGGTTTCTCCCTCTTGATTGGTGAAGGAAAAGTCCGCAATGGTATGATATACAGTGTCCAGAACTACTTGGCCTTCCTCCGTCTTTTCATTGACATGCCAATTGCCGAGTTTGGGCAGTGTCTTGTTTTTTTCTCCTGCTGGCTTGCATTGAAAGCATAACAGGGAAATCAGAGCAAGGATTAAAATTGGTGACCTCATTATCAAAGTAATTAGTTTTTTTTTCTGAGTTTTTTATAGAGTCTGATTCCTGACATTAGGGTCATGGCGAGCGTGATCAGCCCCACAAGGCCCCATGCCATGCTCAAGGTGCTTTTCAATACGATCAGGAATACAATTGCGAAAAGCAGCAGTGTGGAGGCTTCATTCCATATCCTCAACTGTGTAGAAGTCCATCGGGTTCGTCCAGCCTGAAGTTCTTTGAATAATTTGTGGCACCATAGATGGTAGCAGTATAGCAAGAAGACAAATCCGAGTTTGGCATGCATAAAGCCCAGCTGTAAAAATTCCATTCGATTGCTCAAAACCAAAGATCCGAAAATCAGTGTAAGTACTGCTGACGGCCAGGTGATGATGTACCAGAGCCTCGATGCCATGAGGTCAAGTTGAGGCTTAAGTATGATGCGTTCGGCTTCCGGGCGCTCCATGGCTTCGGTCTGGTAGATAAACAGCCGGACAATATAAAATAGCCCTGCAAACCAGGTGACTACAAAAATGATATGAAGTGCTTTGAGGTACTCGAAAGTCATTCTCGGAATTTTCGGCTAAATTAAGGCCTAAACTTGATAACCGCACTTAAATTTTGAAAAGCTCAAAGCTCATTTTCTATATTCTAGCCACCGTGGTGTTAGTCCTGGTCATTGTGATAGCCCGAGAATCATTTTTTCAGCCCGGTATGGCCCGTTTTGAAGGGAAATTCGAAGAACTGGGGCATTACAGAAATGAAAATAATACCGGGCCGGTACTGAGGGTATATGCAGTAAAAGTCCTGGATAAAAATCAAGATTGGATGCGGGAATATGGAGATGCCCTCCCGCATACAAAATATGGAAAAACCCTGGTTTTCTATTTCTCGGATGAGCTAGACCAGAAAGTCCAACTAGGGCCAAAGGAACCGTACTTCCCACAAGATATGGTTCCCCATGTGATCGCAACCTACCAAAAAAGCCCCATGGGAGAAGTGAGTTTTACAGCAGGTTACCAAAAATGAGAAAGCGGCTCACATTACAAGAATATAAAAAAGGTGTGATCTCCGGAGATAGGACTGTTTTAAGCAGGGCAATCACCTTGGCAGAAAGTTCTTTGGATCCTGACCTAATACTTGCTTCGGAATTGGTACAGGAAATTCTTCCCCATACGGGCAATACCATTAGGATTGGGATCACAGGTGTACCAGGAGTTGGAAAAAGTACATTTATCGAAGCTTTCGGGAAACTCCTGATCGATCAAGGGAAAAGAGTGGCTGTACTGGCGGTGGATCCCTCCAGCCAACGTAGCAAAGGAAGTATCCTTGGCGACAAAACCCGGATGGAAAAGTTGGCAGGGGATAAGCGTGCTTTTATCCGTCCCAGCCCTACCGGAGCTACCCTGGGGGGTGTAAGTTCAAAAACGAGAGAAGCGATGTTGCTCTGCGAGGCAGCGGGATTTGATGTGATTCTGATAGAGACCGTGGGTGTAGGCCAATCCGAGACGGCTGTGAAGAGTATGGTGGATTTCTTTCTTTTGCTAATGCTCGCCGGTGCCGGAGATGAACTGCAGGGAATCAAAAAAGGAATCATGGAAATGGCAGACGCAGTAGTGATCCATAAAGCTGATGGGGAGAATAAAGTAAGCGCAAAGAAGGCGAAATCCACTTATTCCAATGCACTACATCTTTTTCCTCTAGGGGAAAATAGGTGGTCAACTCCTGTCTTGACGGCTTCTTCGCAGACTAATGAAGGCTTACCCGAGATTTATGACGTGATCCTTTTATATCAATCGAAGATGCTGGAAAATGGTTTTTGGGAGTCAAATCGTGCCGCACAGCGCCTGAATTGGCTGGATGAGAACTTACAGCTTCTGCTGGGTAAGTATTTTATGGAGCATCATTCAGTTCAGCGTATGTTGGAAGAAAACCGTAATCGGGTGGAAGACGGAGAACTCAGCCCCCTGTCCCTTGCCAGGGATTTGGTTGAGCTATTTTTTCATGGAAATAAAACGGAATGAAATCCAGGCTAGATAATGCGGACAAATATGATCAAATCAAAATACACGTGATGTTCCCTTTAAGCTAGGTTCACTCACAACCACTTTACAAAAGTAGATATGACGTTTAAACCCCAAATGATAATTATATGAACTATTTGATAATCATTTTTTCCTTACTCTTCTTTTCTTGCGGTAATGCTACCCAAAGTGAAGAGCAGCTGGCTTTTACTACGAAGACCTTTTCATCCGAAAGATGTGTGGATGAAAGCTGTGCAAAAGTAGAAATCAGCTGGCCAGTCGCTGAAAATTCGGATGCTGCTGCTCCACTCAATGAAGCAATCATGGAGCAGTTGCTGGTATATTTCCATCAGGATAAGGATTTTGTGAATCTGGATTCTGCGGCAAAGGATTATTTAGACTCTTTTGAGGAATATAAAACTGAGTTTCCAGATGCCCCCGGTGAATGGATGGTGGAGCTTGACGTGAAGTTATCTTATGAATCCGACAGCACGCTTAGCTTTATCTTCACCGAATTCAATTACTCTGGTGGTGCACATCCCAATTCCAGTGTCTATTACCTGAACTTCGACAAGCTGACAGGGAAGTCACTTTCTGTAGATCAGGTGGTTTTGGATCAGAAGAAAATGCTCAAGCTGGCAGAAGAAGCATTCCGAGAGTACCATGAAGTAGAGGAGGGGGGCACGCTTGAAGAAGACGGCAGGTTCTTTTTGCCAGATACAGGTTTCTTTCTTCCAAGTGCTATGGGGTACGAAGAAGGAAAATTTGTCCTGACGTACAACCCATATGAAATCGCCCCCTATGTGATGGGATATACGGAGTTGGAGTTTGATCTGAAGGATTTGGAAGGTGTGGTGAGGCTAAAGTGAGCTAGGGTTTAGAGGATGAATTCCCGGAAATTTTCGCGATGGATTACCTTGTAGGTGGAGTTGTATGTTTCTGCGAATGCGGAGGGGATAGAGATTTTCGCTTCAGGGCTCCACTTGAATTCAAATGCCTTCAATTCTCCGTCTTTTTCTTCGAGATAATCCAGCTCTTGCTTGTTTTTGGTTCGCCAAAAATAGCTGTTGACCCTTATTCCAGAATACTCCAAATATTTCAGTCTTTCAGCCATCAGGAAATTTTCCCAAAGCGCTCCGATATCGTTCCGTAGAGGCAAAGGTTGAAGGTTTTTGATTAAGGCATTCCTTACTCCATTATCGTAGAAATAGATTTTCTTATTCATCTTTATTTCCTTTCGCAGATTGCGGCTAAACGTTCCCAATCGGTAAATCACATAGGCTTGTTCGAGCAAATCGATGTAACTAATGACCGTTTTGACATCGACTTGTAGAGACCTGGAAAGTTCATTGTAGGAGACCTCACTGCCCACCTGAAAGGCTAAAAGTTGCAATAGACGGAAGATTATGTCCTGCTTTTTTATAATACCCAGTGCTAGGACATCTTTGTAGAGATAGCTTTCTGTAAGTTCATGCAATAGTGTTTCTTGGTCACTTATATTGGTGACGATTTCTGGATAAAATCCATAAACAAGACGGTTTGGCAAGTCTTGTTCTGCCGCTACATATCCTATTGTCTGCTCGAATTCTTTCCAACTGATGGGGTAGAGGTGAAAAGTGATTTTTCTGCCGGTAAGTGGTTCTTGGGTTAATCCGGATAATTCGAATGAAGATGAGCCGCTTAGAATCAGGCGCACTTCTGACATTTGATCGTGGATTATTTTAGCCGTGATCCCTATATTCTGGATACGCTGCGCTTCGTCAATAAACACGTACTTATAATCACCAACAATCGATTTGATCTGCATTGTATTCGGTGTATCAAGCAGTCTTCTGGTAGTAGGGTCGTCCCCATCTAGAAACAGATATTCTTTTTCCGCAAGCAAATCATAGATAAGCGTAGTTTTTCCGACTTGTCGAGGCCCTATCAGCAATATGACCTTCTTGTTTTCTAGCTGGTCAGAAAGGTTGTGAAAATGAATCCTATTAAATTTCATATGATTATAATTGATTTTTAAAGGTCATATGCCCGCCGGTCGTCGGACAGGGAATCTCGTCTAGGAAATAATCATCCCTCTGTGGGTCGTTTGCGAAATGCCTGTTTGCATCAGGCCAGGCTCGATTTCATGACCAAATATAGACTTTTACGGAATATAATCCACAAAAAGACGTCTTTTTATGGATTGTGTTCCATGAAAAGACGGCTTTTTGTGGATTTGTAATCAAGAGATCATCTTTCAAAACAAAAAAGCCGATGGGAAATCGTCCCAACGGCTTTTGAAATAAGAATATCCAATGTCGAATAAAGAATAATGAAATAGTAAATCCTAATAAACCAAGAATCCGGAAGGACCTCTTCCTGCATCAAAAGTCCTGATAACCGATCCGCTTTCTGAGAGGACTGTAATTGTCCCATTTCTCTGGAATCCATTGGAATTGGCCACATAGATCTGATCCCGCTCGTCGTCAAAACCGATTCCGTAGAATCCTGATCCTGTCATGAGTTCTGTAGCTGTAACAGAGCTGCCTTCGATTTCAATTGCGAATATGGCATCGTTGTACTCTGGCCAATCAGAACTAGTCACAATATACATTTTGTCATCTCCGTCGAATACAATTCTGCCGGTAGGTTTAGTGACAGGAACTGTATAAGTAGTCCCCAAAGTCAGATTACTAAGATTTAAAGTGTAGAATATGACCTCTTCACTGGTTGTAGCATATATCCATAGTATTCCATCTTCGGCATGGAACTTCTTTGGAGAGGCATCCAAATCAATAGTTCTAACAACTGCCTCTTGAGTCACATCAATGATTTCGATTTTCTTTTCTTTTGTGCCAGCTACTATAATGTGGTTTCCGTGGGAGAAAAGATCTTCAGGCCTACTGGAAACGGCAATTTTCTTTGAGACTACTCCACCATCGAGACCGTTCACTACGGCAATATAAGAATCAGGGTTAGCATAGGTCTCGTCATATGGGCCATAGTCACTTATGAAAAGTTTGCTTCCATTTACAGCCAGGGATCTTGGTATATCCAATTCCGCTGTTACCGCACCACGACTTTTGAAATCTGCCGGATTCACAATTTCTACCTTTCCTGTGTTGGCTACCAAGTACAATCTGTCTGCTTCCAGTACCATGTCTTCCAGCAAACCTGCAAATGGACGATTATTCTCTGCTTCAAATATATTCGGAAGCAGTTCTTCTGTGATTGGGTTGAGGTGATAGACTTCTCCATCATTTGTTCCGAAGCTACCTTCGTTCATGATTAAAATGCCAGATTCGTACTTGCCTAATGGCTTTTCATCGCCAACGTCGGAGCAAGAAAAAGAGACAGCAATCAAGGCAGAAGCCCAGAGTAATTGTTTTAAGTTCATAATAGTATGGATAAATTGAATTGATATGATCTTCCCGGCATGGCTCTCAGGTAGAGCACTTGGTAGTCGGTGTTGAATAGATTGTTGATTTGAAAACTCAGCGGGAAACGGACTTTGCCTAGCAGAAACTTATTGTATCCCAGTCCCATATTGAAAAGCTGATTCGAAGGCATAAGCCGTGGATTGTCAGCGGTGACGGCTCTTTCTCCCACATAAAATGAGCTCACAAAAGCCGTTATAGCTTGGTTATCTATCCTGATTTTGGCATTTGCCTGGTGCTGTGGGGTATAGGGAAGCTGCTTGCCAATAGATTTATCGTTTTTATCAACACCTTCCGTAGTAATCGCCTTGGAAAATGTATAGGATGTCAATATTTCCCATTTCCAGGTAGCAAAATTCCCTCCCACGGAACCCTGATACTCTAATCCTTGATTGCTGACTTTTTTGATGTTTTCCGGAGTCCAAAAACTTCCTTTTGGCAACCAAATGATCCAATTGTCCACGGACATTTTGTAATAAGTCAGGCTTTGGTCCCAGCTGAGGTTTCCTTGCTTGTTCCAGGTTAGGCCGATTTCTCCGCTCAGACTTTCTTCGGGAAGCAAATCCGGGTTTCCGCCAGGATTCCAAAAACGGTCATTCAGCGTGGGGACTTTAAAGCCTTTTCCTACAGAGGTTTTCAGGAGGATGTTTTGAGAGGGCGTAGTCCATATACCCCAATCTATTCCCAGATTGGGAGTGAAGGGCGCAAAAGTGCCATCATAGACAAGCTGCCTTAGGTTCAATGCTAACGAGAGCTTTTCTGAGGCAGAGAACTTTGTGCTTTGATACAATTCTATGCGATTGTCATCAGCCTGATAGGTACTCAGATCCCCTTTGGTCAACGTGTATCTTGCGCCGAGTTTTGAGACCCACTTGCCAGAAACCTCCTGATCCCAGTCTCCCGCTAAGAAATATTGAGTGCTGTTGTTTTCACTGGCATTGAAGGTTTGTTCATTTCTCACAAAGCCGGTTTTCAAGTTCCAGATGGATTTTTCCTCAAAATGAAAATAATCAATCACGGCGCGGAATGCCTGATCTTCCTGCTCATCGGTGGTTTTGGATCCCATCACAGGCTGCACTTCCCGGTTGGTTTTGTTCCACCAGAATGCAGATTTCAGTTGGTTGTCAGTATTCAGATTCCAGGCAAAGTTTTGCACTAGACCAATTTGCTCAAACTGAGCATGATCTTCTTTTACTTCGGGCGTGCCAAATTGCCCAAGGTCTTTGTAAGGAAAGTTGTTCTTGGAAAATTGTCTGTAGATTTTCGAGGTACTACTTAAGCTTTCCGAAGAATAAGCTCCAAAAGCTGAAGTATTAAACATTCCAAAACTGCCGATTTGCTGGGTAATCCCAGCTTCTACTCCTTTTCCAAATTCAGTAGCTGTACCCAGATGCACGGAGCCTCCGATGGCTTCATTTCCGAAAAGTGCTCCGGCATTTCCGAACTGTACACTTACCTGATCGACGGAGGAAATCGGCAAAATAGACAGATCACTTTGGCCCAGAGAAGGGCTATTGATAGGAAGACCGTTCCAGAAAACTGCAGTATGGCCTGCTGAAGTGCCGCGAAAGGAAGGGGAGGCGATCATCCCGGCACCATATTGCCGCACAAAAACGGGGGATTGCTCTTGAAGAATATCACCCAGTGAGCGGCCTTGATAATCTTCCAAATCCTTTTTTGTCCAGTTGATTACTTTTTGCCCTTGGGCGAATTTATCCAAGGCCGGCGCATAGACTTCTACCTCAGCCAAGGGAATTGTATCCTGACTGATCGGGCTAAAGCCGATAAACGTGTAAACCCACAAAAGCAAAGTCATGCCTGATCGAATTAGTTTAAATCCGATTCGGGCTTGAAGAGAAAGGGGAAGAAGGGATCGGAACTGCGAAGGGCGGTTCAGGTACATTCCTCGTCGCTTTTCCTCCGAAAGCACAGAATCAATAGAAATGGGCAGGTCTCCTGGCTTGCCTGGATTTGTCGCCTTCTCACCCCAAATTCATTTCGGGACAATGGCGTTTTTGACAAATT
>CBFGUY010000080.1:0-17914 GCA_965651895.1 uncultured Algoriphagus sp. | reverse complement strand
ACTGTGAGTGAAAGTCCGAATTGGATCCTGCTTCTGGAGAAGCAGGATAACAGAGGAGAGGAGAATGCATCCTCTTCTCCAAGCCTCGCAGACGGAAATGATTAGGGAAAATCTGCGACTTCTGTGCCGCCTTCTGTCGACTCAGTGGTAAGGAAAGGAACAAAAAAAACCGCTAGTTCAATCCTGAACCAGCGGTTTCCAATTATTTTGTAATAAATTAATTACCTGCAGGTGCAGCTGGCATTTCTAGTCCTAGCTTAGCCAATACCAATTCTGTGAATTTATCTTCCTCTTTGGTGTAAAGAAGAATAGGAGCCTGTCCTGCAGATTCTGCAAAGATATGGGTGTAGTTGTTCTCGGCAGCTACAGCATTAATTGCATTGATTACTTTTGTCTGAACAGGAGAAAGAAGCTCGCCGAGTTTTCTTTGATAGCTGATTTGGGAATCATTTTCCATTTTCTGTAAGCTATTCTGAAGTTCAGTTAATTCTTTCACTTTAGCAGCTCTTGCTTCCTCAGTCATAGACTGGGATGCTTGCTCAAACGTTCTTACCTGACGTTGGAAGTCTTCGCCTTTCAGTTGCATAGTGGTCTGCAATTGTGTTTCGTAATCCTTGATGTCGGAAGCTATCTGCTCCATTTCCGGCATCAAATCCATGATAAATTCTACGTTGGTATAACCAATCTTTACATCTTGCGCCTGAGCTGCAAATCCTACGCAAAGCAAGGCTACTGCGGAAAGGATAACTTTTACTTTCATCATTTCTGTGTTTCTATTTATTTGTTGTCTTCTATTCCCAATTCTTCCAATATAAACTCCGAATAGTCGTGTCTGGGGTCTGTGTAGATAATCGCCGACGGTGCGGCGGCCTTATCAAATAACATTCCTAGATTATTCCGTCTGCTTACCCGCTCCATAGCATCGTAGATTTTGGACTGTAGGGGCTGCATCAGTTCTGCCTGTTTTTGGAAATACTGCCCGTCTATGCCGAAAATCCTATTATTGAATTCCTGGGATTCCTTTTGTTTTAATTTAATCTGCTCCAGCCTTTGCTGGTACATCTCTTCTGTGAGAAGAACTTCCTCTGCTTTTAGCTGTACGGTAAGTTCTTTGATCTCTTTATCCAAATTTTGTGCCTCTTTCTTCCATTCCGAACTGATCTTCTCCAGCTCTTCTTGGATTACCTTATAGTCTGGATGCTTGTTTAGGATGTACTCCGAATCAACATATCCTAACTTCTGCGCTGTCAAAGGTACTGCTTGTAGCACGAGGAGCAGCAAAAATACAATTTTCAGTGATTTATTCATGCGTTTGGGAAATTAACATTAGCTATATTTTGGTACACTCCATGAATGTCAAATTTTGCATAAATTAACTATTCCCACCTGTTAAATCTAGACTTATCGTAATTGCTGGCCAATGGTAAAGTGGAATTGTGAACCACTTCTAGTTCTTCCTCCAGGGATAGGATCGAATCCATAGCCCCAGTCGATACCCAAGAGTCCAAATGCAGGCATAAATATTCTGGCTCCAGCTCCTGCGGACTTTTTCAAATCGTAGGGGTTAAAGTCCTTATAGGTTCCCCAGTTGTTTCCTGCCTCGGCAAACGCTAGCAAAAAGATGGTAGCGGAAGGATTGGGAGATACCAAATATCTCACTTCCATCACGTATTTATTATAGACTACCCCTCCATAAGGATCTGCGCCTTCCATACCTCTGCTATCCCTACCTGGGGTGATGGACTGGTTTTCGTATCCACGCAAGCCGATGATCTCCTGACCCAATGCGAAATTGTTCATAGTCATACCGTCACCACCCATTACAAATCTCTCCAATGGAATAATGCCCAGCTTATTGCCGTAAGACCCTAAGAATCCCATATGGGCTCTGGCACTTCCTACTAACTTGGTGGAACCAAATAGCGGGGTATAGAAAGAGGCATCAAACATCCACTTGTGATATTCCAGCCACTTATACTTTTCCTGATCTGGGGATTCCTCAGTGATGTTCTTGTTTAATGTAGTGTAAGGAGGAGTGAATGTGCCGGACAGAATAATATTTGAACCGAATCTAGGATAGGTAGGGTTATCGATATTATATCTGGCGATTGTAGTATTCCAAGCCAAACTGTTGGAAGTTCCGGTAGGATAACTTAACCCAAATGAGGTTCCGAATTGGTCAAACTCATAGATCTGAAACTGCAGGGAGTTTCTGATGCTGAAGTTGTCATCAGGCCAGGTTACTCTTTTGGCAAGGCCTAGTGTCACACCGGTGATTTTGAAATGGCCTAGCTCATCCCCGAAACTTGCTTGATTGAAGAAATCTACCCGACGCTGCACGGAGTGGTTAAATGAGAAACTTAATGCGTTTGGTTTCTTGCCGCCAAACCAGGGTTCGGTCAGGGATACTGAATAGTTCTGGAAAGTTCGTCCGTTAGCCTGTACGCGCAGGGAGAGCTTTTGCCCATCTCCTACAGGTAGGGGATCCCATTTGGAGAAATCACCAATATTGCGAATGGAGAAATTGTTGAACGATAGTCCGACTGTACCTACGAATCCGTAAAATCCGCCCCATCCTCCTGAAAGTTCTATCTGGTCATTAGGACGCTCTTCCAGGTTGAATGTAATATCCACAGTAGCGGCCTCGAAGTTCGGCCTAAGATCAGGTTCGATTTTTTCGGGGTCAAAGTAACCCAAAGTGGAAAGTTCCCGGATAGTACGTACTAGAAGCTCTCTGTTGAATTTCTGACCGGGTAGGATACGGATTTCCCGCATGACTACGTGGTCGGAAGTCCGCTCATTTCCTTTGATATTGACAGAGTTCACGGTCACTTGAGGGCCTTCCATGATTCTCATTTCCAGATCTATAGAGTCTCCTGATACATTTATTTCTACAGGATCTATATTGAAGAATAAGTAGCCATCATTCTGGTAAAGGGAACTTACATCATCCCCTCTGCTGGGATCATAATTGAGTCTTTTGTCGAGTTTTTCTTTATCATATACATCCCCTCGCTGAATGCCGAGCTTAGCAAGCAATACTTGGTCCGGGTGGATGAAATTTCCGTTGAAGGTGATATTTCTATAATAATACTTACGTCCTTCTTCAAGGGCGATATCAATATTGATCTTGTCCTCACTAAAGTCGTAAACAGAGTCTGCGGTGATTTTCGCATCTCGGAACCCCCTACTTTGGTAGAAATTGATCACATTATCCTTGTCATTTCTATATTCTTTAGGAATGTACTTGGAGCCGTTGAAGAAATTGAGCTTGAAATTCTTATTGATGTAGTCTTTCACATCTTCATGCGAGGCAGAATCTGTGTATAAGATGGTATTCTTGATATCTTCTGCATTGGCATCAGTCAGTCTGGAAAAACCGTCCTTGAACACACTTACTCTAGCATGCTCCTTGGTCTTTTTAAGCTTCTTTTTGAGCTTGGTGTCATTCAGCTCTTCATTGCCATAGAACTTGATTTCATTGATTCTCACCTTTGAATTCTGTGCTACGTCGAATATCAACTTAACGGAGTTAGGAAGGGTGGTGTCTCTTTCCTGCTTGATTTTGACATCAGCATTCATAAAACCCTTGTCCAGGTAGTACCGCTCGATAGTCCGCTTGGCATTATTCAACACATCGTCTCTGACCACACGCCCCCTGATGTTTACTTTGTCGCGGAGTTCGCTTTCCTGGGTTTTGTTCATCCCGGTAAATTCCACACGAGAGAATCTTGGCCGTTCGGTCAAATCGAGTAATAAGGAGATATCATCCCCTTCAATCTTTGTGACCAGGATTTTCACATCCCCGATAATTCCCTGTCCCCAGAGCTTTTTGAGGGCATTGGAAATAGCATCTCCCGGCACCTCGATCTGATCATCCACTTTCAGTCCGGAGAGAGAGAGAATGGCGATTTCATCCAAAGTGGTAAGACCTACGGCTTTTATTTCTGCGATCCTATATGTTTTAGGCTGGGCGTAATTCAGCTCTAAAATATCGATTGGCTTGCTTGTGGCATAGCGACTTTGACCCAAACGTATTTGCGCCATTGCTGAACTTGCCCAAACCAGACAAAACAGAATCAGTAAACTTTTTTTCATTAATTACTTAAGATTTAACTTGCTCACCCGTTTTGCCAAATCTCCTTTCCCTTGATTGGAAGTCGGAAACTGCAGCAAAGAGGTGCTCTCTTCTAAAATCCGGCCATAGTACAGGGGTGAAATACATCTCTGTGTAAGCCAGTTGCCATAGTAGAAAATTGCTTATCCTGTATTCCCCACTAGTTCTGATCATCAATTCAGGATCAGGGTAGTTGGCTGTTTCCAGGTGCTCGGCCATTACTTTTTCTGTAATGTCCTCCACATTCAATTTTCCTTCTGAGACTTTTTGAGCAATGTGTTTAGCTGCGTGAGTGAGCTCCCAGTGACCGCTGTAGCTAAGTGCCAAGATCACTTTGAGGCCGGTATTTTTGGATGTTATTTCCTTGACCTTCATCAGCGTCTTATAGGCTGACGGAGGTAGGCTTTCCACATCTCCTATACTTTCTAATTTGAAGTTGCCGTTCATCAGCATGGGGATCTCATCAGACATAGTCTTCACGAGTAGTTCCATTAGTCCATCAACTTCTGCTTTGGGTCTAGACCAGTTCTCGGTAGAAAACGAGAATAAAGTCAGGTATTTAACACCTAGGCTGTCTGCTCCTTCTATAGCCTCCCGGACTGCCTTTGTGGCGTTTTTATGCCCAAATATGCGCATAGCACCCTTCCTTGTGGCCCAGCGTCCATTGCCGTCCATGATGATAGCAATATGCTTTGGGATGTTGATATTGTCTGATACTTCCTTCATTCCAGCCGTCTCCGGTCCCTTACTTTTTTGGAGGTACAAAAATGCCATTTCTTTTCCAAATATTTGCCCTAGGGCCCGATTTATTAATATGCGTAGCATTTGGTAGTCATGATAGTATAGCTGATTGTTACCCCGAAGAAGTAGTACCAATCCTTGTCATAAGCATTCCCGAAATTGATCCCGTAGGGTTGATCCGGATTGTTTGGGTCTTGAAATCTGGGAATGACCGGTTCTTTACTGTCTATTTTATCCAGGTAATCTGTAAAGGTTGGTCTAAAGCCCATTTCAGCGGCTAAAGTCCAGCGATCGTCAAGTTGGAATTTCACTCCTCCACCAAAGGGAATAACCAGCGTCGCCAGATTATACCTTGTGGAGACATTGTATTGGTGCGTGTTTCCCTTTGCAAAGACGAACGTATAGCCTACCCCAAAGAAAGCATATGGTGAGAACCGGAATTCGGAATTTTGCGTGAGGTAATCCAGAAAGTTGAACTCCATCACCGCGGAACCTTCCAGTACCCCAGCTCTAAACCTGCCATCCCTGGCCTTCGCCAGTCGGTCTATGGGCTTGATGCTGTCAGCCGCATTAAGGCCACCACCGGAAATGCCTACCCGCAGTGACCACACATTGTCAAAATTTCTCCTGCCAAACAACGTGCCTTGAGGCCCTAATTGACCCGGATCAATCTTCCTGATTATATCACCTGAATAAGCCGCGACTCCTATGCCGCCGCCTATATCGTATTTCTGCGCCTGAATTTCTCCGGTAATACCTGAGAAAAGCAGCGAAAATAAGAGTAAGTAGTTGGTAATCTGAAAATTGACCTTTTTCAAGACGATGCAAGATATGAAGTACCTAACGTTTAAAAAACGCATGAAAGTATTTAGCGGGTTAATAATTGTTAAGCTCAAATCAGGTAGGTCTTCAGTACACAAATTTAATTTCTCATGTCAAAACCCCAGTTTAGCTTTTGTCTTAAAGTATCAAAGAAATGATAATGAGGCAACTTTACCAATTTTGCGGAAAAGTTTTCCTTTTTTACACTCAGTTTCACCTCGGAGGAAATTGACGTAGATCGAGAGTCCAAAGATATTAAGAATTTCTCTGCCCGCCCTTCTATTTCAAAACTGATCTCACTTTCATCCGAAACAATGATAGGACGAACATTCAGATTGTGAGGACTTACGGGGGTGATGACGAAGTTTTTCGCCTCCGGGGATATCAATGGGCCGCCGCAACTTAAGGAATATCCAGTGGAGCCTGTAGGTGTAGATACAATTAGACCGTCGGCCCAATAGCTGTTTAAATATTTTCCGTCTATATAGGTATGGACGGTGATCATCGAAGAGGTGTCACGCTTGTGGATGGTGAATTCATTCAGCCCGAAGTTCAAGCCATTGAATAATTTTTTATGGCTTTGCAATGAAATAAGGGTTCTTGATTCTATTTGGTAATTGCCCGTTGCGAGTTCGGATATAGCTTCAGAAATTTTCTCTGTTGCCACTGTAGCCAAAAAACCCAGCCTTCCCGTGTTCAGGCCTAAAATCGGGATTTCTAGGTCACCCACTAGACACACTGCGTCCAGCAAGGTGCCGTCTCCTCCTATGGAAATCACAAAATCCATAGAGCCCATTTCCATTTTGTTTTCCAGTGCCCAATAGCTAAGGGCATTATTCCCAAGCTTGCGTAGCTGTCGGTCAAATTGCTCTGTGGCGAATATTTCGAAATGATGCGTACTAAGCGCATCAAAAAGTGACTTAACATCCGGGAGCAATTCTGCTTTCAGCGCTAAGCCATGAAGTGCGACTTTCATGTCCTAAATATCTAAAAATCTTAAAAGGTTACCTATTCTGTCTTCTTCACTGCTGACTCCTGATTCTTCCTGATAATGATCAATGACTTTATACCCGAACCGTTCCAGTGTAGCTTTGATATGGCGAAGCTCAGTCTGATCCAGTTTTAAGGTGAGCTTGATCTTAGTATCGTCCAGAGGATCCGTAGTGATAAAGGAACTGAGCACCTTGGAGTTTTCTGATTCTATAATTCTGGAAATCTCCGAAAGGCTATAATCTGTCATAGCCAGGGACAGGATCACCACGCTACCTTGGGATTTGATAGAAAGGCTGTCTGCAAAAGCCGCTATAGAATCTTCCATAGTGACTATGCCAAGGTAGTTTGACTCTCTGTCCAGTACTGCTACCAGATTGGAATGTTGTTCAGAACTCACTCTCAATACATCGTAGATATGCTTATCTGAGAACACCCAGCAATCAATGTTTTCAGGTTCGATGTCCGCAATCAGTGTGTCTGGATCATTCTTTTCAAAAATCCTCTCCTCCTTGATCAAACCTAGAAATATCCCTTTGTCTATCACCGGGAGTACGTCAGTTCTGATCTCCTCCATCCATGCCAAGGCCATGCCGGTTTTATCGGAAAGCTTGAGCGGTGGGATCAGATTATTGATGTATTCGTATGCGTGCATAGAAGAAAGATAGGGAATGAATTTAAATTTTAAAACGTGAGTACTCCTCTTCTTGTTCCTTTTGGTAGAAAATAGAGGTGTTTTACTTACTCTTAGAGGAAAAAATTGTTGTAAATAATACCGAGTATCACCCCTCCGGCAATGATTACCGGAGAGGATACCTTAGTAAACTGCAGCAGTATATACGTAGCAAGAATAAAAACAATATTTATGCTATTTGCCTCTAGGGGCTCAAAAAGCAAGTAGGCAGCGGCAATCAACATCCCACAGGAAACAGCATTGATCCCTTCCAAAGCAGCTCTTATCGGTCTGTATTTTTTCAGCTGGTCCCAAAATCTGATTACAAAGAAAATAAGGAAAATCCCTGGGAGGAAAATTCCAGCGGCGGCTATTAGCCCCCCGATAAAAAAGCCTGCTGTTCCGAATTCCCTCATGGATAAGGCGCCTACATAGGAGGAGATAGTGAATGTAGGGCCGGGGATTCCCTGGGAAATGGCATACCCGGTAAGAAATTCCTCTGAGCTCAGAAAGTGCTTAAAATCCACAAATTCTGTATATAAATAGGGAACCAACACCTGTCCGCCTCCGAAAATCAGGCTTCCGTTCCTATAGAAGTTCTCGAAAAGCAAGATGGGTTGATATTTTGTAATTGCGCCTAAGGCTGCGGCCAAGACGAGCACCCCGCCCCAGAGGTAGAAGTTGGCCCATTCAATTTTTAGAGGGATGTCTTTTTCCAGTTTGGGTTGCTGCTTGTATTTGAAGGAGGTGCTTAGCCCACCTATTACCAGTAATACCGGGAAGATATAGGGGGAGTTGTAGAAAAAGGATATAAAGGCAGAAATCAACACCAGCACCATTGCTTCAGTGGTCTTTATCGTTTTTCCGATTATTTTTTGTGCGGCAAAGATGATGAACCCAATCGCCATGGGCTGGATAAAGCGGGCGAAATCCAGCGCCCCTGGCGTGCTTTCCTGAAGGAAATTGATCAGCATTGCTGCCAGGATCATAAGCAATGTGGCGGGTAGAATCCAGGCAAGCAACGCTAAATAAGCCAGGTTGGGGCCACCTACCCGGAAAGCAATAGCACAGATCAGCTGTGTGGAGGATGGGCCTGGGAGCATATTGCAGAGTGCGTTAAGTTCCCAAAGCTCCTCTTCCAGGATGTAAGCTTTCGTTTTCACCATACGGTCAAGTAGCATCGCAAGAAATGCCTGGGGACCGCCAAAAGCGGTTATGGAAAGCATAATTGTGTCTTTCAGAAATAGGTAGTATCGGACTTGCTTTACCGACATGCCTTATTTCCTTAGCCCTAGTTCACGGAGACGTTCTTCCAGAAACTCCCCGGCAGTGGAATCCTCAAATTGCTTGGGATGTTCTGAGTCCACACAACTGTCCAGGCAGGTGAGGTCCATTTCTGACCGGGGGTGCATAAAGAAGGGAATGGAATACCTGCTGGTGTTCATATTCTCCCGGGGAGGATTTACTACCCTATGGATGGTAGATTTCAGTTTTTTATTAGTCAGTCGCTCCAGCATGTCTCCCACGTTGACTACCAGCTGATCAGGAAGTGCCGTTATAGGTATCCATTTGCCATCTCTTCTGAGCACCTGAAGTCCATCCGCACTTGCACCCATCAATAAAGTAATCAGGTTGATGTCACCATGTTCCGCAGCTCTTACCGCATCTGCCGGCACCTCGTCGGGGTTTTCTATAGGGAAATAATGGATTTGCCTTAAAATTGAATTTCCATGCGCAACCTTGTCCTCAAAATAATCTTCTTCCAAATCCAGAGAAAGTGCGATCGCCTGGAGCATTGCTTTCCCTGCGTTTTCAAGGGTTCTATATGCTTCATTGGCATCCTTTTGGAACTCAGGAAGCTCTGAAGGCCAGATGTTTGGTGGGTACTCCGCTTTGATGGGGTCTGTGTCCGGGATTCTGCTGAGCTCTTGTCCTACGTGATAAAATTCCTTTAAATCACCGGTATTTCTGCCTTTGGCATGTTCTTTACCTTTACCCGTGTAGCCTCTTTGAAATCCTATTTCAGGCTTCTCGTACTTGGACTTGATCTCATCCGGGAGTCTGAAAAAGTCTTTTATTGACCTGTATAGCCTGTCTTGGAGGTCTTGGGATAAACCATGGTTTTTGATGGCCACAAAACCAATATTCTGGTATGCTTCTCCTAACTTCTGTACAAATGCTGCTTTTTTTTCGGGGCTGCCGGAAGTGAAATCGGCTAAATCTAAACTTGGGATCTCATCAAATAGGATTTCCATATGATTACGTATAATAGTTCAAGGTCTAATTTATGTTTAAAATTAGATATCTTTAATTTCAATTTACACGCTGTATGAATAAAAACCTGACATTACTCGCATTGATTTGGCTTTTTTCGGCATGTTCTTCAGAAAAGGAGCGGATCAATGAGGAAGTTGTAACTACATCCTCCCCAGAGGTGGCAATGGAGCCCGTCACTCCGCAGGTGAAATTTTTTCAGTATGAAGATCAGGCAGCCTACCCGGATGCTATTCTTGAGTTATATACTCCGCTGGGAAATCAATCTTTCAAGGCAGGCAAGGTTCCATTCGAGTTTAATGTTAAGAATTTTCCTTTTGACCTGAATGAGACCAGGGAGTTCAAGCTATTCAATATTCTGAATGGTGGAGATCCTGTGGGATTCTACTCTCCCATATTTCAGAGAGACCTGACTGAAGGAAGTTATCGGGTTGTCGCATATTTGGTTGACGAGGAAGGCTTGGCGTTGAAAAACTTTGGCAATTATGTAGATAGGGATTTTCAGGTCGGGAATTCCAGACCTTTTCCCTATTCTGGAGAGCCTTATTTAGCGGTGAATTATCCCAGGTCTGATCAGGTTTATGAGGCAGGGAGCGAAGTGATCATAGATTTTTTGGTTGTAGGAGGTGACATGAAGTTGGATGGCCTCAAAGTGTCTATCGAAATAAACGAGATGAAGTACGAGATCGACCACATGGCTCCGGTAAGAGTGGAGAATCTGCCGGGAGGCAACTATACAGTCAAAGTAAGATTGCTCCACTCTGGTGGAAAAGAGCTGGATGGGCCATTTTCAAGTGTGAGTAAATCGATCATTGTTCGCTAACATGCTTATCTTTGGGGCTTCAATTTCAAAGATTTTAAGATGCTTTTAGTCAATCAGATTCGAGAAAACTATGCCGGTGTGTTGGCCGGACTTCAAAAAAGAAATTTCCCAAATGCGGAAGCTGTACTGAATCAGGCAGTTGAGTTGGACGAGTTAAGAAAATCCACTCAGGCAGAGCGTGATCAGTTACAGGGTGAGTCCAATGCCATTTCGAAGCAGATAGGTTCCTTGATGCGGGAGGGAAAGGCTGAAGAGGCAGTTAAAATCAAAGAGAAAACTGCGGAACTGAAGATTCAGATCAAGGATCTGGAAGAGCAAAATTCCAAAGCTGACGAGGAGCTTAGGGCCTTGCTTTATACGATTCCTAATGTTCCCCATACTTCTGTACCGGCAGGCAAAACAGCTGAAGACAATGAGGTGGTACTGGAAAATGGCGCAATCCCTGAGCTCCACGATGGTAAACAGCCGCACTGGGAGCTGATCAAAAAATATGATATCATAGATTTTGATCTGGGATCAAAAATTACCGGAGCCGGATTTCCGGTATATAAGGGAAAAGGAGCGAGGCTTCAGCGCGCTTTGATCAATTTCTTTTTGGATGAAGCCCTGGCTGCAGGATACTATGAGATTCAACCGCCGATATTGGTAAATGAAGACTCAGGCTATGGTACAGGTCAACTGCCGGATAAGGAAGGGCAGATGTACTATGCCGATGCGGATAATTTGTATCTGATCCCTACAGGGGAAGTGCCGATTACGAATATCTACCGGGATGTGATTTTATCGGAGAGTGACTTGCCTATTAAAAATGTCGGTCATTCCCCATGTTTCCGAAGAGAAGCTGGTAGCTGGGGAGCACACGTAAGAGGATTGAATAGATTACATCAATTTGATAAAGTGGAGATCGTCCAGATCACCCATCCGGATAAATCCTACGAAACCCTGGAAGAGATGAGCACTTATGTTCAGGGACTTTTGCAAAAACTGGAGCTACCTTATCGTGTCTTGAGACTTTGTGGAGGGGATATGGGCTTTACTTCTGCCTTGACATATGATATGGAGGTATTCTCTGCTGCGCAGGAGCGATGGTTGGAAGTGAGTTCTGTTTCCAATTTTGAGACTTATCAGACTAACCGACTGAAACTACGCTTCAAAGGGGAGGACAAAAAGACACAGCTGGCACATTCCCTGAATGGCAGTGCTTTGGCCTTGCCGAGAATTGTAGCTTCTATTTTGGAAAACAACCAGAAACCTGATGGCATCTATATGCCTAAAGTATTACAGCCCTATTTGGGATTTGATAAGATCTGATTTCCGAATTATTTACCAACGACCTGCCAGGTTTCAAACTCTGGCAGGTCTAGATTATATAGGTAAATAACTGTCCCCCCCATTTTTTTATTAGACCGGGGCGATAAGCTTTTCCTATTGACGATAGGTTATTTCAATCGTGATTTTTTGATTTTGTACGCAATCGGTAGCGGGTTGTTTTTTCAGCTATGATGAAAGAGAGGTGTTGAGTAATGATTTGAAAAAAAGTGATTTCTAGAAATTTTATTTGGTATAAGAGGTTTTGCGTTATGCTTAACGTCTGTCTATTTTTTTTAAAATATTGATTACTCGAGTAGCTTTGTGTTACCAAATTTTCAACAAAACAACATAAATATGGCATTAGTAGGAAAAAAGGCTCCAGCGTTTTCAGTAGGAGCAGTAATAAACGGAGAAGAGATCGTAGAAAATTTCAGCTTAGATCAGTACCTAGGTAAGAAGAATGTTATCCTATTCTTCTATCCAAAGGATTTTACCTTCGTTTGCCCAACTGAGCTTCATGCTTTTCAATCTAAGTTGGCTGAGTTTGAGAAAAGAGACACTGTAGTGATAGGATGCTCTACAGATACTGAAGAGACTCACCTGGCATGGTTGATGACTCCAAAAGCTGAAGGAGGAATCGAAGGTGTAACCTACCCTATCGTGGCAGATGCGGCTAAGACTGTTTCCTTGAATTATGGCGTATTGGCCGGTGAGTATTCTTTCGATGCTGAGACTCGTCTGTGGTCATTTGCTGGTGCTCCGGTGGCATACAGAGGTACATTCTTGATTGACAAAGAAGGTATTGTGCGTCACGAATCTATCAATGACCTGCCACTAGGAAGAAACATTGACGAGTACTTGAGACTTCTGGATGCCCAGATCCACGTAGAGAAATTCGGTGAGGTGTGTCCTGCCAACTGGGAAGAAGGAAAACAGGCAATGCAGGCAACCAACGAAGGAGTTGCTAACTATCTATCAAATAATTAATCATGATTGAACTAACTGAAGATACTTTGCAAGAGCTGGTGACAGGCAATGATCAAGTGATCGTGCAGTTCTCAGCCAGCTGGTGTGGTAACTGCCGCATCATGAAGCCTAAGTTCAGAAGACTGGCGGGCGAAAATGCGGATAAGGTTTTTGTGATTGTGGATGCTGAGAAATTTCCGAACTCCAGGAAATTGGCACAGGTGAACAATTTACCGACTTTCGCTTCTTTCAAAGGAGGTCAGTTGGTAAATCAGATTCAGACAAATAAAGAAGATCAATTAAAAGCACTGATCCATGAAGTTGCCAGTAATTAAAACTATCCAAAAAACCTGTACTCCCGAGCAGATCGAAACAGCACTGGAAGTATTGGAGAATATCTCAGAGGCGCCTTCCCTGAAGGAGCCTGAGATAGATGTGATCGGAGAGCTGATCTCCAATCTCTGTGGAGCTTTGGAAGTGCATGAACTGGTAGCTGGAGGTATGTCTGAAAGAGACGCCGGAAATACCTTTATGAAAAAGGTCTTGGGATCGATTGATCGATAAAAGATATTTTGGGTTTATTGTTAATAGAAAAGGAACTTCATGTTGGAGTTCCTTTTTTTATGCCACATTCTCTTCGAAGAGCCTTTGCAGCGTTTGCTCCAGGTCTTCAGCATAGCCGGAGTGGGGTCTGGAGGTCTGGATGACTGAACTTCGTACTGCTGTGAGCCATCGGAACCTTGAAGCTATGTCCATAGCGGCAATATTGCCTCCATTGATAGTCCCTGCGCATATTTTCTCAAAGGATTCCAGATTCTTCTGGATCATTTCTGTATCAGCCAAAGGGTCTAGTGCCAGAAGTTTCTTTGAATCCAGCTGGATTCTACAACCCAGAAAACTTCTCTTCCAATGACAGATTACTACTCCGACATTGATGAATTCCTCCCGCTCTACCCGTGGTACTACCCGGATGATCGCATACTCATATAAGTGCTCTTCTTGCATCTTGGGCTTCTTTAGTAAATTGGTCTGAATAGGATAGTCGGAGGGAAAGAAAGTCACGGTAAACATTCCGGATCTCTGCCGGGTCTTCAGCATCTCCTCCTGCGAGTAACCATTCTTCCGGAAGTAGATCCACTATTTTGTGCAACTTTTCAGGAGACAGAATACTTCGAAATTCTTCGTTTACTTGCTCCAGTTCTGAGGCTGAAGGAAGCAGTACATGGTTACTGATGATTGGAAATGGCCCTTTGGCATTCTTTTCCCAATGTATCCAGGCATGTTGAAACAGAAAAGACGCGCCATGGTCTATCAGCCAAAGTTCTCTGTTCCACATCAGCATGTTGGTGTTTCTGAAGGTGCGGTCCACATTGGTGATAAACAAATCCAGCCAGACTATCTGTGATGCCAATACCGGATCTATAGGCATGGCAATGGGATCGTAGTTAATAGCCCCAGATAGGAAATGCAACGCAAGATTCAATCCTTGGCTTCCTTTCAGCAGGTCTTGTATCTCCTCGTCTCCCTCAGATCTGCCAAAAGCCGGAGCGAGGTTTGCAAATACCAATTCAGGGACTTTTAATCCCAATTCTCTTGCGATTTCACCTCCTAGCAATTCCGCAATCAGTGCTTTTTCCCGCTGTCCGGCTCCCCGGAATTTCAGCACATACTTGAACCCGTCATCGGCATCTGCCAAGGCAGGAAGTGAGCCACCCTCTCTTAAAGGCAGAATATACCGGGTTACATTTACTGTCCGAAGTAGCAACTTGTCATTCATATAAGGCTAATAAAGCTAAAGTTAAGAAAACTGTTTTTAGATCAGCTCTTCTACATGCTTTTGGATATTTGATGCAAGTTTGGCCATGGGCAGATCGTTGGGATCTGTTCCAAAGGGCTCTTCGATTTCTTCCGCTACCAATTCCAGGCTAGCCAGGACATAGAATATAAATGTCACAATAGGCGCCGCATAGTATCCTAGAGAAAATACATATCCTAAGGGTAATGTGAGCACATATGCCAGTATAAATTTCTTGATAAATGAACTGTAGGAATATGGGATGGGTGTGTTTTTAATACGTTCACACGCTCCGCAGATATCTGTAAAGGAAACCAGCTCTTGGTTCAGAATGATCAGTTGATCACCGGTGATTTTTTTTGCTTTGTACAGGTCATTTACCTTTCCAAACATCAATTTAGCCACTTGATTTGGGACATGTTTATCGGGATCGATAGTAGGCTTGATTTCTTCGTTCTTTTTGTCATCCAGCATATACATCGTGACTTTGTTCTGTAGGTGCTCTTTAAGGGCATAAGCGTACATTGGGATTGTTCTTCTGAAAAACCGCCTTGAATCTTCATCGGAGATCTCCAGTATTCCCGCTAGCTTCAGGGCCATATTTCTGCTGTTGTTTACCAGCTGGCCCCATAGCTTTCTGCCTTCCCACCACCTATCGTAAGCTGTATTTGTCCGGAAAACAAGCAGGAGGGAAATGACAAAGCTCAGTAGGCTATGCATGATGGGGATATTCTGAACCCAGCTGTTTTTACCAATCTTGAAGTAATCCATCTCCAGCCATGCTATTCCTATGGAGTAGATGAAAATGAGGGCCATGAAGGGACTAAGCTTGACAAGTGTGTCTGATTTTTGGACTAGAAATAAAATTTTAAACCAGTCTTTGGGATTGTATCCTTTCATAAAGTTTTGAAAAATAGGGTGGCACCGTAAGAAGGAAAATAAGAATTAAGCAGCTTTTCTCACGGATGATATATTTCTATTTCACAGAAATCAGCTTCTGATGAATTTTTAAAACCTGAGGGATTAGCAGTTTATTGTCCGTGTTTTTAATTACGAAGTCAGCTAATTCATTTTTCTGCTCATCTGGTAGTTGCTGGTTGATGATTTGATGAATTTGTTCTTCTGAGCGGAACGGATCTCTCATCAAGGTTCTGGCCAAACGGACTTTAAGAGGAGAACTCACATTGATCACAAAGTCCAAGGACTCATTACTGCCTGTCTCAAAGATCAGTGCCGCTTCTTTTAAGACGTATGGGGTGGTGTGGTTTGATGCCCAATCAGAAAAGTCCCTTCCCACTGCCGGATGTACCAGGGAATTTATTGTTTTTACTTTTTCAGGATCAGCAAATACTGTTTTTGCCAAAAAATCCCGATTCAGGCTACCCTCGGGTAAATACGACTCATCTCCAAATGCATTTTTGATCTTGTTTTGTAATTGTGCATCATTTTGCATAAGCCATTTAGCCCTGTCATCTGCGTAATAAACGGGAATGCCCAGTATAGAAAAAATCTTGGCCACAGTGGTTTTTCCTGATCCTATCCCACCGGTAATTCCAACCATTGCGGGCGATTTCTTATTCATACTTAAGTCTTAAAATAGCCGGAGTGATTACGATGTGGTCTAAATACTCTGGTTGAGGTCTTACTTGTACGCTGATGGTACTGTCTTCCTTATTTCGTTTGTAATAATCCAGTACAGCTTCGAATTCAATGTCTTTCAATGCCCCCACTTTTCGCTCATCCACCAGATAGGAAATCATGATTACCACATCTTCATCTGCCAGTGTCGCATTAGAAGGGAAGTGGGTCTTATTGATTTTCAGTCGTTTGTTGCCTTCGAGAAATTCAACCACCTCAAACTTGACATTGATTTGCTCTTCATCTATCTGAACCAGATCACTCAACGAGTCCGGCACTTCCAGTTCGATTTTTTTATCGACTGACTTGTTGAGTCTGTTTTCGTTGAGCGCTATTGGAAAAGTCCTGCTTAGGCTATCAAGAATGGAGCTTGGGCCTTTGAGGGTGATGGTTTCGGGATTAAAAACAATTTGCCCCATTATCCTGTAATTCTTGGCCATAGTAAAACCAGCGGAATCAAGAACCGGTTTTACTTTCAGTGTTTTGATTCTATTCACCTGGAATTTAAGAGAATCATCCAGTACGGAAACTAGCTGGGTAGGAGAGAGGAATTCTCCCAAAGATCGCTTTAGGTCTGAGGTGAGAATGAAGTTTTTATCTGCGGGGTTATTGAGCTCTATCGGGTAGGCATCGCTGTTGAAATTGAAATATTTTCTGAGAAGATCCCAGCCGTTACCGGAAATTTCAATTTCCAACGTCTTTGGGAGAGGTGAAACGGCTATGTATTGGTCTTGATCAAAGGATATTTCTACTGGAAAATCAACCACAGTGTTATAATCGTCCTTATTCAGGGCGTTTAAAATCCAAAAAGTGGTAGCTGCTGCTATGCAGAGAACTACCACTTTTAGATTAGAGACTTTTCTGGGACTGATCCTTGTGGAGGATTTATTAGTTTCCGGCAAAATTCAATTTATTTTTTTGGTTCTGGTTTTCTAGAGAAATCCAGGGAAATAGCAGACTTTTCCACTTTTACTTTCAACCCTCTGTCTAGTTCCAGGATTACCGTGTCTCCTTCTACAGCACTTACCTTGCCATGAAGTCCACCTATCGTCACCACTTCATCCCCCTTTTTTATTTCTTCAATAAACTTTTTGCTTTCCTTCTGTTTTTTTTGTTGTGGTCTGATCATGAAGAAATACATAATCAGAATAATAGAACCGAATAGGAAAACCTGTCCTAAAATCCCACTGCCACCTGCTGCAGCTTGTGCTAATACTGTTGAGATCATAATTATCGTTTAACCGGGCCAACTGGAGTGGCCGTTCCTGCATTTTTTGGAGTGACTGTACCTTTTAATCTCAGTCGGGTCACATTAGGATTGGTATTTGCCTGTATGCTTACCGTAGGAGCTTGGGTGCCTGATTTATTATTTGAATCAAAAACTACTTTAACAAACCCCTCTTCACCTGGCTTTACTGGTGCTTTAGTCCAGTCAGGACTGGTGCATCCACATGAAGCGGTGATATTGGAAATCACCAAAGGTGCTTGGCCATTGTTGGTGAATTTGAAGATATGTTCTACTACTTTACCTTCATTGATGGTGCCGAAGTCATGCTCCATTTCAGGGAACTGGAATGCACCTAAGGTGGAAGGATCAGCCGCTGTGGTAGCCTGGGCATTCACGGGAGTGACGGAAGTATTGCTAGTCTCGAGCTGGGCTATTTTATCTTCCAGGGCCTTGATCTTGGCGTCCTGGTCGCTTTTTTGGTCGCAAGAAACTCCCAGTGCGAGGATGACGGAGAATACCGCCACATTCATTATGTT
>CBFGUY010000079.1:0-18079 GCA_965651895.1 uncultured Algoriphagus sp. | reverse complement strand
AAGCAAACTTCACCTGAAGGGCATTTAGGTAAGGATCTTTTCTGATAAGCTCCATTCTTTCTTTCTTGCTTGCTATATCCGCATAGTCCTCCGATACCTGCTGGTACAGACTTCTATATTGATCCCGTGTCAACGAAGGACTTGGAGAATACAGGGTATCCAGAATCACTTTTGCTTCAAAGTGGGGCTCATCTGGATAATCAAGTAGCCTAAGCTCCAAGGTGGCGAACCGCAAACCATACAATTCCTCAAAGGACCGGATTTTCATAACCTCCGCCATATCTCCATTAGCAAGGAAATTCACCTTTTCCGATTCGGCCATATAGGTGTAATTGTTCTTTACTATCATCAGGAGATCTCCTGAGCTGATTTCATCCTCATAGAAGTGGATAATCCTACGGATGTACTGGTTGTATTGTACAGCAGCCTTATTGGACCGGGTCACGATGGTAGTATTCTCAGTCCCATACTTATCATAGGCATAGCGCAAGCCATCCTCGAGACGTTCTCCTGTCATCTTAAAAGTGTCCTTAAAAGTCTGTGTGCTGATCAGGATTTTGGGCGTGTCACGGACTATTTCCAGTCGCAGATTGGTGGCGTTATATAGAATCCCAGATTCCAATTTCTGCCTCATTACCTCCGTCAGCTCTACCTGATCTGTGTTTAATCGATAGTGCCGCTGCAAATAATCAGACTCCAGTGCAGGACTGTACTCACTGCCTACAGGGGGAAGCTGGGCCGTATCACCCACTAAGATCAGCCGATTGTTCTGCCCATAGAATACATAGCTGATGAGGTCACCCAGCAAGTTGCCGGACATCCCACCGTCGTCAGCCAGCATGGAAGACTCATCGACGATAAATACCGTGTCCTTGTAGTAATTTTTCTGAAGAATAAATCCCCCTCCCAAACTGCCATCTTCGGCTTTTGGCTTATAAATGATTTTATGGATGGTAAATGCAGCCCTACCGCTATAATTACTCATCACTTTGGCGGCTCGCCCGGTTGGCGCCAATAAAAGGGAACGAAGGGAGAGTTTTGGGAGAATCTGTACCAAAGCAGAAATCACGGAAGTCTTTCCAGTCCCTGCATACCCCCGAAGGACAAAAGCCTGTTTTTTTTCCGAATCACTTAACAGGAACCCATCCATTTTCTTGAAAAAAGTATGCTGCCCCAAAGTAGGTTCAAAAGGGAATTTATTAACCAGAAAATCGGAAGGCCTCCACAAAGGCTTGCTATCTTTACCCATAGAAGCGAATGTAAATGGCAAACAAGGACATCAGCAAGGAAATCACTGCAAAATTTGGAAATCAGCTCCGTTCGAGGGTCAATGGCATCCTCATAGAAGATGGAAAAATCCTTATGATCAAACACCTGATGGGGAATGATCGCTACTTTTGGTCTGTACCTGGAGGGGGCATGCATTTTGGGTGTGGAGCTGAGGAAAATCTAAAAAGGGAATTTTTGGAAGAAACAGGCCTTTATATAGAAGTAAAAGACTATCTTTTCGTCCATGAATACCTTGATGTGCCACTTCATGCCATGGAACATTTCTTCAGCGTGGAGCGGCACGGAGGGCAATTAACCCGGGGAATGGATCCAGAACTGTATCCTGACTCCCAAATAATCGAAGAAGTCAAATGGATGAGTATATTTGAAATCCAGTCATTGCCTCATGCCGCCCTTCATCAAATCTTTTGGGGAATTAATTCCCTCGAGGACTTAGTATTGTTGCGAGGATATTTTAATTTTGGAAATAATTCTCTAAAATAGCACGATTTATAACCTTCAACCTTACCCAGATTCTTAAAAATTTAGCAAATGAATTTATCAAAAGTACTATCCTTGGTTTTCTTCCTAGTGGCAATTGGTCTTGGCTACCTTCTATGGAAGGGTGTTGATGACGTAGTTGAAGAAGAAAAAAGAATCGCTCTCATCGAAGCTGCAATCATCGAAAAGCTGCAAATGCTCAGAGATGCCAACTTAGCTTTCCAAGCTTCTAACGGAAGATATGCCAATGATTGGAATGAACTGAAAACCTTCATCCAAACCGGTAAGATTTGGCTTATTCAGAAAAAGGAAACCACCAAAATCCTTGATTACGGTGCTGAAGAGACTACCGTGACCTACGACACGCTAGGTTCTGTAGCTGTAATTGACTCTCTGTTCAACGAAAGAAAATATCCTAACTTCAATCTAGATGCATTGGCAACCGTCCCTGGTTCCGGCGGAAAACAGTTTGAATTCTTTGCTAGCAAGGTAGAAAGAAACTCTTATGAGATATCGGTGTTTGAGATCAGAGACCCTGCTCCGATCAACCCGAATAGAAGATTGAACAACAACGAAAAAGCCTTGAAAGTAGGTTCAAGAACAGATGCCTCTACTGAAGGTAACTGGAAATAAAACCTCCTATTTTGGAAAGCAATCTGAAAGTATTTAGAAGTGATAGGTTTGATGTGGAAGACGCGGCAAGCCTATCGCTTTTTTTGTACCCTGAGTCCCTGTTCATTTTTGCCAAGGACAAGAACCGGACAAATATCTGTATCAACCTGTACGAAGATTTTGAATGGAGTTCTCTGGAGCAACTGCTTGTTTCAGATCAATTGTTACGAACCGATCTGCCCACAACAGTTTATCTGCATCAGCCCGAGTTCAGCTTGGTACCAGGGGTACTGTTCCAACCTGGCCAAGAGTCATCTTATTTGGGTTTTGCACTGGATCTACCGGCCAATACCAGCTATTTCAGTACTGGGCTGGACAGTAATAACCTCCAGGTAGTCTCCTGCGTTTCCGGGAGACTAAAAAAGTCACTTGAGGCACGTTTTACGGAGCTTTCATTTCATCATGGCGCTGTATCATTTCTCTCTTATTTGTTCAAAGAAAGATTCAACCTCATAGGCCAGGAAATCCTCATCAGCATTTTAGGTAAGCAAATCTATGCAGCCGCATTCTCCAACCAAGAACTGGCAGCGTTCAATGTTTTTGATATAGATTCAAAGGAAGATGTTCTGAAGTATGCCTTGATTCTTATAGAGCAACTCAAGTTTGAAAGGAACCTTGTGCGGATAAGTATATTTGGTGCAACCCACCAAAGTGGTATTTCTGAAAGTTGGGGGAAGGAATATTTCCATAATTTCCGGCTCTTAGCTGCCCATGCCAACCAAACCTATACACACGGGTTTAAGCATTTGAAATCTATCAATTTATTTGAAACAAACTGGCAATTTGACTAAGCCATTATACCTGATCGGATAATCATATCTCCAAAGGCGCCGAGGCACCTTTTCCTGCTTTAACAGCAAAAGGAGGAATTCTTAAAGCTTTACATCAGACACAACACAGATGAAAAAAATCGCCATTTTCCCAGGCTCATTCGACCCCTACACACTGGGCCATCACGACATTGTCATGAGAAGCTTGAATTTATTCGATGAAGTGATCATCGGTATAGGATATAATTCCAGCAAAAAAACACGATACTTTGACATAGATGATATGGTATCCAAGGTGAAAAGCGTGTATGAAAACACCCCTGAAGTAAAAGTCATCGTCTATAATGAACTTACCTCCACCCTGGCCAAAAAGCATAATGCTCAGTTTTTGATAAGAGGATTGAGGAATACCACGGATTTTGAGTATGAAAACACCATCAGCCAAATGAACCGGTATCTGAACCATGAATTGGAGACCGTGTTTCTGATCACTTCTCCCCGATATGCCGCTATCAGCTCCACTATTATACGGGAAGTCCATCGCTTTGGAGGCGAGGTGGCAGAATTCCTCCCCTATAATGTCTGAGTCTTCAGGTGGTTTTTAATGTACTGTTTGAATAGGAAACGCATGGATGGATAGGAGTTTACCAATGCGATTTTCGCATCACCTTCCGAAAACCACCTGATATCCTCTATCCCTTCTTCTTTTTGGGGAGTCATCTGGTCATCATTCAGACAGTCCATCTCAAACCAATATGTTTTTTTGAGGATGCTTTTCCTATCTTGGGTATAGGTATGCCAAGTATTGCAGATTTTACCTCCTGCTTTCACTTTTACCGCACACTCCTCCTCCACTTCCCGCACCGCACACTGCTTTGGGGTCTCCCCTTTTTCAAATTTCCCTTTGGGAAAATCCCATTTTCCCAAGCGGAATATCAAAAGGATCTTACCTTTCTTGGACACCACTCCTCCTGCGGCTTTGATGATGGAAAAGCGGCTTTTCACAAATTTTTTCAAAGCAGCCTTATCCTTGCTCACCAAGGTAATTGAATCCAGATCCTTTAGCTTCCGGGTACGCAATAAATACAGTAATCGGATAATTAGGTCATGAGAAGGTTCATGGAATAGAATATCATCTTTCCAAGGCAAATTGGCAGGAAGCTCTTCTAGATTTTGGTAAACTGCCTCATAGGACTTCGACGGGTTCAACTCCTCGTAGCTTATCAGGTCAAACGGTTTGTCGTTCACAAAGATTCTCATGGGTGAATCAAAGGCATGGTTTGAATATGCCAAAAGTGCATATTTTTTTACCTTGCTACAACCTTAACCTGCGTTAATCTCTTAATTTTGATCCATGGAAATTTTAGATGCGAATGTAGCTGCTGAAGTAGCTGATAAATTATTGGAAATCCAGGCAATCCGCTTACAGCCAGAAAAACCCTTTACTTGGGCATCTGGATGGAAATCACCTATCTACTGTGACAACAGACTCTCACTCTCTTTTCCTCAAGTGAGAACCCTCATAAAAGACCAGCTGGTAAGATGTATCCAGCATTATTTCCCCAATGTCGAAGCTATCGCAGGAGTGGCAACTGCCGGGATCCCTCAGGGTGCTTTGCTGGCAAATGAGCTGGATCTTCCCTTTATCTACGTCAGATCAAAGCCCAAAGGCCATGGAATGGAAAACATGATCGAAGGCAAGGTGGTCTCAGGACAAAAGGTAGTTGTAGTAGAAGATTTAGTCTCCACAGGAGGCAGTTCCCTTAAAGCTACCCAGGATCTATTGGATGCTGGTTTTGAAGTGCTTGGCATGGTTGCCATATTCAGCTACGGATTTGATGTAGCTGCGCAAAATTTTGAAAAAGCCAATATGAAGCTAGTCTGCCTCAGCCACTACGAAGCGATGCTGCCTAGGGCTGTAAAGAGAAATTATATTACTAACGATGCCTTAGCGTCACTATCCGAATGGAGAAAAGACCCGGGGAACTGGAAAAAATAAGTTTAATTTAAACCGTTCGCAGAGACTGGCCCAGAAGCACTAAGATTAGTGGTGTAGTAAAAAGTAAATTGGGCAGCTTAGATCACGATGGCAAGGAGTTAAAGACTAGCCTATAGTGTCTCTACTGATAAACTTCGCTCCGGCTGACAATGAGCAGGAACTTTAAGACAGTTCCTGCTCGCTTTACTTTGTTTCGGAAGAATACCAGCTGGCATACATAGGGTAGTTTTTGGCTGTTCTGGAGATTACTTCTTCCATAGCCGTTCCGGTATCCTTGACTTTCCTGGCGGGCATACCTGCATAAATCGAATTCGCTTCTACAATCGTATTAGCCAGCACCACCGCTCCGGCCGCAATCACTGCACCGGAATGCACCACAGCCCCATCCATTACTATTGCCCCCATACCTATCAGCACCCTGTCGTGTATAGTACATCCATGCACAATCGCATTGTGGGCTATGGATACCTGATTTCCAATATAGGTACCTGCCTTTTGATAGGTGCAGTGTATCACCGCCCCATCCTGGATGTTGGTATCATTGCCGATACGGATCTCATGCACGTCCCCACGGACCACAGCATTGAACCACACCGTGCAATTATCTCCCATGATTACGTCCCCCACCACCGTGGAATTTGGCGCCAACCAACAACTGTCTCCAAATACCGGGTTTTTACCGTTCACTTCTAGTAGCAATGCCATTCTCCTAAAGCCTAAAACGTTTTAATTATTGATTTATCAGAAACAAAGTTTCACTTTTTCTTTTGAGTAACGAACTTTTTGGCAAAATTTGAGTTTGCGTGTATATACATTTAAAATAGAATCTAAACTCATCACAATGAAAACAATCAAACAATCAGGCTTAATTCTCGCAGCAGCTCTTATGATATTTGCCTGCGGAAAATCTGGCGACACCGTAGAAGCAACTGACGCAAAGGAAGTAGCTCAGGCAGAAGGCACAACTTTAACTGTTGACACAGGAGCTAGTACTATCGCTTGGACAGGTTACAAGCCTGCAGGACAGCACAATGGTCTGATCCCGGCTGTAGAAGGCACACTCATCACAGAAGGTGAAACTATAGCAGGTGGAAAAATCACATTCGACATCACTAAGCTAGAGATCAAAGACCTGGAAGCAGGTTCTGAAGATTATGGAAAGCTTCATGGTCATCTGCAGTCAGCGGATTTCTTTGATGCAGAAAACCACCCTACCGCTACTTTTGAGATCACTTCTGTGGAACCATTCTCTTCAAGTGATTCTGTAGCCGATAAGGACGAATTTGAAACTGAATATACTCCTTCTTCTGATTCTGAGTTGGCGCCTGACGCTCCTACGAACTGGATCAGCGGTAACCTTACCATGAGAGGAACTACCAAAAACATCAAATTCCCGGCAACAGTAACTGTAGCCAACGGAACTGCGGCAGTTAAAGCAGGATTCAACATCGACAGAACTGACTGGGGTCTTTCTTATGGTGACGAAGCTTCTGCTACTGACAAGACAAAAGATAAATTTATCTACAACAGCGTATCTATCGTTTTGGATACAAAAGCAAATTAAGGATCCAACTATTCTGGATTTAAAGAGGAAATCAGCCGATTTCCTCTTTTTTTTGTCTTGCCATGTCCAGCCCCACATTCACCTACCCTATTCCAGATCAATTCTGGATCGAAAAACTTTGCCGTTGGGCAGACCTGCATTTTGACTTTTTCGCCTTTAGTAATGGAAATGGCTACACCTATCCAGAAGAACCATTTGCCACGAGGTTTTTTGCAGGAAATAAGCAGCTGACAACGAGTGAGCTTTGGAGCGAACCTGCAGATTTCAGAAAGGTGGGAATAATCGGCTACGACTTTAAAAATAGACTGGAAAAGCTCGAAAGCCAGAACCCGGCTTTCTTTGAGCTTCCGGAACTTTGCTTTTTCGAGTCCTCGTTTTCCCTGGAAATCCATGGAGAAACCATTCTATCTGAAGAAGAACTTCCGGAAGAATTCATACAGCAAATTGATGGTATAACACTTCCTCTTTCCTCAAGTACCGCATGCTCGGTAACCCCTCAAATCACAAAAGAAGATTACCTGAAAACCATACGGATTATTCAGGACCACATCGTTGAGGGAAACACGTACGAGAGCAACTTCTGTCAAGCCTATTCCGGATCATTTGACACATGGGATCCCATCGCCGCCTATTTCAGGTTAAACCAGCTTTCCCCCATGCCTTTTTCGGCGCTTTTCAAGGCGAAATCGCAATGGCTTGTTTCAGCTTCTCCTGAGCGATATCTGAAAAGAAAAGGAAACAAACTCATCGCCCAACCCATCAAAGGCACCATACGCCGGGGAAAGTCGGCAGAGGAAGATCTAATGAACATGGAAATCCTGGCCCGAAGTGAGAAAGAGCAGGCAGAAAATCTGATGATCACAGATCTGATGAGAAATGACATGTCCAAGATTTCCGAGACAGGAACTGTCCAAGTCAGTGAGCTTTTTGGAATCTACCCCTTACCACGCGTGTTTCAGATGATCAGTACCATAGTTTCTGAGTTGAAAGAAGAGATAAGCTTCTCCGATATCATCCAGGCATCCTTCCCCATGGGGAGCATGACTGGTGCGCCAAAGATCCGCACCATGGAAATCATCGATGAACTGGAAAGCTTCAAAAGAGGCTGGTTTTCGGGTGCTTTTGGAGTGATTGAGAAAAACGGGGATTATGATTTCTCTGTGATAATACGCAGCATCATAGCTGATTTGGAAGTAAAAAAACTCTATTTTGGGGTAGGAAGCGCAATCACCTATGATGCCGACCCAGAACAGGAATATGAAGAATGTGGCCTCAAGGCCCAGGCAATTCTAGAAGTGCTCAGTGGAAAATGATCAGGAAAAAATAAGCAGTCCTACCCGCAAAATCATCCATGTGGACATGGATGCATTTTACGCTTCTGTGGAGCAACTGGATCACCCAGAATGGCGGGGCAAGCCACTGGTTGTAGGCGGAAATGCTGCCAGAGGGGTGATTGCTGCGGCAAGTTATGAGGCACGGAAATATGGCGTTTATTCTGCTATGCCTTCGGTCATGGCAGCGAGGAAGTGCCCTCAGCTTATTTTTGCCCCGGCCAGATTTGAACGGTACCGGGAGATATCGAGTCAAATCCGGGAGATTTTTTATGAATATACAGACTTGGTAGAGCCTCTTTCCCTGGATGAGGCATTTATGGATGTCACAGAAAATAAAAAAGAGCTCAAATCCGCTATTCTCATTGCCAGACAGATCCGTCAAAAAATCAAAGAGAGAACAGGATTAAATGCCTCTGCGGGTGTTTCTTACAATAAGTTTTTGGCAAAAATCGCCTCGGATCTGAATAAACCCAATGGACAGGCAGTGATTCTGCCTGAGGAAGCTGAGGAGTTTTTGGAAAAGCTCCCTATCAAAAAATTCTTTGGGATAGGAAAAGTGACGGCAGAAAAAATGGGTAGTCTGGGCATCCACACTGGCAAGGATTTAAAGCAGTTTTCACTGCAGTACCTCACCCGGAAATTTGGCAAATCAGGCATCCATTACTTCAACATCGTCCGAGGCATCCATCTTTCTGAAGTACAGCCGCATAGAATCCGAAAATCGCTAAGCGCAGAAAACACCTTTGCCAATGATCTGCTGGCAACAGAAGATTTGCTGGCAGCCTTAAAGCCCATCTGTGATGAACTGATCCGCCGGATAAAGAAATCCGGGATAAAAGGCCGTACCATAACCCTGAAAATCAAATTTTCGGACTTCACCCAACAGACCCGCAGCAAAACCCAGGAACAATACCCCGATGAAGAAAACATCTGGGACATCGCCCAGGAACTTTTGGCCCAAGAGTCGTTCGGAAAATCTATCCGCCTTCTAGGACTTGGCGTCTCCAATCTCAACATAGTGGAAGAACATCAGCATTTTGGTGAGCAGCTGAAAATACCTTTTGATTCTAATGATCCCTAAAGTCATCCCATGTACACCTCCAATACATGTACAGATTCGGATGCGCACAAATTTTTACACCCATATTAAAGGATTCTGCAGTTAAATTAGCAAGTTATAGGTTATTGTCCGAAATTTTATATTAGGTAATTGTAGCATTTCTGATGTTGATCACGTACGGGGAATAAGAAGTAAGTTATTCAGACACTTAAACCAATGATGATATGAAAACTTATTTATTTCTTCCAATTCTTGCCTCATTTTTTTCACTAGCAGGCTGTAACCAAGATGATACACCAAACTCAGATTATCCCGCTTGGATTTATCTTTATTTCGATTTCGTAGATACAGATGGTAAAAAACTGCCCGAATCTTATGTTGAAATCGTAAATGCCCAACTTGATCATAATGGCAACCTAATCCCTTTTGGAAACGAATTCGAATGGCTTCCTGTGGGGCTCTCTAGTATGAAAGAAGATACATTCTTCGGTCCTATGATAGTAGGGGGCAACGTAGAAGAAACCATAGAATACAAAGAACAGTCTCTTAAGCGAGATTATTATTATCTATATCGCTTTTCCGAAAGTGATATAGATACGCTTAGAGTTCATTCCACATCAATAGTTACCGAACAAAACCATGTGATGCAAGGTGGTATTGCAGTTTTCTATAATAATGAGCTGGTAACTAGCATGAATTGGCTTCCGGGTAGTGACAATGAAGCTTCAGGTATTTATTTTTTTGAAAATGGAAAAGTTGCATCAACACAGGATCCAGCTTATCCCACTCCATGGATATTAAAGATTTCAAAAGAGGCAGAAAAACCTAACTAGTAAAACAGGTGTTTATTGATCCAAAATAAAAGAACCACACATCCTGCCATTTTGTCCGCATTTTCGTAATTTCGCCATCCGAAAGAATGGAAATACCCAAGTACATGAATAATTTAATTGCAGATATAGATATCATCTCAGGGGAAGAGGCACAAGCCTGCGACTTCAAAACCACTATAGATGAAAATACCGGCAAAACCCGGAAACTGTATATAGAGAGCTACGGCTGCGCTATGAATTTTGCTGATTCTGAGATTGTCGCGTCTATCATGAAGGAAGGCGGGTTTGATACTACTTCAGATTTTAATCAGGCAGATGTGATCTTCCTGAATACCTGCTCCATACGTGAAAAAGCCGAACAGACGGTAAGAAAACGTCTCTCTGATTTCAACAGGGCTAAAAAGAGCAATCCTGAGATGACCATAGGTGTGCTGGGATGCATGGCAGAGCGTCTGAAGGAGAAGCTCCTGGAAGAAGAGAAAATCGTGGACATAGTCGTGGGCCCTGATGCCTACCGTGACCTGCCTAATCTACTCGCCGTAGCAGAAGAGGGACAGAAAGCCGTTAACACTTTTCTTTCCCGTGAGGAAACCTACGCTGATATCGCACCTGTACGGCTAAATTCCAACGGGGTGTCCGCGTTTATCTCCATCATGCGTGGATGTGACAATATGTGCTCCTTCTGCGTGGTGCCCTTCACCAGGGGCAGGGAAAGAAGCCGAGACCCCTACTCCATAGTAGAAGAAGCCAAGCAGCTTTTCTCCCAGGGATACAAGGAAGTGACTTTGCTGGGCCAAAATGTGGACAGCTACAAGTGGTCCCCTGAGGAAAACAACAAAGCCAGACTGAATAAAAAAGAAGAGCAAGTATCTACGGTAATCAACTTTGCCAATTTGCTCGAAATGGTAGCTTTAGTAGACCCTACACTCAGAATCAGATTCTCTACTTCCCATCCCAAGGATATCACCGACGAGGTACTATATACGATGAAGAAGTACGATAATATCTGCAAATACATCCATTTGCCTGCCCAGAGCGGAAATTCCAGAGTATTGGAAATGATGAACAGAACCTACGACAGAGAATGGTATCTGGAGCGGGTAGCCAAAATCAGGGAAATCCTAGGAGAGGAATGCGGCATATCCTCGGATATGATCACAGGATTCTGCAGCGAAACGGAGGAAGAGCATCAGGACACACTTTCATTGATGGACATCGTCAAATTCGATTTTTCTTACATGTTCTTCTATTCAGAGAGACCGGGGACTTTGGCCGCAAAAAAATATGCGGATGACATCCCGTTGGAGGTGAAGAAGCGAAGACTGGCCGAGGTGATCACCAAGCAAAGTGCACTTTCACATGAGCGGAATAAACTGGATCTTGGCAAGGAGCAGCTTATACTGATTGAAGGAACTTCGAAGAAATCCACAGAGGAACTAAAAGGACGGAACTCTGCCAATAAAGTAGTGATCGTGCCTAATGGAAACTATTCCAAAGGGGATTACATAAAAGTAAAAATCACCGACTGTACACCAGCAACGTTGTTTGGCGAAGTGATCGAAGTAAACCCGAGTTTTTAATGATAACAAACCCAGAAATTCAAAGCGTAAAACAACGCTTCGGGATCATCGGCAACAGTCCGCATCTGAACCATGCGATACAGGTAGCTATGCAGGCCGCCCCTACAGATATGACTGTCCTGATCACCGGGGAAAGTGGCAGTGGTAAGGAGAGTTTTTCCAAGATCATCCATTCCTTAAGCCTGAGAAAACACGGCAAATTCATTGCGATCAACTGTGGGGCGATTCCTGAGGGAACTATCGACTCCGAGCTTTTCGGACATGAAAAAGGCTCCTTTACTGGTGCACATGAAGCCAGAAAAGGGTATTTCGAAGTTACCGACGGCGGATCAATATTTCTGGATGAAATCGGCGAAATGCCTCTCGGAACCCAGGCCAGACTACTACGGGTGCTGGAAAATGGGGAATTCATCAAGGTAGGCTCCTCCAAAGTACTGAAAACCAATGTACGTGTAATCACCGCTACCAATGTCAAACTTCTCAATGCGGTAGAAAAAGGCAAATTCAGGGAAGACCTCTATTATCGGCTGAATACCGTCCCGATCTTTGTCCCTCCGCTGCGTGAGCGTGGAGAGGATGTGGTGCTGCTTTTCAGAAAGTTCACTTCGGACTTCTCGGAAAAATATCACGTGCGCCCGATCTCACTGGACATTGAAGCTCAGGCGGCCTTAATGCGGTATTCTTTTCCTGGCAACATCCGTCAATTGAAGAATATAGCGGAGCAGATATCCCTTCTGGAAAATGAACGGGAAGTGGATGCGGCTACCTTATCAAAATACCTTCCTTCAGACAACTCACGACTGCCAATGGCACTTCCCCACCAATCCAAAAGTGGGGAAACTACAGATTTCTCCGAGCGGGATTTATTGTACAAAGTGCTTTTTGATATGAAAAAGGACATGAATGAGTTGAAGAAACTGGTGCTAGAAAGTTACCATAGTGGCGGGTTGAATTCGAACATCATCCAAAAGCATCAGGGGCTGTTCGAGGATATGGATAGTGGATTTGGCACCAAGGAAAGTACGGAATCCAACCCTAGTTACGTTCCTTTGGTGATAGATTCCAATAAATCCGGCTCATCCAAAGACGAGGATTATGAAGATGATGCCATCGAGGACATTATCCACGAAGAAGATGACAACTCCCTTTCGCTGGAAAAGAAAGAAAAGGAGATGATTCTAAGAGCTTTGCGAAAACATAACAATAAAAGAAAGTATGCTGCCAGCGATCTTGGGATCTCTGAGCGTACCCTATATAGAAAAATAAAGCAGTATGAGATTGATCAATAGGCTTCCTGTACTTGCATTGGGATTGGTCTTTTTCCTATTCCAGAGCTGCTCAGTCAAATACAGCTTTACCGGCACCAATATCAATTACGATATGGTCAAGACCTTCACCGTAGAAAGCTTCTTCAATGATTCCGGCGGAGGCCCTGCCAATATTGAACAGCGATTTACTGAAGCACTGAAGGAATATTATCAGAGAAATACCCAACTGGAGCTGGTACGTACCAATGGCAACCTGCAATTTATGGGTGCTATCACCAGATACACCCTCACGCCACAGGCGGCTGTATCCAGTGGAGATCCCAACCGTCCTGACCGGGCAGGTACTATGCGACTCACTATAGTCGTAGAGGTAGAATATATCAATACCACAGATGAAACCGAAAATCTAAAACGGCAGTTTTCCTTTTTCCAGGATTACGATCCCCGGACCACCACCTTTCTGGATGTAGAGAGTGAATTGGTAGATGAGATTTTCACCAGTATTATACAGGATATTTTCACAGCTACAGTTGCCAACTGGTAATTTGCTTATATTCATAAACCCAAAAGAAATTCGCACGTGAACGCAGTCCAGTTTTTAGAAATAATCCAAAAATCAGGTTCTTTAGATCGATCTGACATCCTGCAATTGCAGAAAGTGCAGGGGAATTTTCCTTATTTCCAGATCCCCTACGTCCTCACCGCCCGATTTGAATTTCAAAAAGACGGAATTGAAAATACTCCTTCTCTAGGCTTTGCCGCCATCACGAGTCCGGATAGAGTCTGGCTTAAAAAGCTTATAGAAAACTCCGTAAAGGATACGTCATTAGCAAAAGCTCCATTCGATAGTGCAGATGCGGAGAAACATATAGCACCTGTGGCTGATAAAGGCGAACCTCAAGATACTGTATCAAAGCCAGAGGTGAATTCCAAGCCAGCCAAACCAAAGCCACGGAGAAGAAAACCGCCTCAGGATGATCTCATAGAGACCATCAAGAAAAAAGAAAAAAAGGTAATACTTGATACGAAGAAAAAGGAGCAGATTGATCTGATCAAAGCTTTTAGCAAAAAAACCATAAAGCTGGCCACCATCAAAGAGATCGAGGCAAACCAAAACACCGAGAACCTAGCAGCCAACAGCACCAAGATCAATGACAATCTTATGTCGGAGTCTTATGCAAAAATTCTTGCCAAACAAGGCAAGAAGCAGCTGGCCATCGAAATTTATGAGAAATTGCTATTGAAGTTTCCGGATAAAAGGGCTTACTTTGCGGACTTGATTGAAAAACTGAAAGATTAACACCCACAGAATATGTTTACTTTATTGATTACAATTATTCTAATATTGGCAGTGCTGCTGATTTTAGTAATCTTAGGCCAGAACTCTAAAGGAGGTGTTGGTGCAGCATTTGGAGGAGGAGCCTCTCAAATCATGGGTGTGACCCGTACAGGAAACGTACTGGAGAAAGCCACCTGGGTTTTGGCGATTTCCATATTGGTGCTTTCCTTAGCATCATCTGCGTTCTATGGCGGCCCTCAATCAAATCAGTTTTCTTCGCCAAATATCGAAAATGCCAAGCAGCAAATAGTTGCTCCTTCGTTTGGTGAGGACGAAAGCCTGCTTCCTGCCGCTACTGAAGAGGCATCGGAAGAAAGTGATACTGACTCAGTTGACTAAGTACAATACTCGCACAGCATATAAAGTCTGCTCCGAAAGGGCAGACTTTTCTTGTATATATGCCTTTCTTAAAATCAAATCTTTAGAAATGGGGAGTTAAGCCTTCTAGGACTTAACCGAAACAGTCTTTAATAAAAGCCGCTTACTGATCGGTACCAAGGTCTCCTCTATGGGAAATTCCTGCTGGCTATGAATCCTCCATGTAGCGGGATTTGGCAGCTCCGTGATTTCTTTGACCAAATCCATTTTGATTTTTTCCAGGGTATTGACCAGACTGCGCTGGAACACCCCTATGAGCCACATGCTGATACTGCGGAATTTTTCCCCAGCGAAATGAATCAAACCAGACTTGTACCTGAACGCATGTATCTCTTTCTTCTTTTCTCTTGAAAGTAAAATATAGCCTTCCTGATTGTAGATAGGTAATATCCCCACGGGTTCGAATTCCAATTGGTCTTCCACATAGTCGTAGATGGCCTTGCCTTCCTCTATCTGGGCGCCAAGTTTGGGCAGGGCATATTCAGTAATCAGGGAAAGCTCTTTCATAATCCCTTCCTCATTGATGGTAGAGAGGTAATTGAGTTTTCCACGTTGGAGGTCGATGGACTCCAGAGTTTTGGGAAAAAGATTTTTCAATTCAGTTTTACCTGACTTCAATTCTTCCAGATTCCGGTAGTGGTCTATCAATTCTGCCAAAATGGGATAAAGCTTTATTTGCTGGAATCGCCTGTTGGACTCCTGTAGATAGGCTAGTAACTGATACTTTTTATACTCAAAATCTATATGGCCTTCTGTGATCCAGTTTTTGGGTAGTGTAGTCATATGCAAATAGGTTTGACTATAAATTACGAAATTCTGACAATTCTGTATCACTACTAGCAAAAATGGCAGTGAATTCTGCCAATTAAATTTAACCTCCCAGCCCTATTGACGGACATTTACAGCCGATTTGTCAGCCTTTTGCCCTATTACTTCATTGGCATAGGAAGTGCTATTAGGCAAGTACATTTTAAACTAACCTTAAACGAATTTATATTATGTCAAATGTGAACATCAAACCTCTTGCAGACAGAGTTTTGGTACAACCTGCTGCAGCTGAAGAGAAAACAGCATCTGGTCTTTACATCCCAGATACGGCGAAAGAAAAACCACAAAAAGGAACTGTAGTGGCAGTAGGGAATGGCAAAAAAGATGAGCCTCTGACTGTAAAAGTTGGAGACACTGTACTGTACGGAAAATACTCCGGCACAGAACTCAGTGTAGAAGGAAGCGACTACCTCATCATGAGAGAGTCAGACATCTTTGCAATCCTTTAATCAATCATCCTAAATCGTTAACTTAAAACATTTAACAAAATGGCTAAGCAATTATTTTTCAATACTAGCGCAAGAGATCAGCTGAAAAAAGGTGTAGATGCACTTGCAGATGCAGTAAAAGTGACTTTAGGACCAAAAGGTCGTAACGTAATCATCGATAAGAAATTCGGAGCTCCTACCATTACTAAAGATGGTGTATCGGTAGCAAAAGAAATCGAATTGGACGAACCAATCGAGAACATGGGCGCACAGCTTGTAAAAGAAGTAGCTTCCAAGACTGCTGACAATGCAGGTGACGGTACTACTACCGCTACTGTACTTGCCCAATCTATCTTCGGTGTAGGTATCAAAAACGTAGCTGCCGGAGCTAACCCAATGGATCTTAAGAGAGGTATAGACAAAGCTGTATCCGCTGTAGTAAAACAACTTCAGGCTGATTCCAAGCAAATCTCCACATCCAAAGAAATCGCTCAAGTGGCGACTGTATCTGCCAACAATGACGAGGAAATCGGAACGATGATTTCTAATGCAATGGACAAAGTAGGTAAAGACGGCGTCATCACTGTAGAAGAGGCTAAAGGCACAGAAACTGAAGTGAAAACTGTAGAAGGTATGCAGTTTGACAGAGGTTACCTTTCTCCTTACTTCGTGACTAACACGGAGAAAATGGAAGCTGAACTAGAGCAACCATACATTTTGATCTACGACAAGAAGATCTCTTCCATGAAGGAGCTTCTTCCGGTACTTGAGCCAGTAGCCCAGTCAGGTAAGCCATTGGTAATCATCTCTGAAGATGTAGATGGTGAAGCACTTGCAACACTAGTAGTGAACAAAATCCGTGGCGCTCTGAAAGTGGCTGCTGTGAAAGCTCCAGGTTTCGGTGACAGAAGAAAAGCTATGTTGGAAGACATCGCTATCCTTACAGGAGGCACTGTGATCTCTGAAGAAAGAGGTTTCAAACTGGAGAACGCAACTATCGACATGCTAGGTAGAGCTGAGAAAATCAACATCGACAAGGACAATACTACTATTGTAAACGGTTCCGGCGATGCGGCTGCCATCAAAGGCAGAATCTCTGAGATCAAAGCTCAAATCGATAAAACCACTTCTGATTACGACAGAGAGAAACTGCAGGAAAGACTTGCAAAACTATCTGGCGGTGTAGCTATCCTATACATCGGTGCTGCCACTGAAGTGGAAATGAAAGAGAAAAAAGACCGTGTAGATGATGCCCTTCACGCTACTAGAGCTGCCGTACAAGAAGGCGTTGTAGTAGGTGGTGGTGTTGCACTGGTAAGAGCCGCTGAAGCTCTTAACGATCTTAAAGGTCTAAATGAAGATGAAGATACCGGAATCAACATCATCAGACAGGCGATTGAGTCTCCACTTAGAACAATTGTTTCCAATGCAGGTGGTGAGCCTTCCGTGGTGATCAACAAGATCAGGGAAAACAAAGGCAACTATGGTTACAACGCTAGAACTGATGTCTATGAAGACTTGTTCAAAGCAGGTGTAATCGATCCTACTAAAGTAACTCGTCTGGCATTGGAAAATGCGGCTTCTATCGCTGCACTTCTTTTGACTACTGAGTGTGTAGTAGCTGACATCAAAGAAGACGCTCCTGCCATGCCTCCAATGGGCGGTGGCGGAGGAATGGGTGGCATGATGTAATCATCCGCTCCAAAAAGTCTAAAAGGAGGTTCCAAGGGGCCTCCTTTTTTATTGCCTGAGTACTAGCCTTTCTGTAGAATAAAATTAAAAAAGGTAGTTAAACCTTTTTCTTGGATCAGTATTAATCGTATTTTGGCTAAGTATAAAACTCTTTTTTCCACCCCTTATTCTCTCAATGGCTCAATTTGACACCATTTTTCTAGTGGATGATGATCCAATAAATAACCTGATCAATAAAAGGCTGCTTGGAAAAGTTGGTATCACGGAAAAAATAGAGGAATTCCTTGAGGGTGAGGAAGCTCTCATCAGGCTTAATGACGTGGATCCAAAGCAGTCACTGCTGATTTTTTTGGATATCAATATGCCGGTATTGAATGGTTGGGAATTTCTGGATAAATACCTTGAACTGCACTCAGGAAGAGAAGACAAAATAGTCATCCTGTCCAGCTCCATCGATTATCAGGACAGGTTTAAAGCCCAGGAATATTCCATCGTTTCAGGTTTTCTGGAAAAACCCTTGACCTTGGAGAAAATCAAGCTCCAAATGGAGAAATATCAATAATT
>CBFGUY010000078.1:0-18258 GCA_965651895.1 uncultured Algoriphagus sp. | reverse complement strand
ACCTCTCCTGGACTTTTCCCCTTATGATTGGCCGCAAAACTTCCATGATCTGCCGGGTGAAAATCCTGGGTGGCGACTACAAAATCAAACTTTTCCTGCAAAGCATTGATCACAGGTATGACTTCGTCCCCTTTCTCCACTGCCAAAGCACCACCGGGCAGGAAGTCATTCTGCACATCCACTATCAGGAGCACACTATTTTTCAGATTCATTGCCATTGTGGGATGGTTTTGATTTGAGTACTAAATCCATTCTTAGATTATGTAGGTTTTCCTCCAACCCGATGGGATACAAATGGGGATTCACCAATCTTTTATGTGTCTTATCCAGACTATTGAGCTGTTTTTGAACCCGCTCTTTAATTTCTATTAGTGTAGGAAGTTGATAGTTCAGCTTCCCGTTTCTAAAGATAGGCTTCAGCAGAATCTCTTCCTCATAGTATGCAGGCATCATGCGCTTCCTTCTGGTGGGGTCGTTCGGATCAATGATCAAGGCTGCCTGCGGATTCAGCTCCTGATCTTCCAGATAGATCATATCCGCTACTGCTTTCCCTTTTGAAAAATATCGTTTGATCGTATGAAGCCCCGGAATATTGATTTTCATTGATTGTTGTGAAAGTTTGAGCTTAGGTACCCATTTGCCTTGTTCATCACGGATTGCAGAAAGCTTATAAACACCTCCAAGTGCTGGCTGATCAAATGCGGTAACTAATTTGGTCCCCACTCCCCACACATTGATAGATGCCTCTTGTCCTTTTAAGGAAGTGATGATATGTTCATCCAGGTCATTTGAAGCGACTATTTTGGCCTCCGGGAATCCTGCTTTGTCCAGCATCTCCCTGGCAATATTACTGAAATAGGCTAAGTCACCGGAATCTATCCTTATGCCTATCATTTCCTTTCCTTTGCTACGCAAAGCCTCACCTATTTTAATGGCATTCTTGATTCCATTGACGGTATCATAGGTATCTACAAGAAAAACAGATTGATCAGGAAAAGCATCCGCATAAGCTTCAAAGGCTTCAATTTCTGTTTCAAAAGACATGATCCAACTGTGGGCATGTGTACCAGAAACCGGGATACCAAAAAGTTTCCCTGCCATAACATTGCTTGTAGAGGTACTTCCACCTATGTAAGCAGCCCTAGATGCCGCAAGTCCCCCGTCTATACCTTGTGCTCGTCTCAAGCCAAATTCAAGGACTGGTTCTCCCTTGGCCGCAAGGGAGATCCTCGCAGCTTTGGTGGCGATGAGACTTTGAAAGTTGATAATATTCAGCAGAGGTGTTTCCAGCAATTGACACTGAATCAGCGGGCCTTTTACCCTCACCAAAGGCGTATTCGGGAATACTACCGTGCCCTCCTCCACAGCATCTATATCACAGGTAAACTCCATATCACGGAGGTAATCCAAAAAACCCTTTTCGAAGAGGAGTTCTCCGTCCTTGCCCTTCATGGTAGCCAAGTAGCTCAGATCTTCCTCCGAGAACTGGAAGTTTTTGCAGTAATCTACTACATAATCCAAACCAGCCGCAATGGTAAACCCTCCCTGAAAAGGATGCTTTCTGAAGAAAAGATTGAACACTGCCTCTTGCTCCGATTTTCCGGACTTCCAGTAGGCATAAGCCATAGTGAGTTGATAAAAGTCGGTCAAAAGTGCCAATGAACCTTTATATAGATCTTTCGTGATTTTCATTCTGTATAATTAGCTTAATTCAAAAATAACCTGCTTTAGATTCCTGTCCAATTCATTTAAGATACTTGCTTCACCCGCATATTCAATAAAATCCCAATCAAGACCAAGCCCATTCCCAAATAGGCCATGGCGCTGAAAGTCTCTTCGAAGAAGAAAAAACCGAACAGCAAGGCATAGACAATCCCTATATAAGTCAGACTTGCCACTTTGGACACATTTGCATTCTGGTAAGCTATAGTCAGGAAATACTGGGCTGTTTGGGTGCAAATGCCTATAAAAAGCAGGATGGCCCAATCCCATCCTTCCGGATGAACCCAACCAAAGGCTGAGACGAAAAGGGCAAAAGGCAGTGTGACCAAGGGGAAGTAAAAAATAATGACTAAGGGATGCTCCGTATTCTTGAGCTTACGGATAACATTATAGGCCAAGCCAGAGAATATTGCCGACAGAATTCCCACAATTGCCCAGAAGGTATCCACTCTCGCATCCACACCCTGGATGATCACTACACCGGCAAAGGAAATTGCAAAAAACAAAAACTGAATAGGTTTTACCTTTTCCTTAAGTAGAAATACCCCGAAAATTGTGGTAAAAACCGGGGACAAATACTGGATAGTAACCGCACTCGCAAGCGGTATATTCTGCAGTGTATAGAAGAAAGAGATCAATCCTATGGAACCCACTATCCCGCGGATAATGAGCCATTTTTTATTATTGCCAAAGACATTGACTTTTTGCTTTTTCAGCACCAAATAACTGAAAACCAAAGAAAAAACAGACCTGAAAACGATAATTTCTATGGCGGGAATATGCGGAATGTACTTTACGGACACATTCATCAAGGCGAAAAATATCCCAGCCAAAAGCATGGACTGGACACTGTTGATCTTCAAAATTGCAATTATTCAGCGTGATAAATTCTAAGGAAATTCTACTAGCAATAGTTCAAAAATAATTGACGAATTATCTTCACCATGCGAACCATTAGCTACTACATTGGTTTTAGTACCTATGGCACTAAAAACAGGAAGTACAGCACCGGAGTTCAGACTCAAATCCACAGGAGCAAAAACCATTGATTCCTCCACAGACCTGAAGGGTAAGGCCTTCATTCTTTATTTTTATCCTAAAGACTTCACCAAAGGCTGCACGGCCGAGGCCTGCGAATTCAGGGATCAGTTTGAGGCTTTCCGTGATTTGGACATACCAGTATTGGGGATCAGCAAAGATGATATAGAAACCCACGAACGCTTCAAAAAGGAACATAAGCTTCCCTTTGACCTGCTTTCTGATCCTAGCGGAGAGGTTTGCAAATCCTATGATGCGCTTATCCCCTTAATCAAAATGCCCAAGCGGATCACCTATCTTATAGATAAGGAACATAAGGTAGCCGCGGTATTTTCAGACATGTTTGAGTCAAAAGGACACATAGAGGCAATGTTGAAGAAACTACAGAAGTAAGTTTTATTCTCGCGACGACGCAACGTTTGATAACCTTTGAGTTTTTTGAGCTCGAAAGTTTTTCATATTCCCTGAAGTCACCTAGTTCTTCAGACCTGACGGTAGGCTGGCTTGGACTTACTTTGCTGCAGTCCGCCGACTGTCCTTACAAAACATAAAACCGACACTGCATCTTAAGGGCACCAAACTTAAAAATTACTGGTTCCCCTTCTTTAGCTCTCATATTTCCCTTACGCTAAAAAGATAACTATGCTTTCTCCTATGTGGCTATGCGGTAAATAAAAGCTCAACCTGCAATTGTATCTCACACAAGGGCGGAGGCGCAACATATTCCATCTCGTTCAAGGTGCTATCTTTAGACCTGCCTGCAGTAAGCAACAGACTTATACTTTTAACAATGCAATCTCCAGACTATTGTCATTGAATTTCTGATTAAAGCATTCTGAAGACTACAATTAATCGACGGCACAAACCTGCCTGACCGGCAGACAGGTCCGAAGACTTGCGCCAAAATCTAATGTCTAGTGTCTAATATCTAGCGTCTCTTTTAAAGAATCACCCCATCCTGCATCTCTACTTTCCTGTCCGCCATGGTAGCGAGTTCTTCATTGTGGGTGACGATCACAAATGCCTGTCCGAGTTCTTTTCGAAGGGTAAAAAACAACTCGTGAAGCCCCTTTGCATTTTGGGTGTCCAGGTTACCGCTGGGTTCATCGGCAAAAACCACTGCAGGGCTATTGATCAATGCCCTCGCAACAGCTACCCGCTGCTGCTCTCCTCCGGAAAGTGTAGAAGGCTTATGATCCAGTCTATGTGAAATCCCAAGTAGTTCAGCCAATTCTCCAGACTTCATTTTCAATTTATCCTGGGAAGTCTTGCGGATCAATCCGGGAATCATGATGTTCTCCTGCGCGGTAAACTCGGGCAGCAGGTTATGAAATTGAAAAATAAACCCGATCCTTTCATTTCTGAATTTGGCCATTTCTTCTCCTTTTAGCTCCAGAAGCTTCTTGCCATCCATCTCCAAAGACCCCAAATCAGGACGATCCAAGGTTCCAAGAATATGAAGTAGCGTACTTTTACCCGCTCCGGAAGAGCCTACTATAGAAACAATCTCAGAAGTTGAAATTTCCAGGTCCACTCCCTTTAATACTTTAAGGCTTCCATAAGATTTATGGATTCCGTTGGCTTTCAGCATGCTATCGTTTTTTAATCATCCAAAAATAGAACAAATGCCTATCTCAACGGGAAATTAACGGCTTTTTTTAATGAAAAAGGAAAAAGGTCGGTTTGATTTATCGAGTCTTACGCCTTAACTTCGGGCAAAAATTTCCAGAGAATGAATATTCACGAATATCAGGCTAAAGAAGTATTAAAGGGTTACGGAGTCCGCATTCAGGAAGGTATAGTCGCCGACACACCTGAAGCAGCTCATGAAGCAGCCGTTAAGTTAAACGAGCAAACCGGTACTAGCTGGTATGTGATCAAAGCCCAGATCCACGCAGGTGGCCGTGGAAAAGGCAAAGTAAACGAAACCGGTTCCAACGGTGTAGTTCTTGCCAAAAAATTGGAAGATGTCGCCGAAAAGGCTAAAAATATCCTTGGTGGCACCTTGGTTACCCATCAGACTGGCCCAGAGGGAAAAGTTGTTAATAAGGTTTTGATCGCTGAGGATGTATATTATCCAGGTGATTCTGAGCCAAAAGAATATTACCTCTCTATCCTATTGGACAGAGCTACAGGAAGCAATGTGATCATGGCCTCTACCGAAGGTGGCATGGACATCGAAGAAGTTGCGGAAAAAACTCCTGAGAAAATCATGAAAGAATGGATCGATCCTAAAGTTGGTCTTCAACCTTTTCAGGCTAGAAAGGTTGCCTTTGGATTAGGTCTTTCAGGTACAGCGTTCAAGGAAATGGTGAAATTCATCACTGCTCTTTACAACGCTTACGAAGGCACTGACTCTTCCCAGTTTGAAATCAACCCAGTGTTGAAGACATCTGACGACAAGATCCTAGCAGTAGATGCTAAAGTAAACCTGGATGACAATGCACTTTACAGACAAAAAGATCTGGCAGCATTGAGAGATGTGGCTGAAGAAGATCCGTTGGAGGTAGAAGCAGGTGAATCAGGATTGAACTATGTGAAACTTGACGGAAACGTGGGTTGCATGGTGAACGGAGCTGGTCTTGCTATGGCTACCATGGATATGATCAAATTGGTAGGTGGTGAACCTGCTAACTTCCTTGACGTGGGAGGAGGGGCAAATGCAACTACTGTAGAAGCAGGCTTCAGAATCATCCTTCAGGATCCTAACGTGAAAGCTATCCTTATCAATGTTTTCGGAGGAATCGTAAGATGTGACAGAATCGCAAGCGGTGTGGTAGAAGCTTACAAATCCATCGGAGACATCAGAGTTCCTATCATTGTAAGATTACAAGGAACCAATGCTGTAGAAGGCGCTAAAATCATAGATGAATCTGGATTGAAGGTATCTTCTGCTATAACTTTGAAAGAAGCGGCTGAAAAAGTTCAGGCTGTATTGGAATCATAAATTATTAACGGTAATGAAGGTAACACTTCATTACCTTATGCGCTCGTAGTTCAACTGGATAGAATATCAGATTTCGGCTCTGAGGGTTGAGGGTTCGAATCCTTCCGAGCGCACTTAAAGGCTTAGACATTTGTTTAAGCCTTTTTTTATGCCGTAAATTCAACAAAGCAAGGAAATTTTAGAAGTCAGTCTGAAGATCCGTAAACAGCCCTAAAAGTTGGGCGGGATCGTGATACTTGACTATCTCGGCAATTTGGGTTTGACCATATAGCCACATAGGTTTTATAGCAAATTTAATTGTGCCCCATTTGTGAAGCTATGCTTTCTATGTGCCTATGTTGTTTAACGATCTTTAAAGTTAGAGGTGGAGCAGGTTTTTCTTCAGCTTTTAAAAGAGGGAAGACGTTCGCTTTTGACCACATAGGAGTCACATAGTTTTTACCACAGATATAAGAATTCCGGCTGTGGGATTGACCAAGGTTTACCGATCGTCCCATTGGCACTCTTGGCGAATTCATTCGGGTTCCTCATCCCTGATTTTCGCTTTGCAGTATTCTGGGCAGTTACCTGTTATGCCGTTGGCACAAACGCCCTAATCAAAAGTTTTCAGTCAAGTAAGAACCTGCTTAAGGATTTCGTTCCATAGGAACGAGTGGTCGGTAGATGTATTGAGGCGAGAGTTGTCATCGTTCCTTAGAAACGATTGGTGAAAATCATTTCCTTATCACCAAGAGTAACGATACATTTCTAGACCCTATCATATCCCTCTTCCTCATTTTTATCTGAGTTATTTTAATAAAACAGTGATAAACAGCTATAATTTATCAAAATTCAGTCATATTTCAAGCTAAAACAGGAAGAAAAGCAACGATTTTATTTGGACTTTTAATTGATCAAAAATTATAACCCTATTTATGTTCTCAAAAACCCAACGAATAACCCAAAGAGCAAGTGGAATACTGCTCTTACTGGTGGTAACCGTGCTAGTGGCATGCACGGGAAACAACAAAACATTCCTCTCATCCTCAGATCCCCGCAGAATAGAAATATTGGTACTGGGTCATGATAGTGAGCATCATAATTCAGAAAAATTAATGATGTACTTGCCTACTCCTCTTTTTCAAAAGGGAATCAACCTTACCTATACTGCAGATCCCAATGATCTAAATTCAACCAAGTTGAATAATTACGATGGATTGATGATCTATGCCAATCACGATGAGATCACCCCAGAACAAGAGGAAGCCTTAAAATCTTACATTCAAGGAGGTAAAGCACTTATTGCGCTCCATTCCGCATCATTTTGCTTCCGCAACTCCGAGTGGTTTGTATCTGCTGTAGGCGGACAATTCAAATCCCACGGAACCGGAGACTTCACGGCAACAATCGTGGACAAGGATTCCCCGATCATGCAAGGAATAAACGAATTTGAAACCTGGGATGAAACCTATGTTCACAGCCAACTGAATCCTGACATGCATGTGCTGATGGAACGTGTAGATGAAAACGGAAGTGAACCATATACCTGGACTAGAGAAGAAGGAAAAGGAAGAGTATTCTACACTGCATACGGACACAATGAAAAAACCTGGGAGAAGAATGATTTCCAGCAACTGGTAGCAAACGGTATCCTTTGGGCTGTTGGGGAAAAAGTCAATAAGCAATTGGCCGCGTACAACATCCCTACTCCAACATTTGAAGATGCGGATATCCCTAATTATGAAAGAAGGGATCCTGCTCCAAAGTATCAGCTTCCACTATCTCCGGAAGAATCCATGAAGCTCGTGCAGACCCCTGTAGGTTTTGAATTAGAATTGTTTGCTTCCGAACCTATGATCATTAATCCTATTGCATTTGCCTGGGATGAGAGAGGAAGGTTGTTTGTGATCGAAACGACAGACTACCCAAATGAGGTACGTAAAGAAGGCGGGAATGATAAGATCAAGATCTTAGAAGATACCAATGGAGACGGTAAAGCTGATAAAGTAACAATTTTCGCAGATGGGCTTAATATCCCTACCTCAATTGTGGCTATGAATGGCGGTATGCTTATCTCCATGGCACCTGATTTTGTTTTCCTAAAAGATACAGACGGGGATGATGTGGCTGATGTACGCGAAACCATCATGACTGGCTGGGGCACTTTTGATACACACGCAGGACCATCTAATTTGAAATATGGTTTTGACAACAAAATATGGGGAGTATTAGGTTATTCTGGCTTTAATAGTACAGTAAGCGGTAAGCAACATAACTTCAGCCAAGGTGTTTATCGTTTTGAACCGTCAGGAGAAAACATGGAGTTTCTGGGACGAACCAGCAACAACACTTGGGGACTAGGGTTTTCAGAAGATTTCGAAACGTTTATTTCCACTGCCAATGGACAGCACTCCGTGTACCTGGCCATGGATAATAAATACGTGAAAAGAACTATTTATAAGGGCACTCCAAACACTGCAACCGGCATCGATACGCATTTTGACATGCCGCACATCACTCCTTTCCTAAGACAGGTGGATTGGCATGGAAGCTACACTGCCGCAGCAGGACATAATATTTACACTGCCCGTAATTTCCCTAAGGAATACTGGAATAGAATCGGATTTGTGGCAGAGCCTACCGGACGTGTGCTTCACAATAACCTCTTGCTAGAATCAGGATCAGGATTTACAGAAAAAAATGCCTTTAATATCCTTCAGAGTTCCGACGAATGGTTCAGCCCGGTTCATGCAGAAGTAGGCCCTGACGGTTCACTTTGGGTAGCTGACTGGTATAATTTCATCATCCAGCACAACCCTACTCCTAGAGGTTTTGATAATGGTGAAGGCAATGCCTACATCAATCCATTGCGTGACAGTCAGCACGGTAGAATTTACCGGTTAACCTACAAAGGCGGGGAATCTTCCAAGAATTTTGATCTAAAGGATGCCTCTAACGGAAAATTAATAGACGCGCTGAAAAGCGATAACTTATTCTGGAGACTTACTGCGCAGCGTCTGATCGTAGAAAGCCAGAATAAGGATGTAGTGGATGGATTATACGAACTTATCAACTCCCAGGAAGTTGACGGTGCGGGTATCAACGGTCCTGCGATCAACTCCTTATGGACTTTGAAAGGTCTTGGTGAACTGGAAGGAAACAACGCCAAAGCGCAGGAAGTAGTGGAAAAAGCATTAAAGCACCCTTCTGCAGCAGTCAGAAAAAATGCTGCACGTGTAATTCCTAAAAACCAGGCGGCGCTGGATGCAATTATGGCAGCAAATCTATTGGAAGACCCAAGTCTTCAGGTGAGAAAATTTGCGATCCTGGCAGTTTCCGAAATGCCTGCTTCTGATGAAGTTTCCAAAAAACTATTGGCTATATCTGGAAATGCTGATAATGCCGAAGATGAGTACCTGCCGCAGGCAATTTTTGCCGCTGCTTTGACACACCCTTCTGCTTTCGAAGGCAGACCTCTACCAGAAGCTACAAATGCAGATATGGGCATTGCGGATAGAATATCCAAGAGCTTGGTGTCTGAACTGTATTCACTAAATACCAGAAACGCACTTCTTTTCCCTCCAGATCCTACAGGTAAGGAAATCACTATCCAAATGGAAGTGACTCCAGGCAGAGATGCCCTTGATGGAGTCATGGTCGCACAGGGAAACAATGTAAACGGATATAGCTTGTACGTGTATAAGGATGCCCTACACTTTGCAGTGGCACAGGATGGCGATGTGAAGATTATCAGTTCCCGTAAAAACTTACCATCGGAGAAATTCCAGGTTACAGCCACTCTATTGGAAGGTGGGAAAATGGCTCTGAAAATCGATGACAAGGAAGTAGCGAGCGGAAAAACCAAGGGACTGTTCACCACTGCCTTATCCCCTGAGAATGTACGGATAGGTCAGTTTGACTCGGGAAATAAAGTAGGTGACTACGAAGGAAACTGGAGATTCTCAGGAAGAATAGGAAATGATTCTAGCCTAGACCTTAAAAAACCTGCCACAGGGGAGGATAATAAAGCGGTAGCTTCTACCGAAAAAACAGAACTAGTGAAAGATGGGGTGATTACCCTTACTGCTATTCCTCACGAAATGCGGTTTGATAAGTCCACATTTGTAGTACAGGCTGGCAGCAAACTGGTCGTAGATTTCAAAAATCCGGATTTCGTACAACATAACCTGATCATAGGTGCAATTGGATCCTTTGATAAAATCAGCGAAGAAGCTAAGAAAATGGCCCAGGACTTGACAGGAATGGACAAAAGCTTTGTGCCTGAAATCCCTGAAGTTTTGGCTGCGACAAATTTGGTATTTCCTAATTCTGAGGAATCAATCATCTTGACGGTGCCATCAGAAAAGGGCGACTATCCTTTTGTATGCACGCTTCCAAACCACTGGTTATCTATGAACGGAATAATGAAAGTAATATAATATGGCGTTAGATGTAAAATTCGGGGTAAGCACATGGCTTTGGACTTCCCCGTTTTCCAAAGAAACGCTGTCGTTACTACCCAAGATAAAGGAATACGGTTATGACGTGGTGGAGATCCCGGTGGAAGATCCCTCGTTGATCAATGTAAATGAAGTAAAACAAGCACTGGCCGATAATGGTCTTGAGGCTGTGATATGTGGAGCGTTTGGCACAAGCAGGGATCTGACCAACGAAGATCCCAGCTTTCACCAAACCAGTTTCGATTACCTGGATGCCTGCTTTGAAATAGCAGCTGGACTGGGAGCTAAATTCGTCGCTGGACCTATGTATTCAGCAGTTGGAAAAGCCCGTCTGGTCTCCCCGGAACAAAAGAAAGTCGAATGGGACCGTGCCGTAACTAACCTGAGAATAGTCTGTGCAAATGCAAGGAAGTCTGGTCTGGACATAGCTCTGGAGACCTTGAATAGGTTTGAGACAGACTTGATCAATACCTGTGAGGAACTGATGAGACTCATCTCGGATATCAATGAGCCGGAGGCAAAGGTGATATTGGATGGGTTTCATATGAATATAGAAGAACCCGATGTAGAAGCTGCTATCCGACGTGCAGGGGATAAGTTGATCCATTTTCAGGTATCAGAGAACTACCGCGGTACCCCTGGCACTGGACAAACCCGCTGGGATGCCTACAAAAGAGGTTTGGAAGCAATTAACTATAAGGGAGTCATATCTATAGAAAGCTTTACTCCGGAGGTAAAAGAACTTGCAGGTGCGGTATGTATCTGGAAACCTCTGGTGCCTTCTCAGGATGGCTTCGCCAAAGAAGGACTGGAGTTCCTAAAGAAATGGGCTGCTGAGGAATCCCACATTCAAAAAAAACAGAAGTCTGAAGCAGTTTAGTAAGACGAAAAAGAAATACCCTTTTTAAACCTATCAACACGAAAACCATGAGTAAAAGACCAATCAATATAGCCATCATTGGGCTTGGATTTGGAGCTGAGTTTATTCCGATTTATCAGAAGCATAAATTGGCAAACATGTATGCGATCTGTCAAAGGAACAAGGAAAAGGCTGAGGAAATCGGTAAAGCCTTTGGCATAGAAAAAGTATATACAGATTATGATGAGTTATTGAAAGACCCGGAAGTCGATGCAGTACATATCAATACGCCTATACAAAACCATGCCGAGCAAACACTGAAAGCCTTAAGAGCAGGAAAACATGTTGCTTGCACCGTACCTATGGCCACATCAGTGGAAGACTGTAAGAAAATCGTGGAAGAAGTGCAGCGTACTGGCTTGACCTATATGATGATGGAAACGGTGATCTATAGCCGTGAATTCCTATTCGTCAAGGAGATGTACGAGAAAGGTGAGCTGGGCAAAATCCAATTCCTAAGAGCTTCCCACCAGCAGGAAATGGCAGGATGGCCAGGATACTGGGAAGGCCTCCCTCCTATGCATTATGCGACCCATTGCGTGGGGCCAGTACTAGCTTTGCCAAAGGCACAGGCTGAATATGTATCCTGCTTAGGTTCCGGCAGGATTGATGAGAATTTGATTCCAAAGTATGGTTCTCCTTTTGCCATAGAAACCTGCCATATCAAATTTAAAGATTCTGACTTGGCCGCAGAAGTGACCAGATCACTTTTCAATACTGCCAGACAATACAGAGAAAGTTTTGATGTATATGGGTCCAAGAAGTCCTTTGAATGGACATTGATCGAGCATGAAGATTCAGTAATCCACACCGGGGAAACACCGGAAAGAGTGAAAATACCTGACTATGCGCATTTGCTTCCAGAAGAAATCTCTTCATTCACGACTGCAGGGGTGTATGATGGGGATGACAACCAGCATCTATCGTTTATCCAGGGTTCTGGACACGGAGGGTCACATCCGCACCTGGTCAATGAATTCTTGAACGCCCTCACTGAAGAGCGTGCACCTTATCCTGACGCCAAGCAGTCTGCCAATATTACCTGTGTAGGGATTTTGGCTCATGAGTCGGCTATGGAAGGCGGTAAAATCATACCATTGCCGGAGTTCACATTAAGTTAATGACCAAGCTATAGAAAGGGAATCTGGCGCAAATCCACCTTCCCTTTTCTAAAAATTTATAAAAAAACCTTATTAATTCTCCGAATGGAATAATGTTTATAGCAGTTACCATTCAGACATTAATACGCTCATCAAAATGAAACTAAACATCCTATCAAACTCGGCTACCGTAATAGTATTGGCGGTGCTTTTATTCGCCTGTGGCGGTGAAGAAAAAAAAGCTGAAAATTCCGTAAAAAAAGAACCGGTGGTATCTCAATCACCAACTGTGGTAACACCTCCAGCGGAAACAGAACCAGCCCAAGAAAGTGCGGAATCTGAACCAAAAGAAGAAGCCATTGACAGCCAGGCAAGCAAAAAGATTTCGGGTGAAGAAAAGATGGCAAATTCCGATTGCCTTTCCTGCCACATGATGGATCGATTGGTAATCGGCCCAGCCTTTCTTGATATAGCAGCCGAATATGCAAATACTGAAGAAAACGTTACCATGCTTGCAAACAAAGTGATCAAAGGAGGCGCAGGGGTATGGGGAGAAACAGCTATGCCTCCACATGCTTCTCTGAGCGAAGAAGATGCCAAAGACATGGTTCGTTATATCTTAAGTCTTTGAAACATATAAGTAAATAGTAAAATAGATTGGGTTACAAGATTAGAAAAGGTGGCAGAGGGTTCTGCCACCTTTTTTTTATGAGAATATATTATTCTAAAAATAAATTTGTATCCACTAAACTTATTCACTAAATTATATAGGAAATGTAAAATACTTAAGAAGAAACAGTTTAAACTAAAGAGAACAAATCCAAATAACAATCACCAGTCAGAAACGCTTAATTTATAGTATTTAAACTTAAAGTTGCAATTCCTTTTTATTCTGTTTATTCAAATGCAATTGATAATAGTTCAGCAAGCTGCAAGATGCCCAATAGCCCTTTTATATTTTCAGCAAATAACTCAGAGGAATTACAACAATTCCCCCAAATAAAAGAAATTGGCTTTAAAATAAATAATTCAATAAAGCTGAACTCATTCTTCTCAAGTCGAGCAGAAAATTTAAGAATATATTTAATAGTAGAGGGGAAATTTGAATGGGTAATCAATTCCAAACACGAGCTTCTTTATCCAGGTGATGCTGCTATTATATTGCCCGGTCAAGAGATCGGAGGATTAAAGGGGTATATAGGAATCGGTGCGTTTTATTGGCTGCACCTGAAATTGAAGAAAACAGACTTGGACAATAAAATTGATTTCGGTAAATGGAGTCGATTATCTAAAAGCGAAAGGAATATCATGTGGAAAATCCTGTCTATAAATGAATCTCCAGTCATAAACACCACTGAAATCATTCCCTATTTTCAGGAAATTCGAAATGAAATCAGTGGACAGGAGTTGGGCTACGCTACACGAGTCAACCACTTATTGGACTCAATGTTAATTCTAATCTGCAGGTTGTTGACCATACAGGCCGGATCGAGAAGGGACTTTCCTCAGATATTTACCAACCTGGAAAAGAGCCTAAGGAAAAATCTTTCCCATAAGTGGACGGTGGAAGAAATGGCGGCTATGGTCGGTATGGGATGTACAGCATTTACCGAGAAGGTAAAATCATATACCGGATTCCCTCCCTTGCATTATTTAATCAACATCAGGATAGCTGAAGCGATCAAACTTTTAAAGCTTCAAGAAGCAAATATTACCGACATTGCTCTGGAAACAGGCTTTTATTCTTCACAGCATTTCTCCACGACTTTCAAAAAGCTTACCGGGCATACGCCAAATGAATTCAGAAAACAAAATTCTCCCAAGGAATAAAATAACAGGAAACATGGAATGTATCATCACAATAGAAATAGGAACTAATGCCGTTAGAATAATGGCATTTGATCTGGCAGGAAATGTAATTGGCTCATCCAAGGGTTCATACCCTACTTTCCATGTAGAGCCTGATTACAGCGAACAGGATCCTGATCAAATGTTTATTACCATGCTATATGTGATGAAAAACCTACTAAATGAGAAAATTCATCCTTTGAATTACCGCATTATCTCAATTTGTTTTAGTGCTTCCATGCACAGTGTCTTACCAATAGATAAGCATGGTGCCCCCTTGGGAAACGCCATCACCTGGGCAGATAATCGGGGCAGAAAAGAGGCTGAAGATCTCAAAAACTCGTCGATAGGCAGCACAATATATAATTCCACCGGCACCCCCATACACCCCATGTCGCCCCTGATTAAAATCGCATGGCTCCAGCGCCAAGACCAGGAACGGTTCAGAAAGGCCTCTAAATTCATCACCATCAAAACCTACATAATCCAACAACTGACAAAAGAATACTTTCTTGATTACAGTTTAGCTTCTGCTACGGGGCTTCTGAATATTCATACCCGAAGATGGGAAGATGCTGCCCTTGATTATGCAGGTATTACTTCTGATCGACTACCAGATCTAGTACCTGTTTTTCACTCTCTAGGTACTATACGGAAGGAATATCAAAAATCCCTAGGCTTGCCAAATGGAGTGAAAATAATTATTGGGTCAAGCGACGGTTGTCTTGCCACATTAGGGGGAGGCGCATGGGAGAAAGACAAGGCTACCATCACAATAGAAGATAGTGGAGCGGTACGGGTGGTGAGTGAGACCGTCCTGGAAGACAGCAAGCAGCGACTTTTCAATTACCTATTGACGGATAAATATTATATCTCCGGAGGCCCAACAAATAACGGAGGTGTGGCTTTTGAATGGTTTGCCAAGCAATTTGGAGACTTTAAGAACCTATATGATGTGGAGAATGTCATGCAACATCTTGTTCATCAAGCGATGGATTCCCGTCCAGGTTCGGACGGCCTTTTGTTTTTACCCTATCTCTTAGGCGAACGGGCTCCCATTTGGAATGCAAACGCAAGAGGGACATATTTTGGGATCAATATCAAACATGAGAAGCGGCATTTTATACGTGCAACTGTTGAAGGCATACTCTATGAGATTTATAGTATAGGCAAGACACTCGAAGACCATAGAACAATCAATTCCCTGACCGCAAATGGGAGCTTTGCTTCCATCCCCTTTTGCACACAGCTACTTGCGGATATTTTCAATAAACCTATAAGTATAGGTGTTAATCCAGACAGTATTGCACAAGGGGCATTTTTACTCAGTGCCACTGATTTAGGGATTTATGATTCTTTGGATAATGCCGCAAAATCCGTGAAGATGGCGACCACATTCGAGCCTTTCAGGCAAAACAATCCTATCTATATGAAGTATTTTGAGTTATATGAAAGATTAAGCGTTAAACTCCGGGAAGAATTTTCCGACATAACACGTTTACAAAATGAAAATTGAAGAATTATTCCTACCCAATATAGTATTGTTTTAAAGCTAAGTCAGCTCTTCATTTACGCTTCCTCCACTTTCATAAATATTTAGTTTAAATTTAATAATACTATTTTTTAAAATACCCAAACCTACTTTCTTTATTTTTTTCAGACCAACTCCATCGAGTTGCAAATACTATTGTTCAAAATCCTACGGCGGTCATTTTTAGAAGATTACAATTATTACTTTACATACATTTAAACATATTAAATCCAAACTCCTGTTTAAATCTATATAAAGAAAGGAATCTTTCTAAACATAAGATAAATATTGGGGTAGTAAGGTTTAATATCCAATAGGTAATTCAATCTATTTATTAACAATAAAACCCAATCAAATGAAAAACAACTACTTGTTGTACGGCATTGCTGTGCTCGTGCATCTGGGTGTTCTGTCCCAAACGGGACATGTGTACGCATCCACAAACCTAAGTTACAGTATCTCAAACCTATTATTATACGAACAGCCTCCCAATCAAGACATGGCAGTCATTTCCGGTAAAGTGACTGATGAAAATGGAGAATCCATACCGGGAGTTACCGTACTTATCAAAGGCACAACTATAGGTACCACCACCGACATCAACGGTGAATATACCATAGAATTTGAGGAGGATAACAGTATCCTGGTCTTTTCCTTTATTGGATTTACTACTCAAGAAATCCCAACGGCAGGAAAATCCATCATCAATGTGACGCTGGCAATAGACGAGAAATCACTTGAAGAAGTGGTGGTTACCGCATTGGGAATAGAAAAGGAGTCCAAAAAACTGGGATATTCGGCCACTTCGGTGAACACGGATGAACTGGTGACCAACAGAACCACGAATGTAATGGAATCTCTGGAAGGAAAAGTAGCAGGGCTGAATATAACTCCACCTGCTGCAGGTGCCGGTGCCAGTACCCAGATCAGATTGAGGGGGCAGTCGGCTTTTGCCGGAGCCAATAACGCCCCACTGATAGTCGTCAATGGACTCCCGATGGATCAGGGCGCAAGAGGGGTAGATGGAGGCGGCCAACAACGGGACCGTGGTGACAACCTTCAAAATATCAACCCCGATGATATTGAAAGCATGACCGTGCTCAAAGGTGCAACTGCTGCTGCCATCTATGGCGCAAGAGCTGCCAATGGAGCGATCATAATCACGACCAAAGCCGGCAAGGGAGGTACAGGCATTGGGGTGGATTTCACCTCAAGTTATACCAGTTCCCAGCCCCTGAATTTTCTAGACGAACTGGCCCAGAGAGAATATGGGATCGGGACAGGTGGAGTCAGACCCCAGACACAAGGTGACGCACAGTCTTATGGGCAATTTGGGTTTGGTGAACGATTAGATGGAGTACCCACCATAAACTTTGATGGAGAAATGCGCCCCTATTCAGCCTACCCATATCAACTATACGATTTCCTGCAAAACGGATCAAACTGGACAAATACCATAGGTATTTCAGGAGGAACCGGAAAGGGAAGTTTTAGGGTATCTTTTTCCAATGTGGATGCAAAAGGTATCCAGCCCATGAACGAATACACCAAAAGGATATTCAACGTAGGCATCAACCACAGCCTGTCGGATAAACTTAAATTCCAGTTAAACATCAATTATGCCAACGAGTACAATCTGAATCCTCCACAAATCGGGACCCAAGGAGATGGTGCTATCAACTTCTTCAACAGGATGGGAATATCGACCCCCATAGCCGCATATAGAGATAATGCCGTAGATCCAGCAACAGGTGCCGAATTGAGGACAAATGGATTTCTAGGAACCATAAACAATCCTTACTACCCACTTCAAGGCGGCCAATATTTCAAAGAAAGAAGGAACAGACTTTTGGGAACAGCTACCTTGCGGTATGAACTAACCGATTGGCTCTATGCTCAGGGAAGGATAAACTATGATTATGGGACAGCCTTCACAGAATGGAACAGACTGAATGGCACCGGAACTGCTACACTGTTCCAAGACGATGGAACCTACCGGGGCAATTATGACATTGCACAGACCATCACCACAGATATCAATGCGGACTTTTTGATCGGGGCAGATAAAACCTTTGATAAATTCTCTATTGAAGCAAGTTTTGGAGGCAACACCTGGCAACCCCAGTGGCAAAACACCACCCAAACTTCCAGCAATTTTGTGGTTGCAAACCTATATTCTATTGCAAACGGAACCATCAGGAACCAAGGCTACGGCTTTTCAGAAAGCCGTGTGAATTCCTTGTATGGATTGGCGGAATTTGGTTATAACGGTATGTTTTACCTCAACTTTACAGGTAGAAATGATTGGTTTTCGGTATTGAACCCTTTAAATAATTCCAAGTTTTATCCTTCCATCTCAGGTAGTTTTATTTTCTCTGAATTACTGACCAATACCACCTGGCTATCCTATGCCAAACTACGGGGATCATGGGCAGAAGTAGGGAGCACAAACGGAGTGGGGACTTACGAAGGACTCCTGACTTACAGCATAAACCAAAACCAGTTTAACGGTCAGACTTTAGCTGGTGTAAGCGGGAATTTTGCTCCCAATACTAATCTACAGCCATTTACAGTCACTGAAAAGGAAATCGGTCTGGAAGTACGCCTATTCGATAACAGATTATTGCTGGATGTCGCTGCTTTCGAAAAAGTAACCACGGATCAGATTCTAGATGTAAAACTTTCCAATACTTCCGGATATACAGATTCCAAAC
>CBFGUY010000077.1:0-18330 GCA_965651895.1 uncultured Algoriphagus sp. | reverse complement strand
CTGGAAGCAGAAGATCTTACCGGTGTGAGGGATCTCATCGTAAATGAAGGCATTAAATGCCCGATCAGTGGCACGACTAATTGGACAGAAGTCCGTCAGTTCAACCTGATGTTTTCTACGCAAGTGGGTTCTGTTGCGGAGGATTCCACCACGATTTACCTTAGACCTGAAACCGCCCAGGGGATTTTTGTCAACTTCCTGAATGTGCAGAAAACCGCAAGGATGAAAGTTCCTTTCGGAATTGCCCAGATCGGTAAGGCTTTCAGAAATGAAATCGTAGCCCGTCAGTTTATCTTCAGAATGCGTGAATTTGAGCAGATGGAAATGCAGTTCTTTGTACGCCCTGGCACTGAGCTGGAGTGGTATCAGAAGTGGGCTGATATGCGGATGAAGTGGCATTTGGCTCTTGGAACACCTGCAGATAAGCTACGCAAGCACGACCATGAGAAACTTGCCCACTACGCCAATGCGGCAATGGATATAGAGTTTGACTTCCCATTTGGATTCAAAGAAGTGGAAGGAATCCACTCCAGAACTGATTTTGATCTGAAGTCGCATCAGGAATTTTCCAGAAAGAAGCAACAGTACTTCGACCCGGAAGTGAATCAGAACTATATTCCTTATGTGATCGAGACATCAATTGGAGCTGATCGCTTGTTCCTATTGACGCTTTGTAATGCCTATACCGAGGAGAAAACAGATGAGAAGAGCAGAACTTATCTGAAGCTTCATCCGGCAATCGCTCCCGTGAAAGCGGCTATCCTTCCTATCACGAAAAAAGATGGTCTGCCTGAAAAGGGTCAGGAGATTGTGGAATTGCTGAAATATGACTTCAACATTATCTATGAAGATGCTGCCTCGATCGGTAAGCGTTATGCAAGGCAGGATCTGATCGGGACACCGTTCTGTATTGCGGTGGATCACCAGACCTTGGAGGATAATACCGTGACTATCCGCCACCGGGATACCACCGAGCAGGAAAGAGTCGCTATCTCCGAGCTTCATGGAAGGATCGCTGAGGCGACGAGCTTTAGACGGATTTTTGAGAAGTTGTAAATAAATAAAACATAAAAAGAGGCTGTCAATTTCGACAGCCTCTTTTATTTCAATTTCATCGATACTATTTCAGTAGATGCTAGTCTTCGTTATTCAATTTCGCATTCTACTACTCTTCCTGCATCTACGTGGATACCATAAAATGCGAAACTAGGAACTAGAACAGTATAAGAAGATCCCGTTGCCATTCCTTTGTGAGTGGTGAATTGACCCGGAGCAGGGTTTTTATTTGGAGCTGCGGAATATCCCTGGATTTTTACGTTTTCAGAATTATCCTGGAACATTCCCATTTCATTCAACTCGATCTTGATTTCCACTTGACCGCCCATTGGTGTCAGTGTCACCATCCCAATATCGTGGTGTTGTCCAGCATAAAGAGTTACGGATTTCTGTTCTCCCGAGAAAGTAGTATAAGTGGCCCAGTTGCCTTTTGTCACATATCGAAGGCCTGCGGCCCAGGCAGTTTCTTCTTCAAAGCATGGCTCTTCTTCCACAACACATTCTCTGAGGGTGTAGCAAACAGTTAGATTGCTAAGGCCGGCAGCATCTCCACTGGCATTTGTCGGAGCGGCGAGTCCAGAGTCACTGTAAATATCTGGCCCATAGGTGTAAATGTGTGCATCATTGCTTCCTTTGACTATAAAAGCGACTGCTTCCAGGCAATATCCTGGAGGTGGGGTGTAGCTCCAGTTGACCAATGTGCCGTCAGTTTCAATAGTGAAGCCCTCAGGGAATTCCCCACTGAAATTTCCCCCTTCAAAGTTTATCCTTTCACTGGAATATTGGAAACCCTCAATACCCAGATGACTTGCGACTTCTTCGCAGGTTCTGTTTCCGCCTGGGTTGGCACCTGGTATGATTTCAGGCTCTACATTGTTATCCGAGATTCTGGCATTTGCATTAAAATTTGCATTTGTATTTGCTTCAGTTACTTCAACAGTCTCGCTGTTGTCCAACGCAGGTTCAGTTGCATCAAATTGTGAACAACTGACCATTACTAACAAAGCTGCCAAGATCACTGATCTGGTTGTGCTTTTGAATGTGAGTAGGTCTTTCATAACTTTTAAAATTGTGCATGAAACTACGTAAAAAATGAATTATATACTATAAAAAAAGCATAATACATACAATAAAACGTAAGTTGAACTTAATGTTTAGAAATTATAATCCTTGCCCCTACACACTTCTGAAGCATTGATTTTAAAAAAATCAGCTTTAACGTTATATAATTTGGGGGTAGTTTCGTGAGGGCGGCTGGTCGAATTGCTTGCCTGCTGTGCCAAAGTAGTGGAGGAGCTCTCCTGTTGGCTTGTCGCAAAGTATCATGAGGTCCTGCGAAAGGGAAAACTGGAAGACTGCTTTTAGTCGGGAGCGTGATGCACGTCCAAAATCACTGCTAGGGTATGCTGAAAAAGTCCCAGATATGCCAGACCTGCCTGCAAGGCAGGTTCAGGGCGGCCAGATGAAGATGTATGCTTATAGCTCGAATGAGGCCAACGTAGAAAAATATTTATTTGATCCACAGAGCTCCATCTCGCTCATTTCTCAAAGTAGAATTATCCACATAGCTAAAAACCAGCTGATCGATGATCTCATCAGCTTTGGCCACGATTATTTTCTCTCCCCGGATCTTATAGGAAGTTCTATATACTATATCACCGCTGGGTAATACGTCTGCGACACCATCCGCCGATAAAGTAATAAAACTGCCACAGTTGAATTCAGGATTAGCCTCAGGCTCGCATCCTTCAGGGATATAGGAATAGGTGCCTAATAGATCCGGCTCATCCAATTTGTCACAGGAGAAGAAAATAAACCCTAGCAGAGAAAATAGAAGTAAGTTTTTCATAAAAAATAAGTTACATACACTATACTCTACGGAAAATGACACATATATGCTACAAAAAATCTAACATTTCTTAAAAATAGTAGTTTAAAGGTTGAAAAAACATCGATGACCAAGAAGGCGTTTATCATAGGTTCAGGTATTGCAGGCATCGCTTCAGCTATTCGGCTGGCAGTGAAGGACTTTCAAGTGGAGGTTTTTGAGGCAAATAGCTATCCAGGAGGCAAGCTGAGCGAAATCAGGATTGGAGATTACAGATTCGATGCAGGACCTTCCCTTTTCACACTGCCGGAGCTTGTGGAGGATTTGTTTCAGCTAGCTGGCAAAAATCCTAAAGCCTACTTTGATTATGAAAAGCTGAATGTGACTTGTCGGTATTTTTGGGAAGATGGAACGAGATTGAATGCGTATTCTGATCTCAATCAATTTGCGGAAGAAGTGCAGACAAAGCTAGGAGAACCAGCATCGAGTATCCGGGAAGCGCTCCGCAGCTCTGCTTTCATCTATGATAGTTTAGCTCCACTTTTTATGAACAGGTCACTTCATAAGCTGGATACCTGGACAAATTCACATGCGCTAAGGTCCTATTTAAGAATGGGGAAACTGGGGATTTTCTCTACTATGAATGAAGTAAACCGAAGGCACTTTGAGCATCCTAAATTGGTACAGTTATTTAACCGCTATGCGACTTATAATGGCTCAAATCCTTTTGAGACACCAGCTACGCTTAATATTATTCCTCATCTTGAATTTAACATCGGTGCCTTTTTTCCAAAAAAAGGAATGCATGACATCACGTTAAGTCTTTTCAGGCTTTCAGAAGAGCTTGGGGTGAGATACCATTTTGGGAAGAAAGTAGATCAAGTCCTGGTTGAAAATCAACGGGCAGTAGGGATCAAGGTGCAAGGTAAAACTATCCATGCTGACCTTGTGGTGAACAATATGGACATGGTCAATGCTTACAAGACCATTCTCAAAGATCAGAAGCAACCCAAACTTCTGCTCAACCAGCCGAAATCAAGTTCTGCATTGATTTTTTATTGGGGAATCAAGCGGGGTTTTCCTGAACTGGATCTCCACAATATTTTCTTTTCTGATAATTACGCATTGGAATTTGAGCATATTTTTAAGCGGGGGACTATTTATGATGATCCCACGATCTATTTGAATATCACTTCCACCTATAAAGCTGATGATGCACCTCTGGGTAGTATGAATTGGTTTACTATGATCAATGTCCCTAATAATCAGGGGCAGGATTGGGATGCAATGATAGCTGAGGCCAAAAGAAATATAATCCACAAGCTCAATCGTATCCTGAAAACGGATATAGAACCCTTGATCGAAGTGGAGGAAACCTTGGATCCAAGAACGATAGAGATCAAAACTTCCAGTGCCCAGGGAGCACTTTACGGCAATAGCTCAAACAATAAATTTGCCGCTTTCCTGAGGCATGCAAATTATTCGGCCTCGATCAAAAACTTATATTTCTGCGGTGGATCAGTCCATCCCGGCGGTGGGATTCCACTTTGCCTGCTTTCGGCAAAGATTATGAGTGAGATGATTTAGAGTCAACAGACCACCGTCGACGGTCGGCAGCATATTTGGTTCATGTCTCATGACATGGGCCTAAAATACCCCCCTAGTTCAAGTCTTCAGACTTGGACTTACTTTGCTGCAGTCTTCCGACTGCATTTACCTAATTTTAGAAAAGTGTGAATGATCTGATCTTAAGATGCTCCTAAAGTGAGTTGTCTTTTGCCAAATTATTAAGAAAATTAGGCAGTCTGAAGACTGTAATGTATTGGGCCCAAGCCTGCCTACCGGAAGGCAGGTCATGAGAACCAAGGCACCTAGCTGGTCTGAAGACTTGAACCAGGCATCTAGTTACCTCAATCTGCGACTGGCTACTGCGACTGATCACTAATCAAACTTTCAACAGCTTCCTTCACCAGATCCATTTCAAAGCCTTTGCTTAACAGGTATTGGGTGACTTTGAACTTTTTTTTGTAGGCATCACCTTCATGAGTGCTTTCCCACTTCTTCTCTGTCTGTGCTAAGAGTGTATCGTAATATTCTTCAGGATCGATTTCGCTTAGTCCCTTGCGGATGAGATTTTCGGGAATTTCCCTCATTTTGAGTTCCAGCCGGATTCTGTTTTTACCCCATTTTTTCAGCCTGAATTTGCCTCTGGCAAATGACCGGGCATAGCGTTCTTCGTTTACAAATTCTTCTGATATCAGCTCAGCAATCAACTTTTCCGCAGGTTCTTCTTTGATGCCTTTTTCATAGAGTTTCCGCCGGATTTCCCATGGACAGCGCTCTTGATAAGCACAGTAGGTGGTCAGCTTTTCGAAAGCCTCTTCCTGTGACCAGGAGTTTTTTCCTGACTCATTTGCCTTATGTTTTCCCCAACTGGACATTTTCCGTAATTTTAGACCAAATTATTGTGAATCCCTTTTTTATCAAACCTTATTAAATTTTCAAAACACACTATGCGTAAGAAAATAGTAGCCGGCAACTGGAAAATGAACATGACTTTCGAAGAAGGTCAGACACTTACTTCCGAGATATTGAATATGATCAAGGATGAACATAGCGGAGATGCTATAGCAGTTCTTAATCCTCCATTTCCACATATTTTCCCTGTTAAAAAGCTAATTGGCGCAGCTAAAGGTGTGTTTATCGGTGCCCAGAACTGTTCTGATAAGGATGCAGGGGCTTTTACCGGAGAAGTATCGGCAAAGATCCTTGCCTCATTCGGTGTACAATATGTGATCATCGGGCACAGTGAGCGCCGGGAATATTTCAAAGAAGGAAACGATACGCTTGCCCAAAAGGTGAAAATCGCACTTGAAAATGGTCTGACTCCAATCTTCTGCTGTGGGGAATCGCTTGAAATCAGAACTGCAGGAACCCATGAAGCAAATGTGAAATTCCAACTTACGGAGAGCCTCTTTGAACTGAGCCCTGAAGATTTCTCTAAAATCGTGATAGCTTATGAGCCAATCTGGGCGATAGGCACAGGCAAAACTGCAAGTTCTGAGGAAGCTCAGGATATGCACGAAGCACTGAGAAGGCATATAGCATCCAAATATGGCAAAGACATCGCCGACAACACATCCATTCTCTATGGGGGCAGCTGCAATCCTAAAAATGCACAGGAGCTTTTCGCCAAACCGGACGTGGATGGAGGATTAATTGGGGGTGCTTCTCTTAAGTCCCGTGATTTCGTAGATATTCTTAAGTCATTCTAATAAGAAATGGATTACCTGGAGTTTAAAATCAAATGCCTGGAGCAATTCCGGGAAATCCTTATCGCAGAACTATCCATGATAGGCTTTGATTCCTTCCTCGAAACTGAGGAGGGAATCGATGCTTATATGCTGGAGTCAGATTTTGATCGTGTGGCGTTCGATGAAGTGATCGCCCAGTACCAAGATGATGCGCAAATCAGCCTCCAAGAAGGCATCATGCCCAAAGTGAACTGGAATGAGGAGTGGGAGAAGAATTATGATCCCATCGCAGTGGATGATTTAGTGTATGTACGGGCTTCTTTTCACCCAAGCCAGCCTACGTTCACACATGAAATAGTGATCAATCCCAAAATGTCCTTTGGCACAGGGCATCATGCGACTACTTTCCAGATGCTACGCCATCAAGGGCAGATTGATCATCAGGGCAAAAGAGTGCTTGATGTGGGATCGGGAACAGGGATTCTTGCCGTAATGGCCCATTTGCTTGGAGCAAGTGAGGTTGAGGCATTCGATATAGATGATTGGTGCGTGGATAACGGCAATGAGAATTTTGATCTTAACGGTCTTACAACCCGAATGAAATTGGGTACAATCCGTGAAGTGGATCCCCAAGGTGTATTTGATATCATTTTGGCCAATATCAATAAAAATGTATTGCTGGATGAAATGAGTATTTATGCTGATCTGCTAGAAAAAGAAGGGTTTTTGTTGCTCAGCGGCTTTTATACCGAAGATATTCAAGATCTGAATGATTGTGCCAAGCCACTTGGGCTTGAGCTGATTTCTCAACAAAGCAAGGACAATTGGGCAGCATTGATTTTGCAGAAGAATCCCTGAATGTCACAGATCAACGAGGGAAGGAACTTTACAACTTTGCCACTTTATAACTCTAATGACTGAATTGATTATTTATGCTGTCGTTTTTGTCTTGCTCATAGGTCACTGTCTTTTTGCGGGCAAAATGTATCGTGCTGTTCATGAGGACTCCAGATTGACGCTTACAGAGAAGAATGGATGGAAACTTAAAGCGCTTATTTTCCCGGTTTATTTTTGGGGGAAATACAAAAAGGCGAAAGGTTAGCTTTTTTTGCCTCCAAGTAAACTTTTGGGCTACAATAGCCGATTATAGTACCAATACTTTTTATATTAAAAATTACAAAAAACTAAGTTTACTAATTTAGATTAATGGAGTATCTCTGGAAACAAAAGCCCAAAACCTCACAAGCGGCCATCGATCAGCTGAGCAAAGAAATCAATGTCAATCCGACATTGGCCAATATGCTGATTAATCGTGGGGTGAAAAGCTTCGAGCAAGCCAAGAGCTACTTCCGCCCTTCTTTGGTACAGCTTCATGATCCTTTTCTGATGAAGGATATGGCTGAAGCAGTGGACAGGATACAGGCAGCAGTTGCGGGAGGGGAGAAAATCATGGTCTATGGCGACTATGATGTGGATGGCACTACTGCGGTAGCGCTGATGTACGGATTTTTAAAAACGTTCTATCCGGATGTGGTTTTTTATATCCCAGACCGCTACAAAGAAGGATATGGGATATCTGAAAAAGGAGTTCGAATTGCTGCAGAGAATGATATCAAGCTGATTATCGCATTGGATTGTGGGATCAAGGCAATAGAGAAGGTGGCATTGGCATCAGAGCTTGGGGTGGATTTTATTATTTGCGATCACCACACGCCTGGGGACAAGCTTCCGGCTGCTGTGGCAGTACTGGATGCCAAAAGGAATGATTGTAATTATCCCTACAAAGAGCTTAGTGGTGCCGGAGTAGGATTCAAACTGATTCAGGCCATTGCCATGAAACGGGGAATAGACTCTTCCCAGTTGGATGCTTATCTGGATTTGGTGGCAGTGAGTATTGCGGCTGATATTGTGCCCATCACCGGGGAAAACAGGATCCTTGCCTATTATGGACTTGACCGTCTGAATAATACTCCCAGACCGGGATTGAAGGCCTTGATGCTGAGCAGCAACTTGGAGAAGGATATTGGGATCTCGGATGTGGTTTTCAAAATAGGCCCAAGGATAAACGCTTCCGGGAGACTGGAACATGCGAAAGCTTCGGTGGAATTGTTGATTTCCACTGATTTGGAAGCGGCCATGGAGCGGGCCAAAGTGGTGGATGAGGTGAATGCCACCCGTAGGAATTTTGATGAAAATATCACCAAGGAAGCTTTCGAGATGATCGCTCTGAGGGAGGAATTGACCGTATGGAATTCTACTGTGCTTTTTAAGGAAGATTGGCACAAAGGGGTAATCGGAATTGTAGCCAGTCGTTGTATTGAGAAATACTACCGTCCCACTATTATTTTGACGGAGTCAAATGGTAAGGCTACAGGTAGTGCGCGGTCGGTAGTGGATTTTAATATCTATGAGGCGATAGAGGAATGTGCTGATCTATTGGATCAATTCGGAGGGCACATGTATGCGGCTGGACTGACGCTTCCGGTGGAGAATGTCATCGCTTTTCAGGAGAAGTTTGAGGCAGTGGTGAAGAGCAGAATCGAGGAAGTCCATCGTAAGCCAGTGATAGAAGTTGACGATGAATTGCTGTTGGATCAGATAAATTACAAGTTTTATAATATATTGAGACAAATGGCGCCGTTTGGTCCCGGAAATACAGAACCGATTTTCAGGATTTCAAATGTGTATGCTGAAGATGTTGCGGTGTTAAAGGATAAGCATCTGAGGTTTAAGATCGTACAGGATGGCCAGGTGACTACTCCGGTTTGTCTGGGTTTTGGGATGGCAGACCGCACCAAAGATCCTGACTTGACTACCGTGAATATGCTTCGTGGCAAAATGAGATTTGATATAGTAGCAGAAATGAGAGAAAATGTATTTCGTGATAAGAGTAGCTTGCAACTCTACGTGAAAGACATAAAATTTGACTGATATGATTCTTCGAGCAGAACATTTAGTGAAAATCTATAAGGGGCGCCGTGTCGTGAATGACATCTCTGTAGAGGTAAGTCAGGGTGAGATTGTGGGACTTTTGGGACCAAATGGTGCGGGGAAAACCACTTCATTTTACATGATCGTAGGCTTGATCCAACCCAATGAGGGCAAGATTTTTTTGGAAAGCGACGATATTACCAGCCTACCGATGTACCGTCGGGCAAAATTGGGAATAGGCTATCTTGCCCAGGAGGCATCTGTTTTCAGGAAGCTTTCGGTGGAGGAGAATATCATGGCTGTACTGGAAATGACCAAGATGCCGAAGCAGCAGCGCAAAGAGAAGGTAGAAAGCTTACTGGAGGAATTCAGCTTGACCCATGTGCGCAAAAATCTGGGAATGGTCTTATCCGGTGGAGAAAGACGGCGTACTGAGATCGCACGGGCGTTGGCAGTAGATCCTAAATTCGTCTTATTGGATGAGCCTTTTGCGGGAGTGGATCCTATCGCTGTGGAGGAAATCCAGACCATCGTGGCGAAGCTTAAAACCAAAAATATCGGTATTTTGATCACAGATCACAATGTGAATGAAACCCTTTCTATTACAGACAGGGCTTACCTTATGTTTGAAGGAAAGCTACTTAAAGCAGGTACTGCTGAAGAATTGGCAGCAGACGAACAAGTAAGAAAAGTATATTTGGGTTCTAATTTTGAGTTGAAAAGAAAAGTTTTTAACTGATGGCGGTTCTAAATTCCTTTATGACCTGGATCTTCAAGAGCCGTTTGGGTCAAATTGAAAATTTTAAGAAAAACCCGATTTCTGTCCAGGAGAATATTTTTAGAGAGCTGATTGAAGCAGGGCAAAACACCGAATTTGGTAAAGAGCACGGCTTTGCGGAGATTAAATCCTATACTGATTTTGTAAGCCGGGTTCCCATAAGAAATTATGACAAGTTCAAGCCATTCATCGATAAAGCGATGGAAGGGAGTGATAATGTAATCTGGAACCGGGAGATAGAATGGTTTGCCAAATCATCCGGAACTACCGCAGGCAGAAGTAAGTACATTCCTGTGACTGATGAAAGTCTGGAGGAATGTCATTATAAAGGAGGTAAGGACATGGTAGCACTATATATGGCCAATTATCCGGATTCCAGGCTTTTTGCCGGCAAAACCCTAACCATAGGCGGGACATTGGAAAACAATCCGCTGAATCCCCTTGGAACTGCCAGAGCCGGAGATATCTCTGCGGTGATTATGGAGAATCTTCCTTTTTGGGCATATTTCGTCAGGACTCCTTCCAAGGAAACGGCTTTGATGGGGGAGTGGGAGGCCAAAATCGAAAAAATGGCTTTGGAAACCATGGATGAAGATGTGACATGTATGGCCGGAGTGCCTACCTGGACGATTGTACTTCTGCAACGGGTATTGGAACTGAAGAAAGCCAAGCATATACTTGAAGTGTGGCCAAATCTGGAAATATTTTTTCATGGAGCCGTTGCATTTGGCCCTTATAAAAGCCTATTCAAAGAACTGATTCCTTCTGAAAAAATGCGGTACATGGAGACCTACAATGCCTCCGAAGGTTTCTTTGGCATTCAGGATCAGAAAGATTCAGATGAATTATTGCTGCTTTTGGATTACGGGATTTTCTATGAGTTCATCTCCATGGAAGAGTGGGAATCTGAAGATCCCGCTGTAATCCCCTTGTCTGAAGTGGAGGTGGGCAAAAACTATGCATTGGTCATTACGACAAATGGCGGGCTCTGGAGGTACAAGATCGGGGATACAGTTAAGTTCACTTCTACTTCTCCGTATCGCTTTAGAATATCAGGTCGTACTAAGCAATTTATTAATGCATTCGGAGAAGAATTGATTGTCGAGAATGCTGAAAAGGCCATACAGCTAGCAGCAGATCAGACAGGTGCCCGCATTGCGAACTTCACCGCAGCTCCGGTTTACTTTGATGGAACAGGGGCCAAAGGAGCGCACGAGTGGATCATAGAGTTTCAAAAGGATCCAGAAGACATCAAAGAGTTTGAACGGCTGTTGGACATGCATTTGCGGGAGATCAACTCAGATTATGATGCCAAAAGACATAAAGGATTGGCTCTGATAGAGCCCATAATCCATCATGCTCCCCAAGGCTTGTTTGAAAACTGGATGCGTATGCGGGGCAAACTAGGAGGACAGCATAAGGTTCCTAGACTTTGTAACTCCAGGGAGTACGTGGACGAGATTTTGGGTATTCTGCAGAAATCAGAACGCTCAGATCCTGTCTAAAAACGACAAATCCCGATGAGTGAAACCATCGGGATTTGCTTTTACTATAAACTTTAGATTTCAGATTTTACACTTCTGATGTCACACTTCCAATCCTTTATCCCTCATCTTTTTGAATTCATCAAATCTCCTGAAAATAGCCACCGTAAATCCTATAAGCATCAATATTGTACCTATCCAAAGTACATTGATGTAGGGTTTTACGATCGCCTTCATTACTACATAGTCTTTTTGATACTGATTGACTTTGAAGACAAACTTGTTTTCCTCAGGAAGAATGTTTTCAAGGGTTATTTTCAACCCCAATTCATTATCGATCACGGGAAGTTTCCCTACTTGATTGTTGCGGATGATGAAAGTAGGCTGAAGCAGTTTTTCCACATCATAATCTAAGATTCTAAGGTTAGCCCGTACCGCTACATCTCCTTCTTGTAGCACATACCCGTCTAATTCTTTCAGCACATCTGCCCCGTCAAAATAAGTCACAAAGTCCGCCACATGGAATTGCTCACCCGGGGCTACTTCATAGATCTCGTCCTCTTTCCAGTCCGGATCCTCAGGGTCATTCATGGCCGCCACATAGGTATAGAGATCCTTGTCGATGAAAATCCTGGAAGCTGGGGAAGAAATCAATCCTCCCATGCCTTCGTTGAACTGGGACATAGGGCTGAGTGAGAATTTCATGACATCATTTTGGTAATATTCGATCTCGAAGTAGTCATTTTCCTCAAGTACGATATCTACTTTGTCACCTTTTTGGAAGTTATCCTTATAGTCTTCTAAAGCGATAGCTTCATTGATATTTCCAGTTGGCTGAAGGATTTTGGCAGGAACATATTCGGATATCCCTTTTACCTTCTTCTGGCGGCCACGGTAGATGACCGTATAGTCCTTCATTTGGGTAGGCTTATTGATCCAAAGCAGCACATGCTCCTTGTTCAGTTCATCTTCCCAACTATTGCTGTAAGTCAAACCAGACATATTGATAGAAATGGTGTCTGAATAACCTGAACTGAACATAATACCAATGAGAATCATTCCCAAGCCGATATGTGCCAAAGAGCCTCCAGCAAGTTTGAGGGTTGATTTTTTCAGGATTCTGAAGAGAATGACCGAATTGGCTGTAATGGTGAAAGTGCCTGCCAGCACGATGATCATATACTTCCAGTCATACACTTTGGCAAGGACAATAATCGCTGCAGATAATAGTACTGAAATGATATAAGGAGTTAAAAGCGCATCTTTCAGGGCTTTTTTGTCCATTTTCTGCCACCAGAAAAACTGGCCCACCGCCGTAAGCATTGCCAGAGCCACTGCAAACCACAGTTGGAACTTGGTATAGAAATCTACCTGATCAGCAGGAGGGGCCATATTAGAGATCCCTCCAAAGCTTTCCACCACTGCATTCCAGGCTGGAATAGAAGTCGGTAAGATGACCTGAAATGCCATCAAAGCCAAGGTAGTGGCACCAATGAATACCCAGAATTCCCGTGAATAAACTGAGGCTTCTTTCTCCGAAGTAGGGATATGTTTCCAGGCTCTCACACATAGGACTACGGCGATCACCAGGAAGAATAGCATGTAGATCAACAATTGGCCTGAAAGTCCTAGATCGGTGAATGAGTGTACTGAAGCATCTCCCAGAACTCCCGATCTCACCAGAAATGTTGCATATAGTACCAGAATGAAAGTCATGATCACCAGCACTATAGAAGTTTTTAAGGCCGTTGCACTTTTCTTATAAGTGATCATGGTATGGATGGACGCGACCAGGATCAGCCAAGGGACATACACTGCATTTTCTACAGGATCCCAGTTCCAATACCCACCGAAGTTTAAGGTCACGTAGGCCCAGTAAGCTCCCATGATAATTCCCATCCCCAGGATCATAGCGGAGAAAATAGCCCAAGGCAAAGCCGGGCGTATCCATTCCGAGTACTTTTTGGTCACCAATCCTCCCATCAGAAAAGCGAATGGAACCAAAGTAGAAGCATAGCCCAAGAAGAGTGTAGGAGGGTGAATGACCATCCATATATTTTGAAGGAGGGGATTTAAGCCCGTGCCATCTTCAGGAACGAAGTCAGGATTCATCTGGAAGATAGGCGCCTGGGTGGCATCTCTCAGGAGAATAAAAGGGGAGCTGCCGATTTTTAATTCTCCTATCACCACGCCCAAAATCATAGATACCAAGAACGCCTGAACAAGAGCAAAGACAACCATCACCGGAGCTTCCCAGAATTTATTGGTCTTGATCAGAATGGCTCCTAAAATCACGTTCCAAAAGATCCAAAGTATAAATGCACCTTCCTGGCCTTCCCAGAAACTGGAAATCATGTAGTGAACAGGGAGCGCTTTGGAACTGTGGGAATAGGCGTAAAAGTACTCGAAGCGGTGATTGTAGATGATTTCAAAAAGTGAAAAAGCGATCATGACGCTGGAAACGGCATGTATGGAGAAGCTTATTCTGCTGAATTTCCTCCAATTTGCTTTTTCTAATTCGTTTGCACGGAAGTACTGGATGTATGCGTATGCGGTAGTCAGCGCACTGACAAAGGCCACTATAGTCATCAGGTGGCCAAGGTTACCGATAAAGGTATTGATCATGGATTTTTTATTGTATCTGCCCTAACTCACATTCCCGCTGTCTGCACTTCAGTTTCCTGATATTTTGAAGGGCATTTCATCAGGATTTTATCGGCTATAAATATTTCATCATTCTTATAAGAACCGATCACTACCACAGATTCTGATCGGGTAAAATCTGCAGGGACAGGCTCATTGTAAAATACCTCCTGCTCCACTCCTTCATTATCTACAAGCATAAAGGTGAAAGAAACTTTGTCCTCACGAACATTTAAGCCAGTGACCTCTCCGCTGGCGTCTTTTTTCAGCTGCCCTACGACGTGAATGGCTTTATCATCGCCTTTCTGCTTCATTTCTTTCGCAGTGGTGAAGCTTTCGTAGCTGCTGGCATCGCCGATAGAAGTCATGATGATGACTATCGCTACTGCAATGATGCCTAATCCAATGAGGTGTCCTTTTTTCATTTTACCGGATGGTTAAGAGAGGAGATTTTTTTCAAGTCTACTGATCTTACGATCTGTACTGACGAGGTAAACGGTGATTCCGGCAAAGATGAGCACAATCACACCTACCAAAACATAAATTTTACCGTTTGCGCGCATGGTATCGGCCATTTCAACTGAACTGTTGGAATAATCAGCTTCAGTTACTGGGATTTTTTCCTGGGCCAGTGCAGATAGGCTAAAAACCAGAAGTGCTATGGTAAGTAATTTTTTCATAAATCAGGAATTAATCATTCGGTCTTCAATTGTCCTCTCCACCCTACGCATTCTGACGCGAACAGTTGCGATCCAGCTGCCAAATAATGTCCAGGCAATAATCGCGGGATAGAATACTGCCCGTAGTTTGGAGTCTAGATCATAAGCGTTGAAGCCTGGATTTCCGCCGTTACCGGGATGCAAACTGTCTGTCAATCTTGGTAATACGAAGATGAGCGGAATAAAAGCCGCAAAGGCGAAGATGTTGTAAATAGCGCCGATTCGGGCTCTTTGTTGGGAATCTGTAAGTGAGTTTCTAAGGATCAAATAAGCGAAATACATCAAAATCCCTATAGCTGCGGCATTCTGCTTAGGATCTCCACTCCAGTAATCTCCCCAAGTGAATTTAGCCCAAAGCATGCCAGTGACTATTCCCAATACGCCAAAAAGAATAGCTGCATTGGTGAATTCTATGGCTAGATCATCATTTTTGAGATCATTTGTCCGTAGGTATTTGATACTGTAGTACACGGCCACTACCAACATCAGAATCATCCCAAACCACATAGTCACATGAAAGTGAAGGGCACGGATAGTTTCGTTGAGGATCGGAAGTCGAGGCACATCCATCAGCAAGCCTGCGATTAGCGTGTATAGCAGCAGGGCGATTGCAAGAATTTTCCACCAGGATTGGCGCATAGGGTATTTTTGCTAATTCAAGTGCAAAAATAAAGCATAAGTTCCTGAAAACGCTGCTTTTTGTGAAGTCTTTTAACCATGGAGGTGACAGAGTAGTGTAGAGGTTGCCCAGTTGTAGCATTTTGAAGATCTCTTACGTCTTTATGAAAAATCCTAGCTATGAAACCATTCTTTATAAATACTTACAGAAGCACTAAAACTGCCGCAAGCTTATTTATTGTTTCAGCATGTATATGCTGCTTTGGCTGTATGTCCGGTGAGGACAACTCCCCTTCGGGAAAAGTAGAAGCAAATTTGAGAGCACTGTCTTTAGATGAACATAGACTCTCTGAATCAAATACTAGGTTTGCTACGAACCTTTTCCAACAGTTAGCCTCCAATGGGGATTCCAAGAATCTATTCTTCAGCCCATATTCAGTACACCAAGCATTGGCTATGGCTATGAACGGCAATGATGGGGAGGTTTTAGAAGAATTTATCCAAGTGTTGCAGATGGAGGGCATGAGCCTGGAAGAAGCAAACCAAGCTGTCAAGGACCTTACATCATTTTTACTGGATGTAGATCCTAAGGTAAAATTAAGCATAGCCAATGGCATTTGGTATAAAGAGGACTATCAGGTAAACATCCCTTTCAAGGACGCTGCCCAGCAGTATTTCAATGCTGAAATTGCTCCGATTGATGTGTATGACCCAAATTCTGTGAATATCATCAATAACTGGATAGAAAAACAGACCAACAACCTCATCAAAGATATGCTGGACTTTATTCCGGCAGATGCTGTGATGTATTTAGTCAATGCGATATACTTCAAAGGGGACTGGACCTATAATTTCCCAAAAGAAAATACACGCAAAGAAAAATTCACGCTCCGTAATGGCCAACAAATCATGGTAGATATGATGAATTTGGGTGAACCGGCTGGATTCAAAGCTTATGGTACCGCAGACTACACTTATTTGGAAATACCCTACAGTTCCGAACAATATTCAATGGGAGTTCTTGTCAATGAAAGCGGAAACCTTACGCAATTATACCCTCACTTTACCTTGGAAAATTTGGATGAATGGAGAAGTAATTCCAGAGATGTGAATTTGATTTTGAAAATGCCGAAATTTAAGATTGAATATAAAATTGATGACCTTTCGAACGACTTACAAGACATGGGCTTGGTGAGGCCATTTAGTTTCCATCGAGACAACTTCACTCAATTATTCTCCAACCCAACTGATGAGTTGAAAATCAGCAGGGTAATCCACCAAGCGCTTATAGAAGTAGATGAAAAGGGTACGGAAGCGGCTGCAGCAACTATTGTCGAAGTCGTTGAATTAGTTAGTTTACCACCTAATTCAACACCGAGAATCTTCACCTTGGATAGACCTTTCATCTTCTTTATCCAAGAGAAACATAGTGGAGCAATATTGTTTATGGGGAAATTGGAGAATCCTATGGAAAGTTAAGCAGTTACACAGCAATAGGGACTTCGAGTCTTTTGTGATGCATTTAGGATTGAGATGTGTTATTTAAAACAAAGACCTGGCAAGCCATCGATTACGTGTAATTGGGGAAATCTTCCAATCTTCCAATCTTCCAATCTTCCAATCTTTCAATTTTCCAATCTCAAGACCTCCACAAGTAAGGGAACAAAATATATCCCGTCACAGCGACGATGGCATTAATCGCCAGAAGCGTCAAGAGCTTGTCTATGCTTACGCTCCAATCGAGTCCGTCCATGGCGTTTTTGGAAATGCGGATAGCCATCAGCAAAATAGGGATAATCACAGGAAAGCTCAGAATAGCCATCAGCGTGGCATTATTGCCAGCTTTGGAAGCTATGCCGCTTACCATGGTGAGACTTGCCGAAAAGCCCATTGCCCCTAAAGTCAAATTGAGCAGAAACAAGCCTTGATCCTGAACTGGATTTCCCAAAATCACTGAAAACACACCATAACCCAATAATGCCAGAATGAGAGTGAGGCCGGTATTGTAGATGATTTTGGAAAGAATAATTGCCTCTGGGGAAGCGATCATGTAATAATAGAGTTGCCGTCCTTGATGCTCCTGTACAAAGCTTTTTGCCACAGCATTCACAGCTGAGAAAAGAATTATAATCCAATATAAGGCATTCCAAGTGGGTGCGGTAATATTTCCTTGCTTGGCCCCCACACTTAAATAAGTGATAAAAACTGCGGAAACCACATAAAGCAAAATCCCGTTCAGCGCAAACTTCTGTCGCCACTCCAGCGTGGCTTCCTTACTGATCAGAACTGAGATTTCTTTCCACATGCCCAAAGGTAAGTCAGAAGTATGAAGTGAGAAATCGAAACTAAGACAAAATTTCAGATTTTTCAATTTAGATTTCTGACTTTCATTCTCTGCCAAAATGACACCCAGACTGCTTTGGAACAACAGTTGCAATTCTGTGCCCGACAAACCATGTGTTTAACTAAACTAATTTATAGCCATGCAGGAAAAAGGCACGATCTCGATACATACCGAGAACATTTTCCCGATTATCAAGAAGTTTCTCTATTCTGATAACGAGATTTTTCTAAGAGAACTTGTTTCCAACGCTGTCGATGCGACCCAAAAAATCAAACGTTTAGCGACATTAGGTCAGTATTCCGGTGAACTTGGTGACACCACTGTCGAAGTGAGTTTCGACGAGAAAAAGAAAACCATCACCATTTCTGACCGAGGGCTGGGAATGACTGCGGAGGAGATCAAAAAGTACATCAACCAGGTGGCTTTCTCCGGAGCGGAGGAATTTGTAGAGAAATTCAAGGATGCCAAAGATGCCAATGAGATCATCGGTAAGTTTGGTTTGGGTTTCTATTCGGCATTCATGGTGGCCGATACGGTGGAAATCAACACACTGTCGTACCAAGAGGGTGCTGAGTCAGCCAAATGGACTTGTGACGGTTCTACTTCTTTCGAGATTTCCAAAGGATCACGAACAGAGCGTGGAACAGATATCATTTTACATATCAACAAGGATTC
>CBFGUY010000076.1:0-18474 GCA_965651895.1 uncultured Algoriphagus sp. | reverse complement strand
TATTTACAGGATCAACTGTATTCCTCTAGTTTGTCAGCAGACAAAAATTACCTGATTAACTTCAATAGAAAAGACAATTCAGCAGAGAAGGTCGATTTGAATCAGCTTAAGCTAGAAAGAAAGATCCAATATGAAAAAGAAGGGCCAAATGGAGTCGGTGATTATCCCCGGTTTACACTTTTGCCCAACCATCAATTAATGTTTTGGTCATACCAATTTTATAAAATATTTGACCAAAACGGGACTTTAGTAAAGGATTTAGAATTGGATAAAATTGCTGCTGAGTATTTAGGGACAAATGAATATTATCCAAGAACACTTCAACAGGATCAAAACAATCCTAATAGAGTTGTGGGCTTAATCACCCATTGGGAAAGCAATACGGATTTCTTACTTGATTTCGATTTGGAGAATCGGACGTTTAAAAAAATCGAGCTTACCGACTTTGAGAAAAATTCCGAGTTTTATGTCAAGATCCTTTACAATGGGAATGATGCAGGTGGTTATGGGACTGCTATTTATCCACTGCAGGCAGATGGGAATTTCTTAGTCAGTTCAAGTGCATTCAATGAAGTATTGGTCTTTAATTTTGAAAGCGATAGTCTATATGTGAAAAATTGGGACACGCCACTATTGGGGTTTAGGAAAGCATATTCTCCTCCCAAAACAGTAGAATATACTTCAAATGGATTAAAGGATATCACTCGAAAAGTGGACGAAGAAATTTCGTATCGCAGTTTTATTTGGGATGAAAAGAATCAACGATACTTCAGGTTTTCAGATAAGAAATATTTTGGAGAGGATCTGACCGAAAATGGAGGCTATGTTTCCACTGGAGCTGATGTATTTCTAAGTATTTTTGATAATGAGTTCAACTTGATTTCCGAAGCCCAGATACTGGAATTAACACAATCTCCCAATGTTCATTTTGCAAAAGATGGTAACATCTGGATCTTTGAAAACATAGATGATGAGATGGCTTTCGTTATTATGACGATTGAAGAAGTGTAAATTCTTCAATCGCCCTTAAAATCACATCACATGCTTTGTGTATCTCCGCTTTACTGATCGTGAGGGGAGGGGCTATTCTCATGGCATCGTCGCAGAATAGAAACCAGTCGGTAATTACCCCGAGTTCTATAGCCCGGTCAATAATGGGCTTCAGCACATCAAATGACTTGAATTCAACAGCCATCAACAGGCCTTTGTTTCTGATGCTCACGATAGCTGGATGTACTAATAGGGCCTTGAACAATTCGGCTTTCTCTTCTACTTGTTCAATGAGATTTTCTTCTTGGAGAATTTGGATGGTAGCCAATGATGCAGCCGAACTGACCGGATGTCCACCAAATGTGGTAATATGGCCTAGAATCGGATTGTTTTTGAAAACACCCATTACTTCCTTGTTGGCAATGAACGCTCCTATAGGCATACCTCCGCCCATTCCCTTGGCACAGACCAAAATATCAGGTACTATCCCAAAGTGCTCAAAAGCCCAGAATTTTCCTGTCCGGCCAAAGCCGCACTGGACTTCATCCAGAATAAGCAAAGTTCCTGTTTCATCACAACGCTTTCGCAAGGCTTGGAAATAATCTCTGCTGGCTACACGGATTCCAGCTTCACCTTGCACAGTCTCAATCAACACTGCTGCGGTGTCAGAATTAATACTGTCTAGATCTGAGATCTCCCCATAATGAATATGACTTATGCCTGGAAGCAAAGGTCGATAGGCCTGCTTGAAAATCTCATTTCCTCCCACGCTTAGTGAACCATGCGAACTTCCATGGTAGGCATTGACGCAGGAGATGAGGTTAGGTTTCCCTGTATAGCGCTTCGCAAGTTTTAAGGCTCCTTCAATAGCTTCGCTTCCACTATTGACTAGATATACATTGTCGAGCTTCTCGGGAAGGGTATCGCAAAGTGCTTTTGCCAGCATAGACTGTGGACTTTGCACAAATTCTCCGTACACCATCAGATGCAGGTACTTATCCAACTGTTCTTGAATGGCATTCAAAACCCTTGGGTGCCTATGTCCCACGTTGCTGACCCCTATGCCGGATATCAGGTCGATATATTTTTCGCCTTTAGGCCCAAAAAGATAAATTCCTTCCGCTTTTTCCACTTCGATCATCAAAGGAAAATCTGTCGTCTGAGCTAAGTGCTGTAGGAAGAGTTGTCGGTTATTCATTACTAATGTCTAGATCAAAAGCTGGAAAATCTGAAGAATATTCCCAAGGGTAATTTTTTGTTTTGGTTATCCTGTAGGTAGAGTTCCCCGTGTTCGGCATTCTGCACGTTAGTGAAGGTCGTGTTGATAAGGTTTGCGGCGATCAGGGAAGAAAAGCTAAGGGAGTACATATTCAGCAATAGAAAATGGTCTTTTGGATCCAGGATTTCCGCACAGACCTTAAGCATTTCATTGATTTGCTCTTCCAGAACCCACTTTTCCCCATCCGGCCCCCGTCCATAGGCAGGAGGATCCAGGATGATTCCATTGTATTTGTTTCCCCTGCGGGCTTCTCTTTTGATGAATTTCATGGCATCATCCACAATCCATCGGATATCGGATTGGCCGGAGGATTCCATATTATGGCGGGACCAGGTCACTACCTGTTTCACAGAATCCAGGTGAGTCACATCCGCACCGGCAGCCTTAGCAGCCACACTTGCAGCACCTGTATAGGCAAATAGGTTGAGTACTTTAGGTCTTGATCCGGGAAATCTCTTGATGGTTTTATACAGATAATCCCAGTTTACCGCTTGCTCGGGAAAGAGACCTATATGCTTGAAGGAAGTTTGGGCTAAGTTTAGCTTCAGGTTCAGTCCATCTTCATTAGCATATTCTATGGCCCAATTGTGCGGCATTTTCTTCAGCTGTTCCCAGTTTCCCTTCTCAGGATTACTTTTTTCCTTCGCAAAATGTGCGTGGGCCATACTTTTCCATTCACTTTCAGGAAGTGTTTTGTCCCAGATAGCTTGAGGCTCAGGTCTGCTGAGGATGAAGTCTCCAAACCGCTCCAATTTTTCAAATCCACCGGTGTCAATGAGTTCATAATCTTTCCAAAGTCCTGGGCAAAGTGATAGTATGGATTCGTTCATGGGATGTGTTTTTCAGTCTGCAAAAATAGGGAATTAATCGGAGGAGGACAGAGCGTGATGCTACGAAGTGGGGCATTTGGATTTTTAAGTTGGGTAACTTTGACCTGTTTTGATTTGGCATGGAAATTCTCTTTACCAGTCTGCTGTGGCAGTGTCTTGCTGAAATTCCAAGCAGAGGAATGAAACCGTATTGATCACAAATTATCAGGTCTAGTTACTATAGATTTAAATTAAGGGTGTTGGTTTTCAGGTAGTAACCCCGTACGACTGATTGATTCTGAATGTTAAATCTGTTTTTTTGTACTTTTGGGCTTATTTTGATGACAAACAAGAACTAGTTCTGCTGTTTTGAATCATCCAAGTAGTCACCCTCGGAAGTTACCATGTCAAAGAAATTTATCGATATAGAAAAAGCCATAGCTTCTAAAAACCCGAAGCTTTTGAAGTGGATGCCTGGCTTTTTACTGAACTATATCAAGCGGGTAACTCATGAAGAGTGGATGAACGATGTGCTGGACCGGGTGGATCATCTTCATGGAATAGACTTTGCCAATGGGTTGATCAGAGAACTTAATATTGAAGTAGAACTGGTAGGAGCGGAGAACATTCCCAAGACTGGGGGGATTATCCTTGCTGCCAATCATCCGCTGGGAGGAATAGATGGGATTGCGTTGATGCAGGCAATAGGACAGGTGCGGACAGATATACGTTTTCTGGTAAATGACCTGCTGATGGCTTTCAAGAATTTCCAGCCTTTATTTATCCCAATCAACAAGCATGGGAGGAATTCTGTAGATACTTTGGCAGCTATAGAATCCGTCTATTCAGGCTCCTATGCGGTGTTGATTTTTCCGGCGGGACTTGTTTCGAGAAAGCTGGATTCTGGAATTCGGGATTTAGAGTGGAAAAAGAGCTTTGTGAGCAAAGCGAAGAAATACAAAAAAGATATATTACCTTGTTTTATAGGAGGTAAAAATTCCAGATTTTTCTACAATTTGGCTTATTGGAGAAAAAAAATCGGTATTAAAGCCAATATTGAGATGTTCTATCTAGCTGATGAATTATACAAGCAGCAAGGGCAGAAAGTGGTGATCACTGTAGGTGAACAGATTTCCTATCAGAACTTGGATTCCTCCAAAACGGATGGACAATGGGCTGATCATGTGAAGGATGTAGTTTACGAACTTGGTAAAAAGAATGAATAAAAAAGAAGCAGAAATAATTCCGGCAATCGACAAAGAACTATTAAAGGCTGAGTTGGTACCGGAGCGTTTTTTACGTTATACCAATAACGGCGATAACTTGGTTTACCTGGTGGATTTCCATAATTCCCCGAATGTGGTCAGGGAAATTGGTCGGTTACGGGAACTGACCTTCAGGGCAGCAGGTGGTGGCACAGGTCTGGAACTGGATCTGGACGAGAACGATATCTGTGAAAACTGCTATGAGCAATTAGTTACCTGGAATCCCGAAGATGAGGAAATTGTTGCGGGATATCGATTGATCAACTGTAAGAATTCTGTGAAAACAGACGGCAGCTTGAATCTTTCCACTACGCATTTATTTGATTTCTCTGAGCGTTTTATTAAGGACTATATTCCGTTTACCATTGAGTTGGGACGGTCATTTGTACAGCCTAAGTATCAGCCTGCGCTGGATAACAGGAAGGGGATTTTCAGTCTGGATAATCTTTGGGATGGTTTGGGGGCTGTGGTATTGATGAATCCTGAGGTGAAATATCTTTTTGGTAAAGTCACCATGTATCCGCATTTCAACAGAGAGGCAAGGGATTTGTTGCTGATGTTTATGAATTACTATTTCCCGGACAAAGAAGGGCTGGTAAAGCCAAAGGATCAACTGAAACTGGGGTACGAGACAGATCTCCCTAAGGTCGGAAATCCATTCCAAGGACTAGAATACAAAGAAGGATATAAACTGCTAAATGGTAGAATAAGAACCTATGGTGAGAACATACCGCCACTGATCAATACCTATATGAATCTATCTCCTACAATGATGACGTTTGGTACTGCTCTGAACGATGAATTTGGTGAGGTGGAGGAAACAGGGATCTTAATCACGCTGGCAGATATCTACGAGACCAAAAAACACAGGCACATGGATACCTTTGAGCGGGACAGAATATACGGAAGCAGAGAAGATGTCAGATAAACTTACACTAATAGTGGGAGCCACGACAAATCCAGGCCGATACGCTTATTTTGCGGCCAGTAGATTAGCTGATGCCGGCATTCCTTTCATTCCGATTGGAATCAAATCCGGCGAGGTTTTTGGGAAGAAAATCCTGGATATTCGGAGTAAACCCGAATTACAAAACATCCATACCATCACGCTATATCTGGGGCCTGTAAATCAAGAAGAATGGATTGATTATCTGATAGGGTTAAAACCCCAACGGATTATTTTCAATCCGGGAACAGAAAATCCTGTCTTTTTCGAAAAGGCAAAAGCTGAGAATATTGAGGTGCTTCCTGCATGTACACTGGTAATGCTAGGTTCAGGTCAGTATTGACAGGGCTGAAAACCGGCATTTTCTGGGATAACTTTTTCAATCTGCTTTTGTGGAATCCAGTACGTCTAAAAGCTGTGTAGAGTCACTTTTTTTTCCTATCTTGCAGCTTCTAAAAAAGAACTTAAAATCACCTTTTTAGACCCCATTTGAGGGTTTTCTCCAAAACATATGAGTGAAGAAAAAGCGAAGAATCCAGCCGAATACGGTGCCGGTAATATCCAGGTATTAGAAGGGCTTGAAGCAGTTCGTAAGAGACCTGCTATGTATATCGGTGATGTAGGCGTCAAGGGACTCCACCACCTGATCTGGGAAGTTGTCGACAACTCTATAGATGAGGCACTTGCAGGTCACTGTGATACGATTAAGGTCACCGTAAATGAGGATAATTCCATCACAGTGGAAGATAACGGTCGTGGGATCCCTACAGATATGCACGCCAAGGAGAAAAAATCAGCTCTGGAAGTAGTGTTGACTGTATTGCATGCTGGAGGTAAGTTTGACAAGGACACCTATAAGGTGTCTGGGGGCCTGCACGGTGTGGGGGTTTCCTGTGTGAACGCACTATCCACCGACCTTAAAGCCACTGTTTATAGAAATGGGGTAATTACCGAGCAGGAATTTAAAATCGGTGTGCCTCAATATCCTGCCAGACAAATAGGCACTACCGACCGAAGAGGAACTACTATCCATTTTAAGCCCGACGCAAGTATATTTGCAATCACTGAATTCAAATACGAAACTATCGCCAATAGGCTGCGGGAGATGTCGTTTTTGAATGCTGGTATCCGGATTTTTCTAACTGATTTACGTGAGACTGAGGATGACGGGTCGGTAAAATCTGACGAATTCTTCTCCGAAGGAGGATTGGTGGAATTTGTACAATACCTGGACGTGAGTCGTGAGAAAATCATAGACACACCGATTTCTATTGATACTGAAAAGAACGGGGTGCCGGTGCAGGTAGCTATGAACTATAACAGTTCCTATTCTGAAAATGTGGTGTCCTACGTGAACACGATCAATACCTACGAAGGCGGTAGCCACGTATCGGGATTTAGACGGGCATTGACCAGGACGCTGAAATCCTATGCGGATAAATCAGGTATGCTTGATAAGCTGAAGATGGAAGTATCAGGTGATGATTTCCGTGAAGGCCTTACTGCAGTGATCTCTGTGAAAGTGGCAGAACCGCAATTTGAAGGGCAGACCAAGACCAAATTGGGTAACTCCGATGTAGTGGGTGCCGTGGACAGTGCTGTCTCTGAAGCTTTACAAACCTGGCTGGAAGAGCATCCTAAAGAAGCGAAAATCATAGTGGGTAAGGTGATCTTGGCCGCTCAGGCCAGGCATGCTGCCAGAAAAGCCCGTGAAATGGTGCAGCGTAAGAATGTCTTGGGTGGCGGTGGACTTCCGGGCAAGCTTGCCGATTGTGCGAATAGTGATCCTACCGTCTGTGAATTGTACCTAGTCGAAGGGGACTCAGCGGGTGGGTCTGCCAAGCAGGGAAGAGACCGGGATTTTCAGGCGATCTTACCACTTAAAGGTAAAATCCTAAACGTAGAAAAAGCACATGAGCACAAAATCTACGATAACGAGGAAATAAAGAACATCCTGACCGCACTAGGGGTTAAATTCGGTACAGCAAACGACGATAAAGAACTTGATCTTACCGGACTCCGGTATCATAAAATCATCATTATGACGGATGCTGATATTGATGGATCCCACATCCGTACGCTGATATTGACATTGTTCTTCCGCTATATGAGATCGCTGATCGAAAACGGCTTTGTTTACATTGCCTTGCCACCATTGTATCTACTGAAAAGAGGAAAAGACGAGCGGTATTGCTGGACTGAAGAAGAGCGTAAAATTCTCACTGCCGAGATGGCAAAGGATGGTAAAGAAGACAGTGTAGGTATCCAACGATACAAGGGTTTGGGAGAAATGAACCCTGAGCAGCTTTGGACTACTACTATGGATCCAAATGTACGTTCAATCAAACAGGTAAATATAGAATCGGCGGCAGAAGCAGATCACCTGTTCAGCGTGCTGATGGGAGATGAAGTCGCCCCGCGAAGAGAATTTATCGAGAAAAATGCGAAATACGCTAAAATCGATACCTGATCAAAAAAGGGGCATTTCAGCCCCTTTTTTTAATTGTTAATATATTAGTAAAGCCAAAATATGGAAGCAAAACTTATCTTGCTTCAAAATACTAACCTTGAATGTAATGAAACCGGCAATTGTTGAGAAGTACGATTCTATTATCCAGCAGAGTGATTTGGTAAGCCGCGACCTTAGTTGGTTAAAGTTTAACGAACGTGTGTTGGATCAGTCGAAGAAGATTCATCGTAATGTTTTCGAAAAACTTAAATTCCTTGCCATTACAGCTTCCAATTTGGATGAGTTTTTTATGATTCGGGTAGGTTCACTCTATAACTATCTGGATTACGACAAGGAAAGGGTGGATTATTCGGGATTGAGAGAGGAGCCATTTAAGATGAAATTGATGGATGAAAGCCATAAGTTTCATATTGAACAGCATGAGCATTTCTCCCAAACCATCATGCCGGAGCTCCAAAGTCAAGGTGTACTGCTGTGCAATATCTCTAAGCTCACAGACAAAGAGCAGGAGAAAGTCCACGATTACTTTGTCAAAGCTATATATCCAATGCTTACGCCTATGGTGTATGATGGCTATCGAACCTTCCCGATTCTGATGAATAAGCTGTTGGTATTCGGTGTGGTAACTACCAGCCCGGGTGATAGGCAGGATATGCGTAAGATGAGTTTTGTCCAGATTCCGGCCAATATCCCACGGTTTTTTGAGATTGAGCGCGAAGATTCTCTTTTACTTATACCTATAGAGGAAGTGATCAGGGAAAATATTGTTTCACTATTCCGAAATGTGCAAATCGAAGGCATCAGTCTTTTCAGAATTACCAGGAACGGGGATTTCACTTTGGAAGAAAGTGAGGACATGGATGCCAATTTCCTGGAGGAGGTAAAGCGGAAGCTCATGGAAAGGAAGAGCGGCAGGGTGGTACGGATAGAAATAGAAGAGGGGTATAGCAAGTGGATGATGAATTCCCTTTTGGAAAGATGGAATCTGAAAATGGACTCTGTTTTCCTGGTCAAAAGAGCTAGTTTGATTGATTTTACAGGACTGTGGCAGATTGTGGGCAATAAGAAATTCCGTGAGCGATTGCCTCAGATCCCTGATCCAGTGAAGCCCTTGTCTTACCAGGATGAAGGGATAGCGGATATTTTTGATGTGTTGAAAGAAAAGGATATCCTGCTACATCATCCGTACAACAATATTGATTCGATCCTTGATCTGGTAGAAAAAGCATCTGAGGATCCGGATGTGATGGCTATAAAAATGACCATTTACAGACTAGCGAAGGACAGCAGAATCACCAAAGCACTCCTGAAGGCGGCAGAAAACGGGAAACATGTGTCTGTCTTATTTGAAGTGAAGGCAAGATTTGATGAAGAAAACAATATACGTGAAGCCAAAAAGCTACAAAAGGCAGGATGTTTTGTGATTTATGGGATTTCTCATCTGAAAACCCATACCAAATTACTGCTGATTGTAAGACGTGACGGAGGAGAAATTACCAGATATGTACACCTGGGATCGGGGAATTACAATGAAGATACCGCCAGGCTATATACCGATATAGGTTTGATGACCACCAATGAGGTACTAGCAAACGATGTATCTGAATTTTTCAACGTAATTACTGGGCATTCCATGCCTTCCCAGTACAAAAATCTTATCACTGCCCCCCGTGATATGAGAAACCAGCTGATCGAATACATAGAGAAAGAGGCTGAAAATGCCAGAAACGGACTTCCAAGTGGTATTTTCATTAAGGTGAATTCCCTGGAGGACTCTGAAATAATATATGCGCTCTATCGTGCGTCCCAGTCGGGCGTGACGATTAAGCTTATTGTGCGTGGTATTTGCTGTCTCCGGCCAGGTAGGGTAGGATTGAGTGAGAACATTGAAGTGCTCTCTATAGTAGGTGACTTCTTAGAACATTCCCGGATTTATTACTTCCACAACAACGGAGATACCCGGACCTACGCCGGAAGTGCGGATATGATGGTCAGGAGCTTTGACAAAAGATTGGAAGCCCTGTTCAAGGTGGAAGCTCCACTTCTGGAAAAACAACTGATGAATATTCTTTCCTACAACTTAAAAGATAATGCGAATGCTTATGTGATGCAGGAAGATGGATCGTATATAGCGAAGCAAGCGGAAGGGGATGAGCCCCAATTCAATGTTCACCGGGAGTTTTTCAACCTTGATGCCGACAACGTCATGCAGGTCCAGTTAGTCAAATAATACAAAAAGCCCCGATTTAAAGGGGCTTTTTTGCTATATGTCGTTCATAAAGTACCTGGATAATTCCGTCTTTCAGTCCCAGATCCGGTACAATCATTTGGTGGGACTTGGCCACTTTCATAGCACGTTGGTAGATTTTTCCTGCAGGAATTATCACATCCGCACGATCATGGTTCAGGTTAAGTTTGTGAACCCGCTCATCAAATGAGAGTGTTTGCAGGTAGGATAGCACTTCCTCGATTTTTTGATAATCTAAATAACGTTTATTTTTTCTCGGAAGTGACAGTTCAAAAATTTTATTGATATTACCCCCGGTGCCAATGGAAATTACCTTGGTGCTATGCTGTAAGTGCTTGATGACGAAATTTTCCATAGCTGTCCAGACAGGGTCGGCTACCTTATCTTCCAGTGCACGTACCGAACCGATCTGAAAGGATTTTGATGCCACCTTTTCCCGGTTTTTGTAAATATTGAGTTCGGTGCTACCTCCGCCCACATCTATGTGCAAGTAGGTCTTTTCGTCAAAGAATTTGTTGAGGGATTTATTGATAAGCTCGGCCTCTTTATTTCCGTCGATTATGTTGATTTTCAGGCCAATTTCTTCTTTTACTTCTAGGGCTATGTCCTTGCCATTACTACTTTCCCGCATAGCTGAGGTAGCACAGGCCATGTAGTCATCCACTTCATAAAGGTCTATCAGGATCTTAAATGCCTTCATCAACTTCACAAATTTTCTCCGGTTGATCTCGGAAATTTTTTGGCTATGGAATACATCCAAGCCCAGACGTAGCGGAAACCTTAAATATTCAAGTTTCTTGAATTTGGTAACTCCTTCATATAGTGAGATGCTGGTGATTTGCATCCGTATGGCATTTGAGCCAATATCTACTGCTGCGAATTTCAAGCTTAGTGGGGAATAAGTTATGTTAAAAATCGATAGCTGAATTTACTTTCTTTTTTGTGAAACAACGAGCAAAAGCACTCCTGCTGCCAAAACAATCCCTCCAGCATAAGTTGGCCAGTTGACTTCCCGTTTTTTGTCCGCACTTATCTGAATCGGGCCTGCGTCTATGACTTTTTCTTTGGTAGTAAAAGAAAAGCTACTGCTGAAAAGCATAAAGATTCCTGCGATGATCAATACTATGCTGAAGATTTTCATGTATTTTTTATATGTGCAATGGCGCAATGGATCTGAATTGTTTGAATCCAATGTCCACTCAGTAATAATGCCATTATAGTTTTTCTACTTAAAAGGGGAAGAAAAAAGGAATTCCTATAGTCGCAACTAGCCATAGAAGAAGGTTTAAAGGTGTGCCTATTTTCACGTAGTCACTAAATCTATAATTCCCAGGTGTATAGATCATGGTATTGGTCTGGTATCCCATGGGAGTCATAAAGCTCAAACTCGCAGCAAAAGTGACTGCCATAAGCATGGGTCTGGAATCTACCTGCAAAGCAGCAGCTATGGTGATCGCTATTGGGGCGAGGAGTGCTGCGGTCGCATTATTGGACATCACATTAGTCATCAAAAAGGTAAGGGCAAATAGGGCACTCATGACAGCTCTAGGCCCAAAATCACCTACCGTGTCCACAATTGATGCGCCGATTAATTCGGCTCCACCTGTTTTTTGAAGTGCCGCACCCATAGATAGCACTCCCGCAAGCATTAAGACTACTTTCCAATCGATGGCTTTATAAGCTTGTTCGGTACTTAATGATCCTATCATTATAAGTGCTATAGCTCCTGCCACTGCCGTAACGACTATAGGGAAAACTTCAAAGGATGCCAAGCCTATTACAAGAGCCAAGACTACCAAGGTCAATATACTTCTGAGCTTTTTAATAGGTTGCTGTTTAGTTTCAGAGAGTAGCAATAAGTCCTCACTGTTTTCTATACTTTGTATAGAATCTTCTGTCGCTCTCAGAAGCAGAATGTCTCCAGCCCTTAAAGCTGTTCTTGAAAGTAAGGAATCGAGCATATCCGATCTATGCCTGATCCCGATTACCAGCACCTGGTTGTATAGTTTCTTAAAATTCATCCCTTTGATACTTTTGTTTACCAAGAATGAATTGGGAGTGATCAGTGCTTCGTAGAGCCTTTCGTCCTCATCAGTGATGTTCTCCTCATCCCATTTTAGATCAGCTTTAAGTTCGATCCCGGTGGTGGACTTGATTTTTTCCAGATTCTCTTTGTCACAGTTGATGCGGATGATGTCTCCTTCCTGAATGGATGTATTTGGATATACCCTTACCTTCCTGCCATCAGAGCGGATAATCTGCAGTGGTTTTATGGGGAATTTGTTAAAAAGTTCCTGCTTGTAAAGAGGCTCATTTATTTGCCCATATTCAGCTAGGATTACTAATTCAGATAGATAGTTTCCTAACTGGATACTTTCTCCTAAATCTGTTTTGGCTTTTCTGTTGGGGGTAAGCCACCTTCCTATGGTCAGCATATAGACCAGGCCTGTGGCGAAAAATACCAAGCCCATCAAGCTCATTTCAAAAACCCCAAAAGCAGGTAATCCAGCTTTATCTGCTATTCCGCTTACAAGGATATTGGTGCTTGTACCCAGTAAAGTACATATCCCGCCCATCAGTGCGCCAAAGGATAGGGGCATGAGCAACTTGGAGGGAGGAATGTTGTTGGTTTTGTCCAGACGGATAACGGCGGGCATGAGTAGTGCCACTACAGCAGTATCACTGATAAATGCCGAGAGAAATCCAGCAGAAAGCATTAAACTTAAAAGAAGGTAGGTTTCGCCTTTTTGAGCTTGCGCACTGAGTTTGTGTGTGAAACTTTCCAGAAGACCTGTATGGAAAATCGCAGCAGACACTACAAACATGGCAGCTACAGTAATAGTGGCTGGATTGGAGAATCCAGCTAAACCCTCCTCTATAGTTAGTATCCCAGTGAGTAAGAATGTCACCATCACGCCGATGGATACGGTATCGATGGTGAATTTTTCTGTAAAAAAAAGAATAATGGCGATTCCGATAATTGAAAAAACCAAACCTATTTCAAAGGTCATAAATCACATTTTTAAATAATTTCCTTTTTTTAGCTTTGCGCGAATGCGGTAAAAACTCAAGAATCCTATGATCAAAAATAAAATGCTCAATCCAAATGCCAAGTACCCTAAGTCTCTCACATGATCAAGTTCTTTCACTTCAAAGAGTGCCGTTCCCGATACTAAAAAGTAAAGGGATGTTCTGATAAACGATAATAAAGTCCTGTTATTTGCCAATGTTGTGCGCTGTCTGGCTAAATAATCCCGAATTATTAATTCTCTTTCCAAGTCATTTTCCATATTTGCATTGTATTTATTTATATTGAAATAGTTCAACATCTATTAATTATGAAAAGAATTTCAACATTTTTACTCCTGATTTTGTTTTCTGGGCAATTGTTTGCCCAAGAAGATGATGTTTTAATCCCGTCAGATACGACCTATTGGCTCAAAGAAATTGGCGGAGGTTTGAATTTAAACCAAGCTGCATTCAGTGGGAACTGGCAAGGCGGTGGTGTAAATTCTGTTGCTTTGGGAATTTACCTCAATGGCCGTGCAAATTATGCAAAAGACAAATGGACATGGGATAATACCATGGATTTTATCTACGGAGTGGTGAAAAACAAAGGGGAAGAAGGCCGTAAGTCTAATGACCGGATTTTTCTCGATTCCAAAGTTGGATATCAAATCAATGACAAATGGAATTATTTCTTCTCTGTTAATTTTCTGTCCCAGTTCGCCCCAGGTTACAACTTTCCTGAAGGAGCTGATAAATTACTTATTTCCAAGTTTGCCAACCCTGCTTACCTCACCACTTCGTTAGGTATAGAATATAAGCCTAATGATGAATTTAGCTTACGTATGGCGCCATTTTCACCAAGATGGACATTTGTCACAGATACGGATTTATATTTAAATGTGCCTCAGAACTATGGAGTGGAGATAGGAGAAACTGTCCGCACAGAATGGTTAGCTTTTAGCTTGCTGGCCGATTACAATAAAAAACTATCTGAAAATCTCTCATTGATGATAAGGTATCAGATGTATGCTAATTATGAAACGCTGGCTTTTGATGCAATTGACCATAGATTAGACTTCGGTCTCACCGCGAAAGTTTCCAATCTTGTAAATGTTAGTTTGACTAGTCTCATGATCTATGATTTGGATCAGGATAGTAAAATCCAATTTAGCCAAGGATTAGCATTGGGAATTGCATTTAAACGAGGTAACTTCCCTGAAAAGAAATAATCTTAACAAATTTTTATTTGGAATTTTGATTTGATTATAAAAGTATTATTTTTGAATTCATTGTGGTAGTTAAATAATAGTTGGTTTAGTTTTCAATAAAGGGCAGGAGATCTTCTCCTGCTTTTTTATTGCATAAATTCAAGTGAATTAAATTTTTACTTTGAATAATCCTATTTTTTTAAAAAGTACAGACAGCTACCTTTGGGGCAAATAACCTATTTAATCCTATAATGAAATCTAAATTATTAATTATTTGCTGTTGCTTGTTTATCAAGGTATTAGCATCTACAGCACAGGAAAGTCCGATTCCGTTTGAAGTGCTGTCACTCCAGACTTTGGAGGATTTTCAGCCTACTGGCAGTAATTGGCAACTTGTCCAAGATGTGTTTTATGATCTAAACGGAGGTAAATCAAAAATCACCAAGGGTACTGGTGTTTTGTTAAACACCTTGATGAAAGAAGGTAATGAAGCCATCCTGACAAATTTTGAGCATGGAGACCTAGAGCTATCTTTGGACTTTATGATGCCTAAAGGGAGCAACTCAGGGATTTATCTTCAGGGAAGATATGAGGTTCAGTTGTTTGATTCCTGGGGTGTGGAAAATCCAACTTTCGCAGATGCCGGAGCTATCTACCAGCGCTGGGACTCCGACAGAGGTCAAGGACGCGAAGGTTTTGAAGGGCATCCGCCGCTACAGAATGTGAGTAGAGCTCCTGGACTGTGGCAATCATTAAAAATTGTTTTTAGAGCACCACGTTTTGATGAGCAAGGCAGAAAGGTTTCAAATGCCAAATTCATTTCTGTCCACCAAAATGGAGTCCTTGTGCAGAAGAATATTGAAGTGACCGGACCCACACAGGCAGCGTTTTTTGAAGATGAGCAGGCGTTAGGCCCCTTGGTGATTCAGGGAGATCATGGTGGTGTGGCTATTCGCAATATCAATTACAAAATCTACGGTTCGGAGGAAGTGACCCTCAAGGATATGCACCTTACCTATTACGATAGCATTAAGACTATCAATGATTTTGCGACAGCAAATCCAAAAGGAAACATGGCGATTGATGTGCTGGCTCATTTGGCTCCTGCCACACGAAATGAATTTTCAGGAACAGTAGAGGGATTACTGACCGTACCAAGTGCAGGAGAATATTTCTTTAATCTAGATCTCGCATGGGTGCCAGATGATACACCTCCTGGAGTGATCAATGGAGCTGGGAAACTTCTTATAGATGAGCAGGAAGTGGTCTATGTGGATGGTGTTACCGGTAAAGCTAATGGCGCTACACAACTGACAGCCGGAGAGCACAGAATAAAGCTGAACTATTTCAAGACCTTTGGGCACTGGTATGCCCCAAGCAATGATATCACGCTTACTGTAGAAGGAAATGGAATTGCTAAAACTGCACTGAATGTACCACTCCGGGCTGATGATCCTGTAGGGCAGATAGCAGTGAAAGTAAGGGATAATGCTGAGATCCAGCGTGGTTTTCTCATGCATAAGGATGAAAAACGAACTCATACAATGGCAGTAGGTGAGCCAGGCGGGGTTAACTATGCGATTGACTTGAGTAAAGGCGAACTCTTGAGTGTGTGGAGAGGGGATTTTGTGGAAACTACACCCATGTGGTATGGCAGGGGAGAGACCCAATTGATGCTTCCAATGGGGAACCTGATCGAGTTTGGAGGTAAGCCAAGTGTGGCTGTTTTGGCCTCCGGTGATTCCCCTTGGCCGGGAGAGATAGAAGGATTTACCTTTGAAGGGTATGAATTGAAAAGAAATGGTGCTCCTATCATCAGCTATGAAATGCCTGGTGCGGGCATTCAGCAGACATTGGATACCCAAGATGCTGGCAAAAAGCTCCAGCATACCTTACAGGTAAAGGCTGAGGCTAACCAAGCTTACTATGTCATGGTAGCCCAAGATGCGTCTATAGAAAAGTTGCCAAACGGACTTTATGCCATAGCAGACAAATCTTATTATATCGAGTTTAGTGGTAAGAAGGTCACGCCGCTGCTCAGAGATTCTGCAAATGGTTTACAGGAGCTTATAATACCTGTGAAATTGACAGGAAACTCCGGAGTGGTCACTTATTCAATCGTTTGGTAATAATAGGAAGCAACATGAAAAATCTAAAGAAAATCAAGAATATGAAAGGATTTGCTTTTGCCTTGGCTTGCCTATTTATCGGTCAAGCGGAATTAAAAGCACAAGAAAAAGCACCGATGAGGTTGCCTGAGACAGAGGATGATTTTTATAAACTGATCTCCTTGCCAGTGCCTGAGGATGTTATTTTGGAAGTAGGAGGTATGGCTACCATGCCTGATGGTAGTTTGGCCATTTGCACCCGAAGAGGTGAGGTTTGGATAGTTTCCAGCCCCGAAGTGTCAGGAAGTGAAAAGCCTGTGTACAGGAAGTTTGCTTCTGGCCTGCATGAGCCGCTTGGGCTTGCTTATCATGAGGGAGATATCTATGTAACTCAAAGAAGTGAATTGACCCGATTGACCGATACCGATGGAGATGGAAAAGCGGATGTCTATAAGAAAATAGTTTCATGGCCTCTTTCAGGCAATTACCATGAATATTCGTATGGGCCTATCTTTTTGCCCAATGGCAATATGCTGGTCACACTGAACGTGGGCTGGAGCAATAGCCTTGGCCATGGAGTGAGTCTGGTTCCATGGAGAGGGTGGACTCTGGAGATCACTCCGGAAGGAGAAATGATGCCGTTTGCGGCTGGCATGCGTTCACCTGCAGGTTATGGGTTGAACGCTGAAGGGGATTACTTTTATACAGAAAACCAAGGTGACTGGGTAGGTTCGGGTAGAATTTCCCATGTAGAGAAAGGCGATTTCTTGGGGAATGCAGAAAGCCTGGCATGGTCTGACCTTCCAGGATCTCCTGTGACCCTGAAAAAAGAAGATATTCCGAATACTGGAGAGCCCATGTATGATGTGGCTAAGCGGGTGCCGGGCTTGAAAGCTCCGGCGATTTGGTTGCCCCATGGAATTATGGGAATCTCTACATCAGGATTTTTGAATGACAATACGGAAGGGGGATTTGGCCCTTTCGCCAATCAGGTATTTGTAGGAGATCAGGGGCAAAGTAATATTGCCAGGATTGATTTTGAAAAAATCGATGGAGTTTATCAAGGGGTTGCTTTTCCATTTAGGGAAGGTTTTTCTTCCGGTATCCTGAGAATGGTTTGGGGCAACGATGCCTCTATGTTTGTGGGCATGACCAGTCGAGGTTGGTCTTCTACAGGCAAGGAGTTGTTTAGCTTGCAACGTTTGGTATGGACAGGAAGAATGCCTTTTGAGATGAAGACTATCAAATCTAAACCTGATGGATTTGAGATTGAATTCACTGAGCCGGTAAATAAAGAAATAGCGGAAAATCCTGCGAACTATCAGGTAACAGGATTTACTTATAAATATCAAGCTGCTTATGGTAGCCCGGTAATAAATAACGAAGCATGCAACATCCTAGGAGTCGTGGTTTCTGAGGATGGCATGAAAGCCCGTTTGGTAGTAGAAAACCTGAGATTGGGTTACATACACGAGATCAAAGCTGAGGGAGTAGAATCCACAGAAGGTAAATCACTGCTCCATCCAGTAGGCTACTATACTTTGAATAATTTCGGTAAAGGTGACTTAGTGGACGTGGCTCCATTCAAGGCCCGACATGATCATGAGATGATGATGAAAGCTAAGGCAGATAGCGTGGCCCAGGCTCAGGAAGCAGCTGCCGCTAAGGCAAAAGCTGCTGCGGCAAAAAAACAGGAAGCCGCAAACAAACCTGCTGCTCCGAAAATGGGAAAACATGTCACTTCCATGCCTTCTGATTGGGGAGGTAAAGCAGATCTTACGATCAATATGGGGACAAAGCCAGGTTTGAAATTCGATCCTGCACAAGTACAGGTGAAAGCGGGAAGCAAAGTGAAGCTGGTGTTCCAAAATGTGGACGACATGCTGCACAATTTGGTCATAGTGATGCCGGGAACGGCTCTGGAGGTAGGAGAGGCCGCTATGAAATTGGGACTGGAAGGACAGCAGAAAGATTATATCCCCAATACCAGCAAGGTGCTTGTACATACCAAATTGTTACAGCCAAGTGAATCAAATACTATTTACTTTATCGCACCGACTGAGCCTGGAGAATATACCTATGTATGTACTGTTCCAGGGCATTTCTACACCATGCAGGGGATATTGAAGGTAGTGAAGTAAA
>CBFGUY010000075.1:0-18509 GCA_965651895.1 uncultured Algoriphagus sp. | reverse complement strand
AGAAGGAACATCGTGGTCAACTTAGCTACTTGAACCGAATAATAGCCACATGCTCATTGAACCAGCGAAGAAGGAGGATATCCAAAATGCTTTTTAAAAGCGAACGAAAAATGTGAGAGGTTTTCAAAACCTACTTCATAGCAAACTTCAATGGGCTTTTTCTTCTTTTCCACAAAATGGTAGTGGGCCAGCTCCAGCCGCTTTTGGGTTAGCCAACGCTGGGGTGTAGTATTAAAAGCTTTGCCAAAATCACGCTTAAATGTAGTGAGACTGCGTCCGGTAAGATATCCAAACTTCTCCAAAGGCAGATTGAACATGAAATTCTTCTCCATATAAGTAATCAGGTCAATTTTTCCGGGCTCTTCGAAATTCGCCAATACATGATCAATTCCTTGGTCAATGCTTCTCAAAATGCTGATCGCTTCAGTGATCTTCAATGCAGCGATTTCACCGGGAAGCTCTTCCATCTCGAAATAAGGAAGCAGGGATGAGAGGCAACTTTCCAGTAAGGGATGGTTGCTGTAGCGAAGAATCCGCTGCTCTGCTGCTTTGGGTTTGACATCCAGCTTGGTGTAAAATCCCCGTAGTCTTTCGGTAGAAAGATGCATGACCACACTTTTGTGTGGTCTGCCATCTTTTGGATAATTGATTATGGTTGCCAGTTGATTTCTGGGAATCAGGAAAATATCCCCTTTATTAAACAGGTAGGTGGCATCAGCCTGTACAATTTTGGTCTCTCCTGAAATAAACCACACGAGCATGTGGTGGTCAAACATGATGTCCGATTTAAAAAACTTATCCTCGTAGCAGGAAAGTTTGATGTCGTCCGTTATATATTTTGCTTTAAATTCCATGGGGCAGTTATCCTCTGTTTAAGTTACACTTTTCCAGCAGTTCTGCTATACAATATTCTGGCTATGTGCTGATAGCAAGCGGAATTCAATACCTGTGATATCCTCACTCCACTCCCACAACCTAGCAGCAGAAGTTTCATCCAATGAATAGGCTTTTACCCCTGCGGACATACCTGAATCATGGGATAATTCCGCAATGTCCCCATCTTCACAATATACTCCTCCAATATGATTGAGCTTTGGTGAAGTGGCACACCACACAGTCGTGGCGGCACCCTGGGGGATGGTTTTCAAAGAAGCGGCTACCTCAGGTAAGATATTGCCTTCAGCATCACAGAACCCCATTTGCTGAAACAATTCCGGTGAAGCCTCCCTCCCCAGTTCAGTTCCGCCAATGGCTCCGGGGTGAAGGCTGTATGCGCGTACATCAGAGGCATGTGCCCTCTTATCCAATTCAAGAGTAAAGAGGTTGACCGCTGTTTTAGACTGCCCATAGGCCTGTAGCGTTTCGTATTCTCCAGTCAGAAAATTAGGATCCTCAAAATTGAACTGGCCGAACTGATGCCCATGCGACGATACGTTTACCACTCTGGCATCGTTGGCTTTCTCAAGAGCCGACCATAATCTGGCGGTAAGCTGAAACATTGCCACGTAATTGGTTGCCAATTGAGATTCGATCCCACGGGAATCTCTTCGGAGAGGAACCCACATGATCCCGGCATTATTGATCAGTAGGTGCAGTGGCCTGCCAGATTCAATGAACTTTTGGGCAAAGGCATCAATGGAAACGGGATCCATCAAGTCCATGTGCTTCAGTTCCACATTGGCAATGCCCTTAAGGTTCTGGGCTGCTTTTACCATGTCTCTTGCGGGCACAATAACAGTGGCACCTGCTCCGGCCAAGATCTTGGTAGTTTCCAATCCTATGCCCGTGTTGCCTCCGGTGACAATGGCTGTTTTCCCCGAGAGGTCTATACCTTTAATGACCTCAGTAGTTGTTGATTTTGCGTCAAATCCAGAACCAATAGGTCTTTGCAACGCCCCTTGATAATTGTTTTGTCTCATGATCGTATTAGATTTTGTTTAGACAAATGTAGGGGTGTCAAAGATGAACGGATTTGTTTAAACGTCCGAATATACTTTGTTTAAAAGGCCTTGCTGATCAGGATTACTATCATCGATTATACATATTGTCAATTAGATCATGTATGCTTAGGGCATGCTGAAAAACGCCAGTAATAGATTAGAAACTGTCATTTTGAATGATTAGTCAATTTTTCATGCGCAGGGTTTTTCAGTAAGTGCAGGCTTATTGAGGGGAATAGGTTTTTATCTATGCATCAGAAAATCTCAAAACCGGGATTTCCTGGCTAGTCTCAGGCATACCATCTTCTACATTGGCCTCATTCGAGGTATAAGCTACATCTTCAATCGGCCGCCTTGAACCTGGCATACCTGAGACTTTTTCAGCAAGCCCTACTTATGAAAAAAGGAAATGTCTCCTACTGATACTCTCTTTTTTCCTATTTTAAGCAGAAAGCTGAAAGCGCCAGGTACATTTCCAAAGCGGATACAATTCACACATTCAACCTGCCAGAAGCTTCAATAGTCCAACCAGTTCTCCATCTAACTATCCAAAACACGGTTATTGACTATCAATCCCTTTTCAATATTGAACAGGATCGAAAAAAATCGTCGCTATCAAGAATGAGATGACCGAAATCACAAACCCAAACATAAAAATATTGTAGCTCTTTCTGAGCAAATGATACTTTTTGGAAAGCACTTTTCCTAAATAATAAATATCCGTAATCATACTGTCATATAGGTAATTACCATCCTCCATCAAAGCGTGCATCCCACCTTTATAATCTGAAAGAGTCATTTGATGAAAATTCCCGAAGTAAAGGAGATTGCCTTGTTTCTTGTCTATGTCCTCTTTAGTCACCAGCCCGGTAGATACCTTAGGCCGGGTAGCCAAAATAGCAAAAACCATGGCCGTAAGACATGTAGCTACCAGCAGAAATGTAGGGATCATGTAGTTGGGATACTCCTCCAGCTTACGTACCAGGACTGTCACTACTATAGATAAGATGATAGAATTCACGGATATCATGATATTGGCTTTGTTGTCCGCCAAAGCAGAAAGCTGCAAATGATTGGTGGAGGTAACGCGGAACATAGTCTCCACCCCCCGTTCGGACTTCTTTTTCTCCTTTTTATTCTTTTTCCCCTGTGAACTGGGGACTTTCTCTGCTAGTGCTTCTTTGATTTTCATTTCAATAAGTTTCAGGTTTTTCTCTTTGCCGGGTTGAAGAAATTTCTTGGCATACTCGGTATGGTAGTGATGCGACAGCATAAATACCTGACTGCCTGTAAGCCATTCACTAAGCGGAATTTCTCCATAGCCTGAATTTTCCTTTTCCTTTCTTAACAAGAGCGTTTGATCATAAAACTGATCTGAACTCAAGTGAAATAAATCAGCATCACAAATAATTTCTTCCAATAGATTTTGTGGATTCTGGGGGATTCTAGTAGCCAGAATAAGGGACTTTATACGATCTACCCGTTGCTTGTCAATCCCAAGCTGGATCAAGTACTCCTCAGCCATCTCTGCTCCACGAGCTTCATGCCCCTCCCCCTTTCCTTCCCAGTAACCTACGTCATGCATCCATCCGGCAAAAAACAAATCTTCCTTTTCCTCATTTTCCAGTCCATAATACTCACCTATCTCTCTCACTTTATCTACAATCTGCAGAGTATGTTCAATGTTGTGATAGCAAAATTCTGACTTTTGCCGGTTTTCAAACATTTTCCTGATCCAGGATTCGAATTTTTCCAGTTGTTTATCCACCCTTATTCACTTATTTTGAAAATACCAAATTCAAGGTAATTAGTTCCCAGTGAATAACGATGCATTACTTCAATATATTAGTCTTACTCCTGCTTTTCACCGGTAAATGTAGCCCGGGTATAACCGAAACAGAAAACACTCCTTTTCCTGAGGGATATAAACTGGAAACATACCAGAAAATCATACTACAAGATGAAATGGAAGAAATTTCAGGACTGGAATGGGTCGGAGAGAACCAGCTTTGGGCAATAGAAGATGAATCTTCCATTATCTATAGACTGGATACTATGTCAGGCAAAATTCTGAGAAAAAGAAAGTTTGCCAAGAACAAGGACATTGAAGATTTGCTGGTAGTGGGCAAGGTCGCTTGGGTTCTACAAAGCAACGGCACCCTCTATGAAGTCGCTTCCCCTCTCGGAAAAAAACCCAAAACCACCCAACACCATTTCCCCATCAAAAAAAAGAGGGATATTGAAGCAATAGTAGCATCTAAAACAGAACCATATCTGTTTGTTTTTTGTAAAGCTTGTAAATGGGACATTGGACCTGAACAAGCTTCCATTTTCAGGTTTGATTTGACTACCAAAAGCTATGACTCTATTCCGTTCTCGGCCTTGAAAAGAGAAGACATGCAACCTTTGCTCCAGACCAAAAAAACAGAACCGTTGAAAATACAACCCTCTGCGGCGGCGTGGCACCCGATAGAAAACCTTATCTACATTCTTTCATCCAGTGGTAAGTGGCTATGCATCACCGATACGGACTTTACCCCGAAAAAAATATATAGACTTGACCCCCGGCTATTCAAACAACCCGAGGGGATTACATTCGACCCTAAAGGCAATATGTATATATCAAATGAAGCCCGAGACGGGAATGCCAACATTCTGAAATTCACTTATAATCCATGAAGAAATTCATTTTTCTCCTGATTTTTAGCACGCTGTCATCCATGCTATGGGCACAACAGGAGGCTTCGCTGAAATTCCGGATTTACCTGATCGGAGATGCGGGAGAAATAGAAAACGGCCATCACCCGGTAGTGGAAGATGTACGGGGCAAACTTCAGAAAGACCAAATCACCCCCTCCCATATTATTTATCTAGGTGACGATATTTATCCTAAAGGAATGCCCGAATCTGAGGATAAAGAGAGGAACAAAGCAGAATTGATATTGAAGACACAGCTTGATCTGTACCAATACCTTTCCGGGAAAATATGGATGGTGCCGGGCAATCACGATTGGGAACGGGGAAGATCCAAAGGCTGGGCGGCCGTGCTACGTGCGGAAGAATATGTCCAGGACAATTACCCAGAGAACAAAGTAACTTGGATCCCCACTGGTGGATGTCCAGGCCCTGATGTGATCGAGTTGGATCCGGGGACTTTATTGATCACTTTAGATAGCCAGTGGTGGCTCCAACTAAAGAACAAACCCGGTACAGATTCAGATTGTGAATATAAATCAGAGGAAGAAGTTCTGGATGCCCTGAGGTACGTTTTTGAGGAAAATCAGGATAAGACCATCCTTGTAGCCATGCACCATCCACTTCGATCCTATGGGCCACATAATGGTGCTTACAGCTGGAAAGATCATTTTTTTCCACTTACTGCAGCTTCTCAGAAATTATATATTCCATTGCCTGGGATCGGATCAATTTATCCACTGTATAGAAGCTGGTTCGGCGACATCCAGGATCTCACACATCCTAAATACGAGGCCATGGCCAGGGCTTTGGAAAATATATTCAAAGACCACCCAAATGTGATACATGTCGCAGGACACGAACATGGCCTGGCATATACCCGGGAGGACAATGTGCATTATGTCATTAGTGGTGCTGGAGCCAAAAGTACTTATATCAAAAAAAACAATCCTGCAGATTTCACCTATCCCCTACAAGGCTATGCGGCCTTGGATTTTTATGAAAACCATGAGGTAAGGATCACATTCTTTGACCCCCTCAAAAAAGTCCCCTTATATGAAGCACAATTGGTGAAACCTTTTGCAGGAAACTTGGCAGAACTCGCCCTATTCGACCGTAAGATCCCTGAATATGTGACACGACCTATTTCTACCCAATACCTGCATGGGAAAGGGTATTACAATTTTTTGGGAAAAAACTATAGAGAAACATGGGCAATCCCAGTCACTTTTAAAACTGTCGATCTCACCCAAGAAAAAGGAGGGCTTACCATCTTAAAAAAAGGAGGAGGACTGCAGACCCATTCACTTCGGCTGGCCAACAAAGAAGGTAAGGAGTATGTACTGCGATCTATCAATAAATACCCTGAAAAGGCACTGACTCCAGAGCTCCGGCAGACCATCGCCAAACAGGTAGTGGAAGATCAAATCTCTTCCTCCCACCCCTATGGCGCACTTGCGGTAGCCAGGCTGGCTGACGAAGTCGGGGTGGTTCACACCAACCCAAAGATTGTCTATTTACCCGATGATCCTTTGTTGGGGATTTACAGGAAAGACTTTGGGGATGACCTATATCTTTTTGAGGAGCGGGAAATAGCCGGAAAAGATGCGCCGGAAGACATTAAGTTTTTCAGCACCGATAAAATGCTGAAGAAAATCCATGGAGACAATGACCATCAGGTAGTACAGAAAGAGGTTTTGAAAGCCAGAATATTTGATTTTTGGATAGCGGATTGGGATCGACATGATGACCAGTGGAGATGGATAGGAGAAAAAGGAAAAAAGGGTTGGGAATTCACCCCTATGCCCAGGGATAGAGACCAGGCATTTTTCGTGAATCAGGGTATATTCCCAAAAATCGCAAGCCGTAAGTGGGCTGATCCGAGATTTCAAGGCTTTGATTATACTCCTCCCAGGTTCGTATCCGGATTCATGTTCAATCCCAGGTATTTTGACCGCAGTTTTTTAAATGAGCTGGACAGAAAAGATTGGGAAAAGTCGCTGGATAAGATCCTCCCGAAAATGAGCGAACAAGCCATCTCCGGGGCATTTGCGGATTGGCCGGACACAGTGGCAGCAACCAGTGCCCCTGAGATCCAAGCCAAGCTTCGTCAGCGCAAAACCTGGCTGAAGGAAGAAATGCTAAAGCATTACGCATTCCTTTCCAAGAATGTAGATGTCGTGGGTTCAAATAAAAATGAGCACTTTGAAATAACCTACCGAGAAGATGGACGGGTAAAAGTGGAGGTGAGAAAAATAGACAAATCTGGAAACCTGGAGCAGAAGCTCTATCAGCGAACTTTCCTGCCTGAAGAAACCCAGGAGGTAAGATTGTATGGGCTTAAAGGCAAAGACATGTTTCGCACTACTGGAGAAGGCCCTGGAAAAATCAAAGTAAGGATAATACCCGGAACCGGTAACAAAATAGTGGAGGACGAAGGCTATACACGAAAAAAGAATACGCTCATTTATCAGAATCGCGACGAAAAACGGCAGATGGAAGTGGGCAACAGTTCGAAAATCAAGTACGCCCCCTCCTTTTCATACCTTAACTACGAAAGAAAAGAATTTAAGTATGACAAGCTTATGCCATTGGCTTCCGTAGCGCTCAATCGGGATGATGGCCTGTTCTTGGGTGCCGGTGTTTTGTGGGAAAAGCATGGGTTCAAAAAAGAGCCCTACGCTATCCGACAATCCATAGTGGGGAATTATGCAATCAGTTCATCCGCTTTCAATATTGAATACAAAGGCCATGCTGTGGATGTAGTCAGAAATTTTGATCTAGTTTGGAAAGCAGATGTGCGTGCCCCGGATTATGCATATAACTTCTTCGGAACCGGAAATGAGACAACCTATGACACAGATGCTAACGGTATAGATTATTATAGGGCACGGTTCAGCTGGTATGAGCTATCAGGAGGCCTACAGTCCAAGCTTGGCGAAAGTGGGAGTTTCACGATCGGGCCACACTACCAGGCCTATAGATTTGATACCGATGAAAACTCAGGCAAGTTCATCACCTCTCCTGAAAGTGGCCTTGATCAGGTTCATCTGGACAAAGCCAAATTTTATACAGGACTCTCAGGTAAAGTGGTCTTTGACCGAAGAGACCATAAAAAACTACCTACCAGAGGATTATATTTCGAGGGACAGGCAAAAAGAATGTGGGGACTGAATGATTATTCCGGGAACTTTACCAGAGTGGATGGAGAGCTTGCACTCTATTGGTCATTCCGATATCCCTCCAGACTGGTATGGGCGACTAGATTTGGAGGTGGAAAAAACTGGGGTGGTTATGAATATTTCCAGGGCCAGACTCTGGGCGGGCTGGACAATCTCCGAAGTTACAGAAGGTTTAGATTTAACGGTGACGCGGTGTTTTACAACAATACTGAAGTCAGAATCCGACTTTTCAATTTAAAAACTTATCTACTTCCTGCCACTGTAGGGATTTTGGCATACAATGATATAGGACGTGTTTGGGTAAAAAACGAGCAATCGGATAAGTGGCACAACTCCTTGGGAGCCGGGCTGTGGCTGGCTCCTCTAAATCAGTTGGTCGCTACGTTTTCCGTAGGCTTCAATGAGGAAGAATTCCTACCCTTTTTCACTTTCGGATATCAGTTTTGATGGATTATCTATACCGTTAGCCATTTTAGGAGCGACAGTTACCCTTAGTGCCTTAAGTCCATGGACACCTTGCATCTCTTCCAACTCGAACTCCTCAACCTGGTCTTGCAGGTCACCTTTATTCTGCAAAAAAGTAATGAAGTCCAAGTACTCCCTGGCTTCCCGCTGCTGTGAATAAACTATGGCTATTTTACCCGGCTGTACCAGCCGCTCCTGAGTTCCTGATATCAACGCTTTATCAATACGCTTTTTCATGATTTCATAGCGGATGTTATAGGCTCCTTCCACATCAAACTTCCGCTCATCCAACCTAAAACTGATTGAAATAGGAGTGCTATGCGCAAGGATCAGCTGGGTGATTTCCAGCGGATTATCAAATTTCACCTTCTTTTCTTCTATAAGATTCACGATTTTCACCAGACTCTGAAGTTGCCAAAGCCTTAGATTTTTGAGGTACATCAAATCAAACTTCTGATCTTTTACCAAAGACTGGCCGATGTAGATATTGTATTCAATGCCGTCAGTTTTAAACTTTTCGAAATAATGCGGGTAAATTTTTTGGATCATAGCTTCTTGCTCATCCAAAAAAGCCCCTATCGTTTGGTTAATAAACTGAAGATTCATTTCAAATGCCTTCCTATGGATGCTTATAATGGATAGCTTAGGATCCAGCGCATCAAAATACGATCTCACCTCTTCTTTCAAATCCGGGTAAGTCTCACCTAAATGGACAAAAGTAGGTTCCAGTTCCCGAAGGAAAAACTCGGTAATCCTGACTTCTTCTTCACTGAGTAAGATAAGATTGATTCGCCGCTTGTACTCCTCTATCTGGTCTATCAGGCTATCAAGGAGTGGCAAATAGTGCAGGCTTCTGGCAAGTTTTAAAATCTCTTTCCCCTTATCAAGTTGGATCACAAAATCATCATGGATAGCCTTGTTCCGCTCAAAAGATGAATTTTTAACATCTACTGCGGCATATAATGGATATACATCCTTAAACAAAATCGGTTGGATTTCAGGTTTTTTACCCTCCTCCTCCTCCAGGACATAATCCAGGGCAATTTCATCGAACTTCCATTCTACCACGGGATGAATGGCGGTAAAGTTCTTACGGATTATAGCCTTAATCTTGTGATCCAGATTCTCAGCCTGTCTGTGTAGGGCAAGGGAAAGTGACGGAGCCAGATAGTTAAGGGTATGAAGCATCAATGGATCAAAAACCCCCTTTTTCTCAGAACAGATTTCCAGAACACCTACCAGCTTTCCGTTGTGGCGAAGCGGATAAAGGATTATTTCCTGTAGCCCCAAGTTTACCATTAGCCTGACCAGCTCCGAATCATCTGTATTTTCCTGCATGTCTTTTAAGAAAACAGGATTATCTACTTTTGAAAGAAAATCCACAATCGCATGGTATGGGCCTTCACTTCCGAAAACCAAGAGTTCCCTGACAAGAAAGCTATAGGCAAGGCGGCTCTCTGACATAATAACCCTACCGGATATATTCTGAAGAATGGCTATCCCGATCTTTAACTCTCCGCGGTCCAGTAGGCTCTTCACAGCGTCTTCAACGATGAGCATAAACTCTCCGGAACTGACTTCATCCTGTTTCAAGACAGCGGCATTAAGAGTTGCCACACTTTGTGCCACTGTCAAATCATTGGCTTCCATCATGACAAACCCATGAAACTCAAACATGTCCAGCGGAAGCAAGGCCTTCAACCGGTCAAGGTCAAATTCGTGTGGTTGGCAAATTTTACAAAACTCTGATTCATCATGAATTTGCGGAAGAGGTACTTTCGGCACTACCCGAACAAACTGGGTATTAAAATGAATCTGATAGTGTCTGTTGACCCCATTTGTCCCTCTGAATTTCAAGACCATGGGAGGAAACTGGTTTATCTGTATTCCATATAACTGGCTTAAAATCTTGGCATAGATTTGAATTGTTTTATTAAAGGAGACCTGCTCATAATCCAGGTTATCAGGAAGTTTTATTGATTTGTCATGGGTTAAAAACTGCTCTGAAAAAGCTGGTGTTGCATAAATTGGATTGTAATCAAAAGGCTTTGATATAGCCAAAATCTTCTTTTCATCCTGACCGGAAAGTGGGATTAAGGAACTTAGGATCACCCCAAACCCCAACCTGTTTTCTTCATTGTTCAAGATCAGGGGATCAATATCATTTTTTAACAACTCAGGAAATTTCTGAATCCTGTTTAAGTAATCATGGTAAAGACAAGTGCGGGGGTGGGTATTATCTGCAAGTTCCTTCCATCTTTCAATCAAAAGTGTAAAATCAAGAAATGATTGTATTCCCACTGTCTGTTCCAGATCCATAATAGTAAAATCCAAGTTATAAGTGTCTAAACCAATTATTTTGAATTAAAGTTGATATATGGATAAAATTTTATGACTATCTATCACAAGTTGCGTATGACTGTTTTAGGAAAAGGCTTCTTTTCACATAAGCCCTGAGAATCCCTGAATATGTACGCTCTATTATTATACAAGATAGCTGTATGATCAAAAGTCCCTCACCAGTGGGATAATCAGCTCTACCTGAGTACCTGTAAGGGTACTGTCCATTTCATGCCTATCCAATATGGTTACCTGGATCATTACCCCTTTCGCACGGGCCAGAATTTCCAAACGCTCCCGGCTTATAGTCGTGGAGAGGGATTTCTTTTTACCATCAGGTTTCTGTTTTACAGCTTTGATTCCCGGGCCGTTGTCAATAATGCTCACATAAAGTGATTCTTTGTGAAGACTCAATGACACTGTAATCATTCCCTGCCCTGTGGCATTGGCTACCCCATGCAAAATAGCATTCTCAACAAACGGCTGGATAAGCATCGGAGGAATCAATAGGTGCAAGGGATCCTCACCGGTTGGCTTATTGATCTTGAAATCAAAACTCTCATCATAACGCATCCGCTGTAATTCCAAGTAGTACTCCAATGTCTCAATCTCGTCCTCCAAGGGTACCTGGCTTTCCCTAGAAAGTTCCAGACTGTTACGCAATAGCCGGCTGAATTTATTCAGATACCGAAGTGCTTTTTCCTTTTCTTCTATCCTGATGTAACTCTGCAATGCTGAGAGAGTATTGAAAATAAAATGAGGTTCCATCTGTGTCCGAAGCAGACGTTGTTCCAATTCTATCGCACTTTTTTGCAGCTGCACCTTTTCTTTTTCTTCCTTAAGTTTTAACTGTTTTCTACCAATATACAATATCACCACAATCGCAATGGCCAGCAAAGCAGAGAGTGCTGATATGATTAGCAGTAAGCGGTTTTGGGCCAATTTGCTTTCCGTAAGGAGCACCTGCCGGTTCAACCCCAAAATATGTCTTTCATTGGCTTGAAGCTGATATATTGTGGACATCTCTGCGATCGATTGTGCATATTCATTTTCATAAAGTTTTTGGTTTTTGTCCAGAAGTCGGCCGTACTCTTGATATGCTTTTTCATATTGCCCGGTCAAAAAGAAATAATCCACCAAAGCTTCCTGATACAGGACGTAATCAGCATCTGTCAAGTATTTTTCTTCCTCCTGTAAAAACCGAGTCGCTTCCTGCATGTATTGATATGCAAGCTCCTGTTTGTCCAACTTCAAGTAGCCATTTGATAAATAAACATAGTCCCTGAATAAGTTGGAAAAAAAGCTAGGATGAGGATTGGCAGCCTCAATTGTCTCCCTGTCTATTTCCAATAGTTTGAGGTGATAAACCACCGCAGAATCCGGCTGTTCGATTTTTGTGAAATAATGTGCTTTTTCATCATACAAAAAGCGGGGATTGATCTGATCCGGGTACTGCCGCACGAGAGCTTCCATTTTTTGCATATAATGGTAAGTCGAATCGGTATCGTCGGTTGATAAACGATAATTATTGGCCAATTGTCTGAATGCCCTAAACTGAAGTGCTGCGGGAGCTGCCTCATATTCCAATGTTTTAATCGCCCTTCTGTTCCACTCCATTGCCTGCTTATACTGCCCCAGGCGGGCATCTGACTGGGCTGTAGCCATATACAAACTGGCTATCTGAACCGGGGTCAAACCAATCAGACTGTCTAAAAATATGATCTGGGAAGCATGGTTAAAGTAATAATTCTCCTGATGTAGATTCCCCTCTATAGTGGCTATGTTTCCTTCTCCATAATATAACAGAGCTGTCATTTCTGTATAACCATCTTGGCTTTCCATCAGATCCCAAGCCTTACGCATGTGCCATTTAATAGAATCCAGGTCACCCTTGTAATAATATGATCCTGCCAGACGATAATGGATACGGGCCATTAATACTGAATCTGCCGAATAGGGTTTTTGAGTAAGTCTTTTTTGCCAAAAAACCGTTTGCTCATCACCGGAGAGTTTTTGACCTTCCTTTTCAAGTTCTTTCAGTGATTCCAGAGCATCTGACCTAAGCTGTTTCTTATCCGTAACTTCTTTTTCACAAGAAGACAAGAAGACCAAAACCAACATCACCGAAACCTGTTTTAACAGATCATATTTATTTAAAAAGCTCATTTCTTACCTCCGGGCTTTGTATAGAAACTGATGAATGGTTGGATCAACCATTCATCAGTTTCTGCAATACCACTTCTTTCTTACGAACAGAAACGGGGATTGATGTTTTGTCTTTCAGGATGATATACCCTGTTTTTATATACCTGTCAATATACAGGGTATTGATCAGATAAGACTGGTGGGGGCGCAAAAACCACTTTTCGGGCAACAGCTCATGGTAGTGCTTCAAGGGTTTGGAAACCATGATTTCCCGCTTGTCCGTCAATATGAACGTGGTGTAACTGCCCTCACTTTTACAATAGATGATTTCCTTGAGCTGCAGTAGCTGAAGGTACTCCATCGTATGCAGTACAATCTGGTCTTCCAAGTCTAGCTCATTCTTTTCCAATTGGGATTGGGCTATTTTCACCTGCTGCCGTTGTATAGTTTCGTCCAAATGTTCTCTTCTGACTTTTCCCAATGCTGCCTGCAATTCTGTTTCGTCCAGAGGTTTCAGCAAGTAATCCAATGCCCCGTACTTGATGGCCTTGATGGCATAATGATCGTAAGCCGTAATGAAAACAATATGAAAAGGTATTTTCTCCATTTTCCCCAGAATATCAAAAGCAGTTCCGTCCGTCAATTGGATGTCCATCAACACCAATTCAGGATTTGTTGTATTGATCAATTCCAAAGCCGCTGCTACGTTAGCAGCCGAACCGAATAACTCCAAGTCCTCCTCCTTGCCTACGAGCCACTCAATTTCCTTTCTAATAGCCGGTTCGTCTTCGATTATAAGTGTTCTGATCATCTTTTGCTTACTTGAAAGTTGTTGTTCTTTTCTAGCATATAAGAAACTCTTCTTTTATTGACTTTGAATGCGGCTTCCTTTTTAGATTTTGCTCCAGTAAGCTACATCTCTTAAGAAAACACCAGAGTGATCCATACCTAGAAAGTAATGTTATTCAAAAATCCTGGAAAGCATCGATACTAGCAACGGCATTACAAACAGCGCAATAAGAAGTATTAGTCCAGAAAAGTACCAAAAAGGCGTTTTTGTGGATGACTTCAACTCTTGATAAGTGGTTTTCAGCTGTGGGGAAAGTTCTCTCTTGCGGAGCACCTGTTTGCAATGGTTGCATTGGGTTGCCCCGGTCTTTCCAATCGAAAACAGAGGGATCCAGAAGAAATGCGCATACTTCCCAAAAACACTCATGGTCATACTTCCTGCCGTATGGCAATGCTGACATTGTACTTGGGGATCCTCTAGTGGGGAAGTCTTGAGATGTGTACTCCGGGTGCCGTAGAAAAATATCATTTTCAGTTGGGTTTAAATTATACCGCTAAATTAGTAGACACCACACTGATCGCCAACCCTAGATAAATATCCGTCAGGTTTTAACCCGTATATGTAGATGGGGATAAATAAAATGCACCTATCCTAGTCAATTCACCACCCATTGCATGTTGACAACACTGATCCGTAGGATATATACAGAACCTCCAGATCATTTCCAGATACCCAAGCTTTTAATTTACCACCCTGTTTTATATACTTGTTTTTCAGCATATCATTTACCTCTACTTTATTGTTTCACTTTCATTCTAAGCACTTTAGTTGAAATCACATCTAGGATACCACTGGAGTTTTTCTATCAATCCCTCCAGTAATTCACCAAAAAGCCAGAGCGGCCGCTTTGTGCTTTCATTGCCTCCGTCATTTCAGGTGTTGTGATAAAAAGGAAACAGGTATTTTCTTCTTTTTCTTGGAGCTTTTGCTCTATCTTTTTTTCTATTTTTTCATCGAGCACTACTTTTTCCGGCCCCTCCTCTTCGTTGTCATCATCGCCCCAGAAGCTGTTGCCGCGATTCCGTTCCGGCCATTCTATAAAATCTACATCAGGAAGGTTTATGCCAAACTGAATCACTTTATCGTCCTCTTCAAAAATCAGGTACAAGGTGTTGTTTCTGGAAAAACCACCTTTTTGCAACTCGGGATTAGCACCATATTCTTTTTTCAGTTGGTTGATGATTGTCATAATCTCTTCAGTGGTTTTATATTCAGAAGAACCACAAACCATCATAATTTTTTCATCGTCCCAATCAGCAAGGAGTCCCAAATCATCAAATGCCACCCCTGCATATCGGGCCAATGGGCTGCTTTCAGACCGGCTTCGCGTACTATATTGGACAAATCCAGGCATCAGGGAATCGTTTTCCAGCCTGACATCTTCTGAGGAAACCATAAACCCATCTTCATTATTCCAACGAAAGATACTTTCGTCCTGAAAGAACTGATTCAGATCAAGGTTGAAATAAAAATCTTCTAACGACAAAGGTTCTTTGCCATATTGCACTTGTTGCCCGCAGGCTTGGAACATAAAACAAATGAGGATAAAAAGAATGGTATTTGATCTATTACAGTTCATCGTATTAGTTGTTTTCAATTTGATCGATGATTTCCTGTGCCAAAGGGTTTCCTTGATGATCATAATATTTATCGTTGATATTGTAATAGACCAGCTCTTTCCACATCCTTTGGACGCCATAATTTTCCAATGAATAGCCGTCCTTTGCTTCCCTATCCGGGAACGTTTTGATGATTTGCACCTTTCTATTGATCAGGTGTATCTTATCATCGGCTGTTGTAACACAAGCCAGACCGTTATAGAATGGTGTAGCTCCTGAAAATTGTGCCGGAATGACCGTTTCGCCTTTTTCGTTGATATAGCCCATTTGCCGTTGGTATCCGGGCATAAAATCTACCGGAGCCAATCCTTCATAAAAACTGCCAATAATATCGAAGCCATTTTCGGCAGGCACGATGATTTCACCGCTTTCCACATTGATGATGCCCACCGTTGCATCGGTTCCAACTACCGTCTGATAGGCAACCAATTTATCAGAAAGCCTGTCGTAATGAGCGTCAATGTAGTATTCTAAGGGTACGGTCAGTTTACCTTCTTTATTGATCGCGCCCGATATTCCATCCCGGGTCGTTAGCACAACATAGCCCTCACCACAATCAGCACTGGTTATTTTTTCGGGGATAGTGATTTGTTTTCCGGCTTTGGTGTAAAACTCCTTGTACTGCCTACCTCTATGTGAAACCGTCATTACAAATAGATCTCCGCAAAGCATTGCTTCGTCAAATCGAAATGGTAGCACTTCTTTCAGGTTTTTGTCCAATATCCCTACATATCTATCTTCATTATGAAACACATAAAAATCATCGTCCAGTGTGACATAAAAGGTCACGTTGCCCGGAATTTTGTTCAGCTTTTTATTCTCAACATCCAGTTGGTAGGTAAAGAAATCGCCCTTGATTCGCTCGGTAAAAAAAGTACCGTTTTGAGTTTTCAGATTTTCATAAGCAGCAGGAATAATGATTTGCCCATTGTGAACAATTCCATATTTATTGCTGCTTTTATCCAAATAAACATCGTATTCGAGTGGCTCGCTAGATGTATTTACCGCCACAAAGTCCCTGCTGATAGAATCGTATGCCGTGGCGATATACAAATGGATTTGTGTCACCTCGTTGGGAAATGAAATCTCGTATTGCATCGTATTGACATTCAGAACATCTTGGTATTTCTCTACCCAGGTTTTCATCACATCCAATTCCTCAAAATCATCCTCAAATTCCGTTTTTTCATACGTCGAAAAGTCTTTTTGTAAGGCAGCCAGTTGCTGCACATACCGTAAAACCTGCTCCGGACTTTCTTCCAATTGCTGTATCGCCTTTTCTTTGTCTTTGGATGTAAATGCCTTGCTTAAGGAGCGTAAGTTCTCTTCGATGCCTGCGTCAATAGCTGTGATGGGAAACTTGGAAAAAGCATTGGACGCAATCATCACGCCATCCGGTGTTACCCCGCGATAGTCCAAAACCTTTGCGGAAAGCTGGAGCGGCACGCTGAACGAGATTTTTCTTTTCCCCACCCTGTCCAGCTCGATGGTATGAAAACCGTAAGACACATCCTTCTTCTCTTTAAAATCAATTACAAGTGTATCAAACTGGGACGGATAACGATAAACCGCTTGTACCTGCACACTATCTGCCCGGGCCAATTTCAAATCGTTGGAAGACACTTCTTGATCCTTACTGTATATTTTTCTCACATCGATCTTCAGGTCGGCCACCCCGATATTTCTAAAAGCTTCCTGACTGTAACCGGGTAAAAATTCAAATCCCGGTTCGGGAAGGGCAATGGTCTGCTCGAAATACAACTTTCGGTCAAGGTGGTTAAAATCTTCCTCAATGGAATCCTTTTGAGGCAAAACAAAAGCCGGTGCAGAGCCTGCATCAAAAGTTCCTTCATCACCTCCACCTATACCAAAACCGATCATATAGTAGAACTGAAATCCTTTTAAAGAATCTAAAACGCTATTTAGGGAAGCAGCGTCTTTTGTCAATTGTTGTTCAAGCTGTTTGCCTGACAATCCTTTCAAATGGTTTGAATAGTCTTCTTTTGATTCGCTGTTCATTATGCCATTTTGCGAACAGCCACTCACAATTATCAGGATTGAAAAAAAGATAAGTATGTAAATACGATTCATCGTGTTCTATAAATTTGTGCACAAGTTGTGAAATTTCAGGAAAGTATAGATGGTAGAATCTACATTCGTAGGCAGAACATTAGAATCCGTATGGATCGATACGAATACTAAAACTTTGTGAACGAATTTAAAAGCGTTCTGTAGGATATAGGACAAACTTTGTTTCTTTTACTGAGATAAAGAGGTATCAAGGAAATCCGATGGAGCCAGAAAGACTTACTTGGGGTGCCGCCTATAGTTGAAAGACGCTGTCCATTTAGGGCTAAAAAAAGGCATACAATGAAAAAACCCCATTGATTGAAGGAGCAAAAAACATGATGCTTTAAAACTAGAATTAGCTGCTAAACCCAAGAATGGCAGAGGTTCTTATGTACTTGGGAAAACCGATTTTGTAAATGACACGCTTGATATCATCAGTGGAAAAGAGAGCAGACAACAGCTCACCCTATAGCTCAGGGCTGGTAAAAGAATGGATTTGTAATTATATTTCCCCTCAGTATGAGATTCTTTATTGATAATTTGGGAGAGCCTGATTCTAAAAAGATTTGAAAATGAAGGATCAATAGCTAACTAAATGATGTATATACAAAAGCCAACATTATGAAAAAAACCGCCATTTTACTCACTGCAATTGTATTGGCTACCGCCTGTGACCAGAAAGAAAAATCCCAAAATGGATCTAACGAAAACGCAGCCAACCTTACCAATAAGGAAATGGCGGAAAATTTTGACTGGCTTACCGGAAAATGGAAACGCCTCAACGAGGAAGCCGGCATGGAAACCTTTGAAAACTGGGATAAAATAAGTGCGACGGAATATTCGGGGATCGGATTTACCATGCAAGATGGAGACACGATCAACCAGGAAAGTATGAAAATCGTCCAGCAAGACGGTCAATGGAATTTGCTGGTAAAAACACCGGATGAAGCCACATTTATCTCCTTTTCTTTGGCTGAACTAAAAAAGGATACGTTCACCTTTACCCACGACACCTTGGATTTCCCCAATAAAATCAACTATTGGAAAAACGGCGAAAACATAAACGCTTTAGTGGCCGGAGAAGGTATGCAAATAGACTTTGAGTTTGAAAAAACGGACTGAAATGGTTTTTGAAAACACCGTTTTAGTAAGTTTTTAGTTTTATCATTAAAATTGGTGGCAATGAAAACAGTACCTGCTAATA
>CBFGUY010000074.1:0-18736 GCA_965651895.1 uncultured Algoriphagus sp. | reverse complement strand
TGGCTTTACCGGAAGCTATTACTTTGATCTGATCCCGGATCTGGAATTTTTCCAGAGTCATCCTCACAAAAATAAGAGCAGGCTCCAGCGGCAAGCCCACACTGTCTGAGAATTCCAACGGGGCGGCACCGGTTCCTCCTTCTGCTCCATCCACAGTAATGAAATCCGGATATATATTTCTACTTACCATCTGCTTACAGATGGAAATAAACTCTTCCGTCCTACCCACACACAATTTGAAGCCTATGGGTTTTCCTCCGGAAAGCTCTCTGAGTTTAGAGATAAAATCCAGAAGTTCCCCTTCATTTGTAAATGCACTGTGGGCGGGAGGAGAAAGAATTGTCGTTCCCTGCAATACTCCCCGGATTTCAGCGATTTCCGCTGTATTTTTCACACCCGGAAGCACTCCTCCGTGTCCCGGCTTGGCACCTTGGGAAATTTTGATTTCTATCATTTTGACTTCCGGCCAATTTGCCTTCTCCGCAAACTTTTCCTCGCTGAAATTGCCGTGATCATCCCTGCACCCAAAATAACCTGTGCCAATCTGCCAAACCAAGTCGGCACCCATCCTGTGATGTGACGAGATTCCTCCCTCTCCTGTATTGTGGGAGAAACCGCCTTTCTTTGCCCCCAGGTTCAATGCCCTCACCGCATTGGAGCTCAACGACCCAAAACTCATCGCAGAAATATTGAAAATGGAAGATGAATAGGGCTGCTTACAGGAATCGTTTCCTATGGTAACCCTGGGATCTTCATCATGTGTGTGTACAGCATAGATAGAATGCCGAAGTCCAATATAATCTTCTCCATTAATATCCCGCTGGGTTCCAAAAGGATGGGTATCATTGACGTTTTTTGATCTGCGGTAAACCAGTGACCTGATATTTCTGCTAAATGGTGTACCGTCTGTGTTGGTCTCTATAAAATATTGCTGGATTTCCGGGCTTATTTTCTCCAACAAGTAGCGAAAATGCCCTACAACAGGAAAATTTCGTAGAATAGCATGGGATTTTTGATTGACATCATAGATTCCCAAAGCAAAGAGTAAAACAATAATTCCCAATATGAAGTATCCGAATTTGAACTGTACAAACTGGAAATACCACATCAGAAAAAATGTCACTAATGATAGCAACAGCAGGCTGCCGAAAAATACGTTTCTCATAACACTTCTTTTGTTGAATAAGCTTACAATATAATAAATCCCTCAAGGTCTAGCCCCCATTTAAGAGGAATTCCCGGACTCTGTATTCCGCCCAGGTAAACTCGTTGCCACTAACTACAAACCCGGTATGCCCTCCCCTTTTTGGCATTTCCAATGTAAGTACTGCCCTCTTTTCCGCCAATGCTACCGGGTAACACTCCGGCCCTAGTAATGGGTCATTAAGCGCATTGATCACCAACGCGGGTATCTCTATGGCAGGCATCCACTTATCAGCGCTTACTGAAGTGTAGAAATCTCTTGCATCCTTAAACCCATGCAATCTGGCGGTAAAAAAGGTATCGAAGGAATCAAAATCATTGACTCTTTCCAATAAGTCCAGGTCTATCAACTCCGGGAACTGTACTGCTTTGGCCCGGATCTTAGCTTTGAGTTTTCCCAAAAATCTATTTCTATAAAATGCGTTACTCTTAAATTTCAAGGTATTCGCACTGGATAGCAGATTACATGGAGTGGAATAAACTGCGGCACGTTTGATAGCAGCAGGCAAATCATTCCCCTTCTCTCCAAGATATTTAAGCGTCTGGGCACCTCCCATACTTATCCCTGTCAGATATATTTCCTCATAGTTCCGTGTTTGCAGCACATGGGAAACAGTAGTATCCAGATCATAACTGGCCCCATGATGGTACAAAACCGGGGTAAGGTTAATCTCCCCACCACATGAACGGTTATTCCAGACCAAGACATCTACATTACTGGAATTAAACAGTTTAACCAACGCTCTGGCATAGTGTCTTCCAGAGTCTCCCTCTAACCCATGGGACACAATAAGCAATTGGGAACTGCCGACAGAAGACCAGTCCAGATTCAGAAAATCTCCGTCAGGAGTGGGGATTTTCTCCCTTTCATATACTACATCCGTAATTTTCCTGAACAGGCTTGGGATGACTGTTTCCAGATGACCATTGAATAGATATACCGGGGGGCCTTTGTAGGTAGAGTTGATGATTGCCATGGAGAAGCAAAAATAAAAGCTTTACATGAAATCAAGCATGTCTAAAGCAACACAAACTGAAATGAATATAACCACCTGCCTATCGGCAGGCAGGTGCGAGATTCTCCCGATCCGCCGCAGCGGACGGGACAGGCTATATGGCCTTTAAAAGAAAAAAAATAATCACATGAAATTCATCTTCTCTTAAAATCCATTCTACATGTATCACCTACTTTTACAACAGAAAAAATCTTCATAGGGTAATCATTTTAAAAAGTGGAGCGGCGGGTGTCAGCTCCTTTTTTTGTTATAAAGTAAGTTCGTAAACGCGTCGAATGGCCGCATCCAGTTTTACCTGAAGATTTTTAAAGTGGGATTGGAACAAAGCATTGTCAAATCCCCTGCTTTCAATGATTTCTTTGCCAACCTGGAGTTCATCTATGATATGTGTCAATTCAAAGATGCTGAGGGTAGGCTTCAATTTATGGCGTATCTGCTGTATCTTTTCATCATCCTTTTCCATGGAGCCTTCGGTATATATATCCTTAAGCTCCAGCAGCCCTAAATATATTGCCTGTGTCAATTCTTTCTGAAAGGACTCATCACCTTCAGACATATTGATAATCAGTAGATCCAGTTCAGGGTAAAGTTGTTCCATAATATTAGCGGGATGAGGCTATACCAGCAAGAAATCCTGTGGACCAGGCAGCCTGAAAATTAAATCCTCCGGTGATTCCATCGATGTTCAGGACTTCCCCGGCAAAGTAAAGGTTAGGGTGATATTTACTTTCCATAGTTTCCGGATTCACCTCATTCAAAGAGATTCCACCGGCAATGACAAATTCTTCTTTAAAGGTTGTTTTTCCTTCAACTTTCAAATTATAGCAAAAAAGGTTCTGTACCAACTTATTAATTTGCTTTTTTGAAAGCGTACCAAATAACTGCCGCGGCTCGATTGCGGCGCGTGTACAAAAGTGCTCCCAAAGTCTGGAAGGAATATCAAACAATGGATTACTTTCCACCTTGCGGTTAGGATGCGCCTGTATATAATTTCTGATATGGGAACCAAATTCTTCTTCTCCAAAGGACGCATTCCAATTGATCAGCGCATTAGCTTGGTAATTGTGCTCTTTTAGCCACTGTGCGCCGAATGCTGACAATTTTAAGACAGCAGGTCCACTTACCCCCCAGTGTGTCACAAGTATAGGCCCCCGATAATTCAACTTGGTCCCTTCGATTTTCACTAAGCCATCGACTACAGACAGTCCCATCAGCTCCCGAAGGGATTCCTTCGGTGTATTAAAAGTAAAAAGTGAAGGAATAGGATCTAAAATAGTGTGATTTAGTTCTTTAAGAAAATCATATCCAGCTATTTTAGGATGACCACCTGTGGCTACAATGAGCTTATCTACCTGAATAAAACCCTCATCTGTATCTAGAAGAAAGTGTCGTTCTTCCGGAATAATATTCTGTACACCACAGGATTTTCGGATGGAAACTTTGAGTTTTTGGGCTTCGGTCAACAAGGCATCGATGATGGATTGTGAAGAATCCGAAACCGGAAACATTCTCCCGTCGGCTTCAGTTTTCAGTGCCACACCTCTACTTTCAAACCAGCTTATTGTGTCTTCTGATTTGAATCTGGAAAACACCCGTTTCAAAAACTTTTCACCCCGAGGATAGTGTTTTGCCAGTTTGGATATTTCCATGGGCCTATGTGTCACATTGCACCGCCCCCCACCGGACACCTTCACTTTGGATAAAAGCTTGGGCGATTTTTCAAAAAGAATTACTTCAGATCCCGTACCTGCAGCATGAATAGCTGCAAAAAAACCTGCAGCCCCACCCCCAATTATTCCAATTTTCAAAATATATAACCTGTTGTTTAATAACTATTTAAAGCACTCATTTTCTTTTTTTAAATGAACCCAAAATCCCTCTGGTCAATTCTCTGAAGATCGTTCGCCCCATTTGCCTCACCATAGTGTTTTTGCTCAATTCCTCAATTAATGAAGGTTCATTTACCGCCTTTCTAGTAGTCTGTGTTCTTGCTTTAGGCGGCGCAAGTTCGGAATTTCTCTGTGCTTCTTCCAGATCATCCATTTTTTGGTTTAATAGCTCAAAGGCACTCTCTCTGTCAATATCCTGGTTATACTTATAAAGAAGTACTGAATTCTCTACTACTGCATTGATTTCTTCGGGACTCAGAATATCCATTCTGGTAATCGGTGCCCTGACTAAAGTATGTGCCAGTGGAGTAGGAATCCCTTTTTCATTCAAAGCCGTCACCAAAGCTTCCCCAATTCCCATAGCTGTGAGCACTTCTGAAGTCTTGTAATACGGAGAATCCGGGTAGTTTTCAGCTGTTTTTGTAATTGCCTTCCTGTCTTTCGCAGTAAACGCCCTCAATGCGTGCTGCACTTTCAGTCCCAGCTGTCCCAGTATGCTATCCGGTACATCTGTCGGGGTCTGCGTACAGAAATACACCCCTACTCCTTTGGAACGGATCAATTTGACTATAGCCTCGATCTTTTCCAGAAGATCCTTGGATGCATTGGAAAACACTAAATGTGCCTCGTCTATAAACAAGCAAAGTTTGGGCTGAGCTGCATCACCCTGCTCAGGGAAAGTCTCGTAAACCTCCGATAGCAGGCTGAGCATAAAAGTTGAAAACAACTTCGGTCGGTTTTGAATATCAGTCAACCTGATGACGGATATCACTCCTTTTCCATCTTTGATCCTCAAAAAGTCCTCCACCTCAAATGACTTCTCTCCGAAAAAGCGTTCTGCTCCCTGTTGTTCCAGCTCAATAATCTTCCGCATGATGGTATTCACTGAAGCCGCCGAAACCTGTCCATATTCCTTTTGAATAGAAGCCTTACCTTCATTGGTAATGTACTGAAGTACCCTTTTCAGGTCTTTCAGATCAATCAAAGGCAGATGATGTATATCGCAGTAGCGGAATACCAGAGATATTACTCCCCGCTGGGTATCGTTAAGTTCCAGGATCTGGGAAATCAAAACAGGGCCAAATTCGGAAACAGTCGCTTTTAACCGAACTCCTTTTTCTTCCGAAATAGACATCAGTTCGATAGGAAGGCCTATTGGATCATAGTCAACTCCTATGGCCTGAGATCGGTTCTTGATAAAATCGCTGGCTGTACCCGGCTGCGCAAGTCCAGAGAGATCCCCTTTTAGGTCCATTAAAACCGAGGGAACTCCTTTCAAAGCCAGCTGTTCGGCGATCACTTGCAAGGTTTTTGTTTTACCGGTTCCGGTAGCTCCTGCGATGAGACCATGCCTGTTCATGGTCTTCAATGCAATATTCACCTGCGCTCCAGTCACAGGTTCGCCCGCCAATATGCCGGTACCTAATGTGATGAAATCATTTTTATAATTTTGGCCTTCTGCCAGGTGGGCAATAAATTCTTCTTTTTTACTCATTTTCATGCCGATTAAGTAAGCAAACTACAAAAAAAACCTTGATGCCTTGGGCAAAAAGGTTTCTGCTAATTTCCTGATTGAATATAGTTCAATAAGTTACCATGGGTTCCAAATTCTTAGCCTGTTCTATAAAGTCAGCCACTTTGGATGCGGCGGGAACCACCCTGGTCAATTTTTTCTCTTCCTGGGTTTTTACGAGGGCATTGTACAGATTTTCGGGATTTCTAGTCCGTAATTCCTTTACGGTGTCCACTCCTGCAGCTTTGAGGAGTTCTGCAAACTGGCTGGCAACACCGTTGATCCTGAATAAATCTGCCATATTCACCCAATCCAGAATCCTGCCCTCACTCAATCCTGAAGCTTCCGCAATAGCTTTTCTACCTGACTTGCTTGCTCCTTTCTCCAATAAACCTTCTACCGTAGAAATTCCCGCAGAAGCTAATTTCTCTTTAATTGCCGGGCCAATACTCTCGATCATTGTAATTGATTTTCCCATCTTTGTTTAATTTTAGGGTTAAAGTAAATTGATAGAAAATTCTTTATAGTGCCTAGAATATGTCAGGTCTAAATAGAATTTCATTCTAAAATAAAGACAATTATCAATTCGCCAAAACCAATTTCACATATTCATGATAGTGTTGGCTTTTTGGAAACATTAACTTTACGATTAAGAAACTTCTACCTTTATTGCTTTAGTAGATAAAACCTGTTCCTGTGAGCTTTAAATTTTCCCCTCCCCTCTATCTGATTTGCTTGATTTTCACTGTGGTTTTGAGCCAGGTTGCCCTGGCCCAGATAGGCTCAAACCTAGGGCAGACCGACCGTTGGATGAAAGCTGCCAAAGCGGCTATTGAAAGAAATGATTATGAAACGGCAAATTCTATTTTCCGAAACATGATCGACTCAGGCCAACCTCTTCCTGAGGAAATGCCCTATTTTTTCGCAGAAACCCTTTTCCAACTCGAACAGTATGACAACTCATCCAATTTTCTCAACAAGTACTTGGAACTGAATGGATTTACAGGTGAATACTACAAAGCTGCACAAGAATTGCAGCAGCGCCTGGAATCCCCTCTAAGAGAAATACAGAATTGTCAGCTATGTGACCGTCGCGGGTACCGGTTCAAAACATGTTTTACCTGCCATGGAGATCGGCAACTCGAACAGGATTGCCACTATTGCAAAGGCAAAGGAGTAGTAGGATGTAGTCGCTGTAGTGGTTCGGGCATGATTACCAAAGTGAACATCTTCAAAATCGTCGAATATTACGAATGCGACAAATGCCATGGAAAAGGCAGGCTTACTTGTCCGGTGTGTGAGGGAAATTTAAAGGAAATAAGCTCTTGTGAAACCTGCCGTGGCAGTGGAAAATTAAGTTCAGAAGTAATATGCACTCATGAAGAGGAACTTCACCATCATGAGCTATAAATCCTAGTGAAAAGCCTCAAATGAATAATCGAAAAACTTATTCAAAGTCCGACAAAAATGAGGTTATCTCATAATTAGGTTTTTGTCAGCCTGAGCGAAGTCGAAGGCTTTTATACGCTAACTAAGCCATTTCGACTTCGCTCAATGTGACAATCATTATTTTCTAGACAGCCGTAATATTACTTGCAGTATTTGGAGTACGCTTCCTCAGCTCCGGGATATTCCAAAGCTGAAGCCAATTGAAAATCCTCACATGAGGATCCCACTTTTTTCATAGCAACCTTAAGCAAGCCTCTGTTATAGTAAGCCTGCCCAAAATTCTTATCTACCGAAATAGCATTATCGTAGGCTTTCAGCGCTTCTTCAGGCTTGCCCAATTGATGCAAAGCACGTGCTTTCATAAATGAAGCCATAGCCGGTGCTCCTGAGACCTCGGCTGCCTGATCTGAATACAGCAAGGCATTGGTGTAGTTTTTCTCATTATAATGCACATTGGCCAAGCTGAGCAAGACCTGGAAGTTATTCGGATCTGAAGAAAGTGCTTTTTCAAAGTCCGCTATAGCATCTTGGTTATTGCCCAACTCCTCGTAAGCCCTGCCTCTGTTATAAAGAGCCCGTACATCATTCGGTTTATATTTTAATTCCTTGGTGTATTCACTTGCTGCCTCCTCGTATGCCCCTTTATTGAAATACGAATCTCCGGAACTTGTTTTCTTTTCCGAGCAAGACCAAAGTGATACTGAAATAAATAGAGCCAATAAAGCCCGTTTACCCATTTTCATTTTAATTAGTTTATACTGCCACGCTATTATCGCGCAGCGCATCGTTTAGCGAAGTTTTAAGATCTGTGGAAGCTTTCCTTTGACCGATAATCAATGCACAGGGAACCTGGAAAGTGCCGGCGGCGAAGTTTTTGGCAATAGATCCCGGAATCACAACAGACCGCTCAGGGACAAAGCCTTTGTATTCCTTAGGTTCAGAACCGGTCACATCTATGATCTTGGAACTAGCAGTCAAGGTGACACCTGCCCCGATCACAGCTTCTTTGCCGATTCTAACACCTTCTACAATAATGGCTCTAGACCCTATAAACGCTCCGTCTTCAATGATCACCGGTGCTGCCTGTATGGGTTCCAATACTCCACCAATACCTACACCTCCACTTAAATGAACATTTTTGCCGATCTGAGCGCATGAACCCACAGTGGCCCAAGTATCAACCATCGTGCCACCGTCCACATAAGCTCCGATATTAACATAACTTGGCATCATCACTACCCCAGATGCAAGATAGGCACCATATCGGGCCACAGCGTGAGGGACTACACGGACGCCTTTTGCGGCATAGTCGGTCTTGAGAGCCATTTTATCATGGAATTCAAAAGGCCCTACCTCTATAGTTGCCATCTTCTGGATAGGGAAATAGAGAATTACCGCCTTCTTTACCCAGTCATTTACTTTCCAGTTACCATCTTCAGCAGGTTCCGCCACACGTAGTACTCCTGAATCCAGGTCAGCTATCACTGCTCTGATTGCTTGTTGTGTTGCTTCTTCTTTTAATAATTCCCGGTTTTCCCAGGCCTGCTCAATGATTGTTTTCAGTTCCATTATTTTGGTTAGTTTCGTTTAATGAGTGAAAAATCAGCTTCCTTAACTCCAGTCTTGATCGCGTCAAGCTTGAAGCCCGTCAAAGATACACGAGCTTGGGGAAAGCTTGGCCTTTCGCTGCATAAAACAGGGATTTTTCAGGTATATTTTATGGGATTTTCACAAAATCCTGAAGAAAATTGTAAAGATGGAAACTTCTATTCCTCGTTTTCATCTCAGAATTCAATAAGTAAAAGAGTGCTTTCGCAGGTGAATTTTACCCGAACGCTTTTTAAGCTACGTCCAAAAACCCTGGTTGTCTGCACCTATGAATATCTCCCCTTGGCCACCTTTTTCAAGAGATATTTAGGGTATAAATTAATCTATGATGTCCAGGAAAACTACGTGAAAAACCTGGAACTTAACCCTACTTTAAGCAGCCCAACCAGAAGAAAAACCGGGTATCTAATCAGCTTGATGGAAAGTATGGCTAACATAGATTTACATCTCCTTGCCGAAAAATGCTATGTAGAAGAGATGCCTGAAAAATCTCCATTTCTGATTTTGGAAAATAAATTTGAAGGTGAAATCACGCCAATTTCCCCCTTCAGAGTGGGGCACAAAAATGGTTACTCTTTCTTGATTTCGGGGACGCTCACCCCTGCTTTTGGCACGCTTGAAGCTATCGCTTGGTTCAGGGAAATCCTCAGAAAATTCCCGGCTTCAGAACTTAAAATTATCGGACACTGTCCTCTCACAGACTTCCAGTTTACCCTACAAAAAGCCGTTGAAAACACTCCCCAAATCCAACTTCAATCATCCAATTTCCCCGTCCCTCATGAGCAGATTATCGCAGCATATCAGACGGTGGATTTTGCGCTTTTAGCCTACCAAAACAGAGTCGCCATTAAGGATAAAATGCCGACCAAGCTGTTTGAATCCGCCGCCTTGGGGCTGCCTGTTTTGATCAGCTTCAATCCAAAATGGGAAGAATTTTTAGCTCCGTTTTCAGGTGGGTTTTCCATGGATTTTTACGACCTGGACCATGCACTCAAGAATTTTGAAGCAGCACTTAAACAAGAGTATTTCACCCAAACACCGGGTGAATCTATCCTGTGGAAATCCCAACACGAAGCATTCATCACCGCTATTACCTCCTTATAGTCCACACCAAGGTTCATATCTGAATGTGGATTACTATCCACACTTATCCACCTATGCCTGATTTTTGACACCCATTTCCGACTTATGGAAACTGGCAGTTATCGGTATTTTAACCTGTGACTCATCAAAACAACTATAAATAAACCACACATTTTCAGAACACTACAACCATTTTTAGTATTGACTAAATTTTATTTTTAACACGACTAAATCAATAAACACATTCGAAAATAGGTTATCCACACTCGATTTAGCCATAGGTTAAAATATTTTTAGCTATATCTAAATATATTTTTATATTTGCCATAGTAAAAAATCTTACTCATGACCCTTACCACTGCTGAAGAGAATTACCTGAAAGCCATCTACCATCTTTCTGACGGCGCCACCAAAAGCGTATCCACCAATGACGTGGCTGCAGAGATGAAAACTAAACCAGCCTCCGTTTCAGACATGCTGAGAAAACTCGGCGAAAAGGAGATGATAGAATACCGGAAATATTACGGAGTCAACATCACAGAAGAAGGTAAAAAGAAAGCACTTCAGACCATCCGTAAACACAGACTCTGGGAGGTGTTTCTTGTGGATAAATTGCAGTTTGCTTGGGACGAAGTCCATGAGGTAGCAGAGGAGCTCGAGCACATACAGTCCCCCCTACTTATCCAGCGTCTGGACGCATACTTGAACTTCCCGAAATTTGATCCGCATGGCGATCCGATTCCTGATGAATACGGGGATGTAAGGGCCAGACCAAGGCTAGCATTGAACGAAATGGAAGTAGATCAATCCGGTCAGATCGTAGCGGTAAAAGACAGTTCGGCAGCCTTCCTTAAATACCTTGACAAAGTGGGTGCGTACATTGGAGCAAGGATCAAAATATTGGACAAAGTGGAGTTTGACGGATCCATGGAAATTCTCGTCGATCAGAAGAAAACGCTTTTTATGTCAAAGGATGTCGCAGCAAATATTCTGGCAATTCAGTCATGAAATCGAGCACATCGGAAAAGAAACACAGATGGATGATTATTCACCATGCGAGATTCCATATGACCTTTGAAAGTCAAATTATATTCATATGAAAAAATTCCTGGTGATATTGCCCCTACTGCTACTTTCTTTTGCTTGCAAATTTGAAAATCGGGAAGAAAGAGCGAAGCCAAAAATTGTAGCCACTACCAGTATCCTGGCAGATGGGATCAGGAATATAGTCGGCGAAAAAGCGGAAGTGGTTTCATTGATGCCCGCAGGAGTGGATCCACATCTGTATAAAGCCTCTGTCAGGGACTTGGACTTATTGCAAAATGCAGATTTGGTCATCTACCATGGACTGTTCCTGGAAGGAAAAATGACGGAAATTTTTGAAAAGCTGGACTTCAGCCAAAACCTGATCAATATCTCAGAGAAACTGCCTCAAGACTTACTTCTAAGATCAGGACCTGAAGCCCACTCAGTAGATCCGCATATCTGGTTTGATGTTTCACTTTGGTCCCAAGCCCTATCCCATGCCGCGGAGGAAATCATCCGCTGGAGGCCTGACTGGGAGCCAGCAATCCGTGAGAACAGCAGAAGCTATTTGGCCCAACTGGCAACTTTGCATCAGGAGACCATAGACAAAATAGCAGAGCTCCGCAAAGCAAACCAGGCCCTGATCACCGCCCACGATGCTTTCTCCTATTTTGGAAAAGCCTATAATCTAGAGGTTCTGGGGCTACAGGGACTGTCCACACTCAGTGAGCCGGGACTGAGAGACTTGACCGGCTTGGTGAGCTTTATTGTGGAGCGTAATATCCATGCGGTTTTTGCCGAGCAAACCATCTCCCCCAAAGCCATAGAGGCCGTAGTCGCTGGCTGTGCCAACCAAAACCACCAAATCAGACTTGCCGGGCCTCTCTATACAGACAGTTTGGGAGCCGTTGACTCCCCTGCCGGAACCTATATAGGAATGATAGAGACCAATGTGCAAGTAATCTTTGAAAGCCTAACACTATGATCATAAACGTAGAATCCCCGATATTAGAAATACATGACCTCACTGTCAGCTACGACCAAACTCCTGTACTATGGAATGTTGACCTAAGTTTGCCTGCGGGAAAGCTGATTGGAATCCTAGGCCCCAATGGAGCCGGAAAATCCACGCTTATTAAAGCAATCATGGGATTAGTTCCTAGTACCGCAGGCCATGTAAAACTTTTTGACCGGGAGTTAAAAGAAGTAAGAAGCCGCATCAGCTACGTCCCGCAACGGGAATCTGTGGACTGGAATTTCCCCGCTTCGGTTCTGGATGTAGTAATGATGGGAACCTACGGCAAACTTGGCCTTTTTCGCAGACCAGGAAAAAAGGAAAAGAGCATAGCCATGGAATGCCTTGAAAAAGTAGGGATGCAAACTTTCGTAGGCAGGCAGATATCGGAGCTCTCCGGCGGACAGCAGCAGCGAGTGTTTATTGCCAGAGCATTGGCGCAAGAGGCAGATTTATACCTGATGGACGAGCCCTTTGCCGGCGTGGATATGGCGACAGAGACGGCCATTTTCCAATTGCTCAAGGAAATGACCGCCGCTGGAAAAACCGTAGTGGTAGTCCATCACGACATCCATTCTGCGATGAATTACTTCGACTGGATCATTATGCTGAACCTTCACCTGGTTGCTTCCGGTCCAAAAACCGATGTGGTGACAGAAGAACTGCTCCGCAAGACTTATGGAGGCAAACTCAACCTGCTCACCAAAGTCAGCGATATTATAAGACAAAAGGACTTTAACCCTCTGAAAAGCTGACATGAGTGACTTTGTATATTTCTTCACTTTTCAAGACAGCTCCATTGCATTCGTGGTGTTAGGAATCACGCTTTTGGGCATTGGGTCTGCCTATGTAGGTACCTATAGTTTTCTGGATAAAAAAGCCCTGTTGGGAGACGCAATTTCGCACGCGGTGTTGCCAGGCATCTGTCTGGGCTTTATACTGGCTGGTGAAAAAAACCCTCTATATATAGTCTCCGGGGCATTTCTGTCCGGCGCACTGGCCACCTTTCTCACTTCCTGGCTCAAAGGCAACACAAGATTAAGTGACGACGCGATCATCGCCTCCATCCTATCAATATTCTTCGGATTCGGAATAGTGCTTCTGACTGTTATTCAAAAGTCTGGAAACCCTGAAATGGCAGGTCTCAACCAGTTTATTTTCGGCAATGCCATAGCCATTCTGGAAGAAGATCTTTACATCTATGGAGGGCTGGCATTGTTGATCATAGTCACATTGACAGCATTCCGCAAGGAATTTTCCATGCTGGTATTCAATGCCGACTTTGGTAGATCCATTGGTTACCCCATGGGGACAATCCGGTTGGTTTTTAATGTACTGATGATTTTGGCGGTAGTTATCGGAATTCAGGCCATTGGAGTAGTGCTGATGGCCGCACTGCTGATCACGCCCGGAGCTGCTGCCAGATTCTGGACGGATAGGCTTGGGCGACTTTTGGTTGTAGCCGGATTATTCGCTGCTATATCTGGCATCGTCGGAACCTACATCTCCTTTGTAATCCCTCAGATGCCCACAGGCCCCTGGGTGGTAGTAAGCCTTTCATTTCTTGCTATAATTTCCTTCCTTTTTGCTCCAAGGAAAGGAGTGGTCTCACGTTTTATAGCCAGAAAGCATTACCTGAAAAAAACACACCAAGATCATATATTGAAGCTTATTTACCATGGTTTGGAAAGTGGAAAGAGCACTTACCCCATAGAAGAAATCTATCAGTCTTTTTCATCCTCAAAAAGGAAAACAAGACATATAATCGATGAATTAATTAAATCAGGTCTTATTACTGGAAATCAACTGGATATAACCTTCACTACAGCAGGTAAATCTGAAGCAAAACGTATTGTGAGACTGCATAGGCTTTGGGAACTTTATCTCAATGAATACATGAATATTGCCCCAGACCATGTGCATGACTCTGCCGAAAAACTAGAGCATATCCTTACACCGGAACTGGAAGCTCTACTAGAAAACAGGCTAAATTATCCCAAACTCGATCCTCACCAAGAGACTATCCCCCGCGACACCGATGAGCTTTGACCAAAACGCATTTCTGATCATTTTTACCGCATCCCTGATTTCTATATCCTGCGGACTATTGGGTGTATTTATGATGCTCCGTAAAATGTCCATGACTGGCGACGCGATTTCACATGCCGTACTGCCGGGTATAGTCATAGGCTTCTTTGTATCCGGAAGCCAGCGGGGACTTGAGGTCATTATAGGTGCAGGTTTGCTCGGTATTATGGCCACCTTAATCATCAACTGGCTCAAAACAAAAGCCAAAGTGCAACTTGATGCATCTATAGGAATCACTTTCACCTTGCTTTTTTCCATTGGGATAATCCTCATTAATATGCTCGCCTATAAAGTGGACCTGGATCAGGAATGCGTGTTATATGGGGAAATAGCCTATCTCCCGATTGATCTCTGGATTACTAATTCCGGTTTCAGTATGGGGCCACGTATCACCTACCTGGCATTGTTGAATTTGGTTTTGGTATGCATATTTATAGTCTTGTTATACAAAGAGTTAAAACTTACAAGTTTTGATGAAAGTTTCGGCCTGGTAATAGGCCTTCCTGCAGGAGCGATCAACCTGGCATTGATGAGTATGGTATCTTATACTACAGTCAGCAGCTTCGAGGCAGTCGGTGCCATCTTGGTGGTGGCTCTGCTAGTAGTCCCACCTGCCACAGCTTTCCTATGGACCAAAAAACTAAGCTCCTTGATCAAACTTACCTGTGTATTGGGTATTTTTATTTCCATTGCCGGATATTACATGGCATATTTGGTGGATAGTTCCATCGCCGGGATGATGGTAGCCGTGGGAGGAGTAGTCTTTCTGGGAAGTGCCCTACTCACTAGTACCAAACCGGGCTGGGTATTCGGAACTTCCACTAGTCCAAAGCCGTTGGAGAATTGAAAATTAAACGCATGAAAAAAATAGTAATCATAGGCTTAATTCTATTAACAGCTCCATTTGCGCAAGCTCAGGAGAAAATTGAATGGCTGAAATTTGAAGAGGCAGTAGCCGCTACTGAGGCCAACCCGAAAATGCTCTTGATCGATGTATATACCGACTGGTGTGGGTGGTGTAAAAAAATGGATAAGGAAACATTCACCGATCCGGCTGTAGTCAACTACATCAATGAGAAATTCTATGCCGTCAAAATGAACGCTGAGGACAACAAGCGTAAGTTTGACTTCAAAGGAAAAGAATATACTGAGGCAAAAATGGCAGCAGCAATGCGCGTGAACTCCTATCCCAACTTTGTAATCATCGATCCTACCCTAAGGAATATTACCCAGCTACCCGGATATAGACAGCCCGTTCAGTTTCTCGATGGATTGGGGCAAATCGTAGATAATGGAATCGGCGCAAAATGAGTTTTCCCCTTTCAGAGCAGAATGACACCATCATAGCGCTAGCTACACCACAAGGTGTAGGTGCCATTGCCGTAATTCGCCTTTCAGGCAAAAATGCTATTAAGCTTACCAACGAGGTCTTTTATGGTAAAAACCTAGAGGAGCAGGATTCCCACACCATTCACTTCGGCACTATTCGAGATGGAGACAAAATCATAGATGAAGTTCTCGTCTCTCTATTTATCGCTCCCAAATCCTTCACCAAGGAAAATGTAGTGGAAATCTCCACACATGGATCTTCCTATATCATCAACCAGGTACTCAAGCTGTTTATCCGCAAGGGTGCACGTCCTGCAAAGCCGGGAGAATTTACCCAACGAGCCTTCCTTAACGGACAGTTTGATCTGGCTCAGGCCGAAGCAGTGGCAGATCTTATCCATGCGGATTCAGAAACTTCGCACCAGGCCGCTCTCAGCCAGATGAGAGGAGGATTCAGTTCTGAAATACAAGAACTTAGGAGCCGATTGATCCATTTTGCTTCAATGATAGAACTAGAGCTGGACTTCGGTGAAGAGGACGTGGAATTTGCCAGCCGGGAAGAATTGCGGACGCTCGTAGAGCGACTATTAAGAGTAGTAGAAGAACTGATTTTGAGTTTTGATCTTGGAAATGTGATCAAAAACGGTGTGCCCACGGTGATCGCAGGCAAGCCAAATGCCGGAAAGTCCACCCTCCTCAATGCACTGCTCAATGAGGAAAAAGCAATAGTATCTGAAATTGCCGGAACCACGAGGGATTTTATTGAAGATGAAATCAATATTGGAGGCGTGATCTTCCGCTTCATCGATACGGCCGGACTACGGGAAACCACCGACACCATCGAAGCCATCGGAGTAAGCCGAACCCAAGAAAAAATGAAATCAGCTTCCTTGATTTTATATCTTTTTGATTTGGGAGATACAGACTTGGTGGAGATCAATCGGGATGTCAATAAGCTTGAAAATCAAGGGGTACCTTTCCTTAAAGTTGCAAACAAGATAGACAAGGCTAATTCACTACTTGTTAACGAATTAAAAGAAAAACATCCGGATACTATATTTATCTCAGCTGGCCAAAAGGAGAATCTCGAAGAGCTCAAATCCAGGATTTTGGTATTGGTGAATCTGGATAAATTCCGTACAGGAAACACCGTGGTGACCAATGTGCGTCATTACGATTCCCTGGTCAAAACCCGAGAGTCCTTATTGGATATTCTGAGTGGGCTGGACAATGGAGTCACCAATGATTTTGTGGCGATGGATATCCGCCGCTCCCTTCATTTTCTAGGAGAGATAACTGGGGAAATTACCACAGATGATCTGTTGGAGAATATATTTAGGAATTTTTGTATCGGGAAATAAACGCTTATAAACAACTATAATGAAAATTAACAAAACCCTCTAATTAAGCTGATTAGAGGGTTTTTCATTTTTAAGTGGTTTGTTAGAAAGCATAATTAGGTATGGCATTTTCGTGATTTTTTAGGGTCTTTAGGAGGATCGGAAAATCCCAGAATGACTATATAAAGAACTAAAAATCAACTATTTTTATGGAAAACTATGTATAGATTTTAATTAGTAAGAAATGAAAGCGCTACGATTTCCTATTTCAATCTTTTTACTATTGATTTTCTTTGGTTGTGAAGACAAATCAGATCCCCCAAGAATGGGCGTAGAACGTTATGTCAAACTGTTGAAGGCGGGAAATTACGACCACTGGGAACTTCCAGATTTTAACTCCAAAGACATTCCTAAACTTTTACCGTATAGAAATGAGACCGAAATAATTTCTGATTATCCAATAAATGCTATTTCATCAGCCTGGTTCCCAGAATGTTCTTTGGGGATGTATATTTTATGGACAATAGAGTCCATTAGGGCAAGGTCAATTGGAAGTGAGCTCCTGATCGGGACATTTCCTTCTCAAAATCCATTCGTGAAAAACCGAAACAACCTTGAATATTTAGATCAGACCACCCAACTTCAACAAGAAGTTGCCGACTCTTATTATAAATGGTGGGAAAGCAATAAGAATAAGGATTTTAAAGAATTCGATGGAATAGATCCATTAGCGGGTACAGATTATCGCTGGCATTGATTTTCCCAATCGCACAAATAACTAACTATAGAAAGTATTTTAGAAATTATGTCGCCGTTGGCGACATAATTAATTTAGGATTTATAGGTTATGAATGTGATTGAAGCCAACATCTTAGCAGGAACCATCGCAAATTCAACTTGATATCTCAACTGATTTGTAACTATGACAATCAAAGTAACAAACGCTCCTTCTTATGCTGACCTTTTAAGATTTCTTGAAAATGAATTACCTAGTGGTTACACATCAAAGCTATTTGGACTAGGTGATAAAAGTATTATCGTACAAAAATCCACTTTTCTAGGGGTTCAACTTACAGTTAGAGAAAATGAGATCTCCATAATTGCATCTGCCCCCTCTTATGTAGGAGGTTTACTGTCAGGATTAGCAATGACGGAATTAGCTGTTGTGATTCTACCTATATTTTGGTTGACTGGTGCATCCCCTTCAGGTTTTCGAAAACTGGAAAAAGAGGTTGCCATTTTATTAAAAGAGAAATACAACTATTTTTTTTGGGTGATATAGTGAAGGAAGTGGTTGTTGCAAAATTTGAGACATCTACTTAAAAGGTTGCTATATCAGTTAGGAGTTATCATCGTGTAGACAAGAAGTACTAAGTAACTGTTGAGGAACTTTAACCTTGATAATTTAATTTTATTGGTGTATTATTACACCATAACTACACTACACAATGGCCAGACAAACTATAACAGTAAATGAACCAAATGACCGCTGGATGAAGCAAAAGGTTCAGGAAAATGAATATGCCAGCAAAAGCGAGTTGATCAATGATTTGATCCGGCATCAGCGAGAACAGGAAGAAGAGCGAATCTGGCTAAGAAATGAGCTAATTAAGGGTGAGGAAAGCGGGATATCCCACAAATCCATGGCTGAGATTTTAGAAGAAGCCAAAAGACGCGCTCGAAAAGCGTAATGACATTTTCACTCACCCGGGAAGCGGAAGAAGACTTAATCCATATTTATTTGTATGGATTATCCAATTTTGGAGAACTACAGGCAGAAAAGTACTTTTCCTCATTGGAAACCACTTTTGAAAGAATTGCGGAAAGGCCAGAGATGTATCCATCTGCTACAGAAATTAGACCTGGTTATCGATTTTGCGTACATAGTTCACACACTATTTATTTTTCAATTGAAGATCAAGTTAGGATCATCAGGATAATTGGTAAACAGAGATTTCCTTAATAAAAATAAAGGGAGAACACTGGCGAAATTAGGGAGAACACCAAATGATCAATCGAGAGTTGAGCTAATACCCCACATAGCAGACTAATCTGTACAACCCTAGTACAACTCATGTTCTATAATACATTTGAAAATCAAATAGTTAACACTTACTGTATTGGGAAGTAAAAACCAAGGTAGCGCTGGATCAAGAGTTTAGGGTCTTATGGATGAT
>CBFGUY010000073.1:0-18815 GCA_965651895.1 uncultured Algoriphagus sp. | reverse complement strand
TTCCACAGATGCTCCGGGAAGTGCTTCCTAATGCAACTATTGCCTTTTTCCAGCATATTCCATTTCCTTCGTATGAAATCATAAGGATGATCCCCTGGAGAAAGGAACTGTTGGAAGGCGTATGTGGTGCTGATCTCATAGGCTTTCACACCTACGACGATATGCGACACTTCCTGAGTGCGGTGGGGAGGATCACAGGACTTTCCAATGAAAGCGGTTACATACAGGCTGAAAACAGAATTATCAATGTGGATTCCTTCCCTATGGGAATAGACTACAATAAGTTTGCGAAGCAGGCGAAAAGCAAAAGAACGCTCAGGTTTGTGGAGGAATTTGGAAAGCAGGTAGAAGACCAAAAACTCTTGCTGACCATTGACAGACTTGATTATTCAAAGGGCATCCCTCAAAGAATCCAGGCATTCAATCAGTTACTCGAGCAGCACAAAGAGCTGCACGGAAAAGTATCTATGATCATGATCGTGGTACCGAGCCGGGACAAGGTGCAATCTTACAAAGAACTGAAAGAAGAAATCGACCTGCTGGTAGGCAGGATCAACAGTGAATATTCTACCCTGAATTGGGTTCCGGTACATTATTTCTACCGCAGTTTCCCGTTCGAAGAGCTTAGCGCATTCTACAATATGTCCGACATCGCACTGGTGACACCACTTCGTGACGGTATGAACTTAGTATGTAAAGAGTTTGTAGCCAGTAAAACCGACCAGACAGGAGTACTGATTCTTTCGGAAATGGCCGGGGCTTCCAAAGAACTCCAAGACGCCATTCTTGTCAATCCTAATGATAGGCAAGGTGTGGTGGACGCGATCTTCAATGCGCTTTCCATGCCACAGAGTGAGCAAATAGCCAGAATGGGCAGCATGCAGGAGAGCCTGAAAAAGTATGATGTTTTCCAATGGGTGAAAGTCTTCATGGATCGTTTGGATCATGTGAAGCGTAAGCAAGAAGAGCTGACTTCCAAAGACGTGGATGCAAAGGTGATGACTGAGATTCAGACAAGCTTCAAGAAAGCTGAGAATGCAGTGTTATTCCTGGATTATGACGGCACTCTCACAGGTTTTCACTCAGACCCTCAAAAAGCTCTTCCCGATGCAGAACTGAAAGCCATAATCAAAGACCTCAGCAAACTGGCCCAGGTAGTGATCATCTCCGGAAGAGATAAGGATACTTTGGGAAAATGGTTTGAAGGGCAAAACATCGACATGATCGCCGAGCATGGCGTCTGGGTAAAAAGAAAAGAGGACAAAGGTGACTGGGAACTCTATGCTGAAGTGGAAGACGGATGGAAGGAAGATATCCGGAAAGTGATGGAATATTACGTCCTGCGTACACCTGGAGCATTCATAGAAGAAAAGCACCACTCCTTGGTCTGGCACTATAGAAAAGTGGAAAGTGGCCTGGGGGATCTCCGGATGCGTGAGCTCTTCAGCCATCTCAAGTACATGGCTAGAGGCTACAATTTGCAGGTCTTGGAAGGCAATATGGTCTTGGAAATCAAGCGCCCTGACATCAACAAAGGCCGTGCGGCCACCGCGATGATGAAAGGTATAGAATACGACTTCATCCTGGCCATAGGAGACGACTGGACCGATGAGGACACCTTCAAAGCCATGCCTAAAAATGCCTATTCTATCCGTGTAGGATATGCATATACCCAGGCCAATTACAATATCAAATCCTTCAGGCAGGTAAGGCAGTTGCTTCAGAAATTGACTTTATAATTGATTTGAAAATAGGATTGAAAAGTAGGGCGAAGGATTTTTCGCCCTTTTTTATTGCTTTTATGGTTCAAGTCTTCAGACTTGGACCTAATATATTGCAGTCTTTAGACTGCTTGAATCATCTCTTAAGTCACTCATTTTTACTACCATAAAAACATTTACCTAGGGCCTGCTGAAAAACGCCAAGAATAGATTAAAAGCTGTCATTTTGAATGATTAGCCAATTTTTCATGCAAGCGGTTTTTCAGCAAGTGCAAGCTTTTTGACGACTATAGGTCTTTATCCATGCACCAGAAAATCCCAAAATCGGGATTTTCAAGCTAGCCTCAGCCATACCATCTTCTACGTTGGCCTCATTCGAAGTATAAGCATACATCTTCACTCGGCCGCCTTGAACCTGCCTGTCCGGTAGGCAGGTCTGAAGACTTGAACAAATTACCAGTGCATACATTATGATAAAAAAACCATTACAGATACTTTTTATAAAGGTTATCTAAAATTCTCTTATCTGTCTCTGTCAATGCCGTCTCTATATCCCGCTGAATAAAATGTAGTTTAAACGAACGTATGGCAGCTTTTTCATCACTTACATCGTAGCCGATAATTCTCAAAGCCAATACCGGATCTAGTGTATTTGACGGCAAAGTATCAGTGTTTTCGAGGGGAATAGCTATGCCGTCCTGGGCAGTCAACACAGGGAAAACCACTTCTTCATCGTACCATAACCCGAATCCTTCCTCTGCCAGTCTTTTCCATGGGAAATAAATGCTCGGATCGGTTTTCCGGGAAGGGGCTATATCCGAATGACCAATAAAATTCGCAGTAGGAATGGCATATTTCCATTTGAGCCGCTTCAATAAAACCAGCAAGCTTTCTATCTGTGCAGAGGTGAATGGCTCCCTGCCGTTATTATCAAGTTCTATTCCGATCGAGGCAGAATTCAGATCGGTATCATTTCCCCATCGACCTTTCCCGGCGTGCCAGGAACGGAGGTAATCATTCAGCATCTGGACAATTTTCCCATCTCTGCCGATTACATAATGGGAGCTTACCTGCGTTCTAGGAAGTGTAAAGGTCTGAATAGTCTGTGCGAGGGAATCCTGCGCCGTATGATGGATGATTACATAGTTGGGTTTTCTGAGACTGAAGTTCGTCGTACCCACCCACTCATCGCTTATGCTGAGCGTATCGTAATCCAGTTCTGACTTGGTTTTGGGTATTTCCTGAATTAAAGCAGCGGTCTGCTTCACTGACTTTTTGTGCGCTTTATTGTTCTGTCTATAGATGTTTCTGGTACAAGAAGAAAAGGCTGCTGAAAAGCCTACAAGTAGAAGAACAGAGAAAATTCTATGGAATCTCATGACAGCATGTTGTTATTCAGGATCTGAAGCTACAAGTATTGTACTAAGTCTGAAAACCAGCTGTAGAAAAAACACTTAATATAGCGGGACAAGATGCAAAAAAACAAGTCCTGCTTCTGGAGAAGCAGGACAGCTCAAAAACAGGACAATACTTTAGTCTGATATTCTTTGGAAATTATCTGCGATAATCTGCAGGAACTTTAACCTACGTCTGCGACAATCTGCGCTTTTTATCTGCAATAATCTGCGGGAACCCTAACCTACATCTGTGAGATTCTTCTACAAGAAATTAGGCCTATCAAGCTTCTTCCCGATACGAAAAGCTGCGTTCATCAACCCTACATGCGAGTATGCCTGCGGGAAATTGCCCCATTGACTTCCCGTCTTTTGATCCACATCTTCGGAGAAAAGATTCAGGTGATTACAGTATTTCACCAATGTCTCAAAACCTTCAATAGCTTCATCTAATCTACCTACACAGGCCAATGCCTCTATATACCAGAAGGCGCAGATCAGGAAAGTAGTCTCCGGCACCCCAAAATCATCCATATGTTTGTACCGATAAAATAGAAAATCTTTCGCCAAAAGCTCCTCTTCCAATGCTTTAAGGTGGTTGTTTGCACGCTCCAGGTCATCCCCGAAGTAGCCCATGGTAATCAACTGTAGTGTAGATGCATCCATGTAGGTGGATCCAATAGCCTGACCATAGGCCTTTCTGTCGGGCAGGTAACATTCCTCGATCTTGGCGACCGCCTTATCCCTTAGCACAATTGCCTTTTGGTAGAGTCCATCATCCTTCAGTCGAATCCCGATTTTTGCGGCAGCGCAGGCTCCGGCCCAGTGAAACAAAAAGGTATAGCAATGCTCCTGAGCCAGATTTCTAAATTCCCAAAGCCCTGCATCCTTTTCATTCATCGTCGCCTCAATCTTATTTAGCAAATTCATAATCAAAGGCTTGGAGCTGCTCCGCTCCTCCTCAGTGAATCGCTGATCCGAATACAACGGCAATAACGACACCAACACCTGCCCATAGAGATCATTCTGAATATGCGTGTAAGCCTGGTTCCCAAAGCGCACCGGCTTATTGTCCAGATATCCTGCAAGCTCCGAAATCTCCTCCGTCAACAGTGAGTCACCTGTAATGGAATACAGCGGCTGATATCGGCCATCCGCCCCGGGGCGGAGGTTATGTATAAATTCAAAATACTTTTCAAGTTCCTCAAAGTGCCCCAAACTATTAAAACAGGTCAAGGTATAATAGGTATCGCGAATCCAGCAATAACGGTAATCCCAGTTACGGGTAGAGTCGGGTGACTCGGGTAAACTGGTGGTAGATGCGGCAATGATAGCCCCTGTGTCCTCGTATTGGTGGATCTTCAGAATCAATGCCGAGCGAAGCACCAATTTTTGGTGAAAATTATAAATACTGGTGGATTTGACCCACTGTTGCCAATAGGCGGTAGTCGCATGAAGAAAACGTTCCGAAGTGGTCTCAATAGGAGCCTCAAGCGGTCGTCCAAAAGTCAATACAAGATATACAGGCTTCGTCAATAGAAATGCCTTTTCATCAATCACATAGCTCAGGGGAGCATTGGTAGAGAGCCTTAGTTCTTGGCCTATCCCTGCAAAACTAATATGGTTGGATCCCATACTCGCCCTTAATGCCCTAGCGCCTCGGTCTGCCCGGGGTTTGCAGGTGATTTTAATCTTTGGCGAACCTTCTACCGCTTCGATCTTACGAACCAGCATCAGTGGCTTATAGTATCGGTCAAAGTTTTTAAACCGTGGTGCAAAGTCCGTGACCGAATAAGAATCCTCTCCAGCGTTGATAGTGGTCTTCAGGATATTCGTGTTTTCCAGATATACCTGGGATGTTTCAAAATCGGGGGTTTCCGGATGAATGGTAAATTCCCCGCCTTTCTCCCGGTCCAGCATTCCCCCAAAAATAAAGTCAGAATCAAATCGCGGCAGACACATCCAGCTGATGTTGGTATCCAATTCCACATGGGCGATATAGGCACAGTTGCCGATCACCCCACTTCCATAGGTATGTTTTTTCATTAAGGTCAGGTTTGAAGTTGAAAAGTCAGGCTAGTGGGTCAGAGGCAAGAAAGCAAAAAAGGGGATAGCATGCAAAAATCCAGTCTCCTAATGAAGTTTCAATATGAACTTTGTTTCAATTCAAAAAGTGACATCTGAATCAGAAATATAAGCATATCACTCAACCTTAATTTGTTTTAAACTTTTGAGTGTTTATAACATCAGAATCAATTTGGATTTGTTGCGGGTCAAATCTAGTTTGCCCATATGATTTCAGCACCATGCGAAAACAAGTAGTTCTTTTCTCTCAGAATTTTAGTTAACTCATAGTCTTTCAACAGCTTCTATTTGTATTTTTACTGATCCTGCATCAATGGTTTCTGACAAAACCTCGACTATTCCTTTAAAAGAAATTTGAACGCTGTCAATCGTAGAATTAAACACTTCGAAATCCTCAGGATTACAAACAACTTTAGGTAAATGGGTGGACTCTACATTATCATTAATAATCACGTAAAAAAATTCATCCCCTTTAATATTGGAAATTACATCAGTATAAATCAGCGTACCTAATCCATCATACACTTCAAATGTCTCTTCAGTATCAAAGCAAGTCAGAATATATCGATTGTTTTCATCATCAACGCAACCGGACAAACTGGATGCTGAAAGAAGAATTAAACTCATTAATTTTAGCATTTTCATCATTTTCTGTTTTTTTTCGTCCGTTAATCCCCTCAATCTTAATTGGCAATAGCGAATAGCAATTACCCATACCGCTCTTAAAGAAAGGAATACTATCTATTGTAATTGAACCACCTCAAGTTGAATCATTATACTAAAGGCATCTATTGTTTCAGGCAATACTTCAATAATTCCTTGAAATTTAATTGAAGCGGTGTCAAGCGAGGTGTTTAAAATTTGAAAATCTTCAGGATTGCAAATAGATAAGGATAGGTGAAATTCTTCAACATTTGTATCTGTTATAAAAAATTCTTTTGAAGCAAGCTTCAATCCCGGTATACTATCTGTGTAAGTAAGGACTCCTACCCCATTATGCACTTCAAATGTCTCTTCAGCATCAAAGCAAGTGAGACTGTAACGATTGTTTTCATCATCAATGCAACCGGACAAACTGGATGCTGAAAGAAGAATTAAACTCATTAATTTTAGCATTTTTATCATTTTCTGTTTTTTCATTCCGTCCATTAATCTCCCTCACCTTAATTGGCAATAGCGAATAGTAAATACCTAAACCGCTCTTAAGGAGACGAAATACTATCCTTGAATGCTACAAATATTGACAATGGAGTAAATACGAAGGAAAATACTTACCTCAAAATCCCCCACTAGTAAGATTTCGGTTTAAGATTACTATTTTTTTTAATCGCAAGGATTAGTTTGAAAATAACTGCAAATTATTTCACAAAACGTAAAAATAGGTTTGAAATAAAAATTGATTTCAATTAAAGGATTACAACGCTAAACATACAGCTTATTATATACTGATAGAGCCATCGATTCCTTCTGAAAAGGGCTGCAGGACACGATCCTAGAAAGTGAAAATCATCAATAATCAAACCTCACAAGATTCGGTTCACGGTCTACGGATACGGCATAGATAGCTCTGCTTTTTTCATCAACTTCGATGCCATATACAGGAAAATCCAATTGGTAATGATTCAGGATATTTCCTTCATAGTCAAATTCAAAAATTCTATTGAGATTATCCGGATCGCTGAGTTCCTGATAGGTTTTACCATTGAAGAGAACAAAAAACGACTTATTGCCGGGATAAACATCCATATACCTTGATGTATGATCCCTCCCAAAATCGGCCATCTGATACCCCATACTATAACTAATCTCGAACTCAGGGATATCATGAGTTGGACCATAAATCAATTTACTCGACCTATTCTCCAGATCAATGATTTCAATAAAATCTGCTACTTTGCCAGCATTGACAAAGTATTTCTTGCCTGGGCTACCCTTCAGAGTCCCCTGAAAAACAGTACTCACCAGATTGGCATCTAAGTCGTCCTCCTTATAGTTATTAGGCAATTCCCTTCCTTTGATCATATCCTTCCAATCACCAAAAGTGGTCAGGGTATCACTCGAAGTCGTCAAATGAAGGTATTTTGTCCACCCATGCACTAATGTCGCTAGTAAGGTTTGATCTTTTGCCCAAGTTGCCTGTGTTATGAAAAATTCTGTATCAGGAGACCTGAATTCTTCTTCGGCAAGCTTGCTACTGTCGGATAAGTCATACTTGGAAAATTTCCTGACTTCGGGATCATAAGCCCATACTTTATTTTCTTCTCCGGCATCCTCTATCTGAGAAATCACGGTGATTTCGCCCGGGCCTAAGCCATGAATTCCTTTTGACCGAATGTATCTCCCCGACTTCAATTCAATCACATGAAACTTATCGTCATATTCATTCTTATGCTCAATAATGATTGCAAGCCCATCTTTTATAGTCAATCCCGTTGGATTAGTAATTTCCGATATGTTATATTTTTTACCGATCAGCTCAATCGCCGGCGGTAAATCCTCTTCTGTGAAGTAAATAGCTTCATCACCATCAGAAACTTTTGGTTCACAGGCGCTAAAAACAAGTAAGATGAGGCTGAAAGCATACAGCGTTTGAGTTGAGAAAATTGATCGCATAAATCACATAAAAAGTCCAATTAAGAGAAAGAGATGGACACTATATTAATCCCCTCATCTGGTAATCGCAAAATTTAGTTTGAAAATTAACTAAAATTAATAGAGCAGGCTGAAGCCGGAAACTCAAAGGCAAGTAACTATGAACCAAAAGACTGCAAACCTACATACAACTTCTTCTCCTGGCCATAAAGCAATTATGCAAATGAAAATTAACATCGAATTTAGTTGCATAAACCAATTTTTACTTTAATATTTAATTAACCTAAAATAGCTTCACATGAAAAAGATTTTTCTATTTACACTGATGCTGTTAGCAGCTTCTTCTCTGTATGCACAGAATGTGCAATTTGGGCTTAGAGCCGGGCCGAGCTTCACTACGCTTGGTGGGGAGGATGCTAAAAATGATGACCTTAAGATCAGAATTGGCTTTCATGCTGGTGGATATGCCTCTTTTACACTATCTGAATCACTAAGCTTTGATGCTGAATTGCAATATGCTAACAAAGGTGCTAAGGCAACTGATGGATCTTCTTCTTCTGTCTTGAGAAATGGATACCTGGATCTTCCCCTTCTTCTAAAAATCCATACGGGGGATATGTTTTACCTACTTGCAGGGGCTCAACCTTCACTTATGATCTCCTCTGCTGTCATTTTAGACAATAACGGAAACAAAGTAACCGTCAACGGAAGCGAAGTTCGGGAATTGTGGAAAGATGCTGATCTAGCGGGCGTGATTGGTATAGGAGTGGATTTAGGGGCAGGAATAAATGTGCAGACCACATACGAACACGGATTTATAAACATCAGCGAAATATCCGGGGAAATTTACAACAGAGGATTAAAATTGAGCATCGGGAAAACTTTCTAAAACGCCATTTACTATAATGTGATTATCCGAAATAATACCAGTAGCTATGTTTTCTTTGCTTTACTAGGAAGGAAGACGGGAGACCGATGACGGAAGAGACCTTGCGCCAGTGTTTTCCGAATCTCATGATGCTTTAATCGTTTTACTGGAAGAAAATCGGAAGTCATTCTTTAAAAATGGAATAGCTATAGAGAAGGACTAAGTGAAAAACTTTGGAGTTCTTCTATCAAACACTACACATACAACTTCTTGTCCCGGATATAATCCGCCACTCCCTCGGGAAGAAGGTATTTGACGGACTTGCCGGCAAGAATTGATTTTCGGATAAAAGTTGCGGAAATATCCAGCAGGGGCGCATCGATCAGCTTGATATTGGGATGCTCAAAAGTCTTGGCTTCACCCGGACGTGGATAGACGAAGATCTCATAATTGTCCAGAATGGTCTGATAGTTCTTCCATCGCTTCAGCTGGGTAAGATTATCGGATCCTAAAAACAGACAAAACTGATGTTGTGGGTATTGATCGGAAAGGTATGCGAGGGTATCTATGGTATAGCTGGGCTTGGGCATGGCAAACTCCACATCCGAAGCCCGAAACTGAAAATTGTCTTCTATCGCAAGCTCTACCATGCGTAAGCGATCAAATTCATGGATCAGTGATTGGCGCTTTTTCAGTGGATTCTGCGGACTCACCACAAACCACACCTGATCCAGATCAGTACGGTCATGCAGCGTGTCCGCTATAATCAGATGACCGATATGGATGGGATTGAAAGAACCGAAATACAGACCAATTTTCACGGATTATCGTGCTAAAAATTCGCTCACCAGATATTCGGCTTCCGCACTGGACTTCTCAAATTCGTCATTCACTACAGTGACGTCAAACTGCGGCTCAAACTTGGATTCAAACTCCGCCTTAAATAAGCGGCGCGAAAGAGATTCTTCGGACTCAGTACCCCGGTCGTTAAGTCGTGCTGCCAGTACTTCCAGGCTGGGAACCTTTACGAAAATCGCCAGAGCCTGCTCGCCAAAGTATTTTTTTAGTGCCAAGCCTCCTTTGACATCCACGTCGAAAATAACAGCTTTGCCCGAATCCCAGATCCGTTGGATCTCCTCCTTCAGCGTACCGTAGAAGTTGCCCGCATAGACCTCCTCCCACTCGATGAAATCGTCGTTATCAATATGCTGTTTGAATTCTTCTTGGCTCAAAAAATAATAATCCTTGCCATGTACCTCGTGTCTTCCCCGCTTGTCACGCGTACAGGCAGAGATAGAAAATCCAAGATTTGGGATGGTTTGGATCAGATGCTTTACCAGTGAGGTTTTTCCTGATCCGGATGGAGCAGAAAAAATTATGGCCTTACCTTGTTTCATGACTATTTGATATCATGAATTTTCTGACGAATACAATCTGCCAATTCAGTAGGGACAGCGTGTTTGGTGCATTTTGTTTTCAATACATCGCGGATCGCCTGTTCTAGGTGGTAATGCTCGAAACATGGCTGGCACTTGGCGAGTTTTTCCTTAATTATTTCCTTGCCCGAATCCTTCAGGTCTCCGTCCAATATGCTTTCCAGCAACTGAAAGCACTTGCTCTCGTCACTGCATTGCTTCTTTCGCTCACCGGATGGGTTGTCATTCATTTCCATGGGTAATATTCTTTAGTTATTCCTCCTCTTCGTCCGTATTGTATCCCATATTCTGGGCATATCCTTGAAGCTTTTCCTTCAACAGATTCCTTGCTCGGTGCAATCTTGACCGTACGGTACCTATAGGAATGTCCAGGATTTTGGCCATTTCCTCGTAAGTAAATCCTTCCAGATCACACAGGATGATCACTGTTCTGAAATCCACCGCCAAGCTATTAAGTGCGTTGGAAATCTCGTCTCCGAGCATATCCTTGACAGATTCTGCCCTGAGATCGCTAGTACTTTGGTACTGAACGTCATCCGAGTTGTAATAAGTTTCAACTTCCTGATAATCTACCTTCGTGGGCTGCTTGGATTTCTTCCTGTACTCATTGATAAAGCTGTTTTTCAGAATTCTGAACAGCCAAGCTTTTGCGTTAGTGCCCTGCTCAAATGAGTTGATAAACCGATAGGCCTTCAGGTAAGTATCCTGCACCAGGTCTTTGGCATCATCTTCATCGAAGGTGAGCCTGTAGCCAAAATTGTACATTGAGTCTATGTGTGGCATAAACTCTCCATCGAAGATGGCATTTTTCTCTTCCTGAGAATATTTTCTGCGCTGAACTTCCGACATAAGTTTCAAAAGTAACAATTGGGTGAATTTATAACTAGGAATTGGAAAGAATTCAGGCGATTTCCTTTATTTTGTTGTAAGATTTGGCTCTTTTCAGCCACAGATTTCCCAGCGATATAGCGTTATGTTTTTCTTTAGACTGCTTTCCAGGCTTCCTCTCCCTGTCCTATACCTATTCTCAGATGTGCTTTATCTCATCGCCAGGTACTTGATCAGCTATCGCAAAAAAGTGATTGACGAGAACCTGAAGTATGCATTTCCGGAAAAATCATCGGCGGAAAGAAAAAAAATAAGGAATAAATTCTACAGGAATTTCACAGATGCTTTCTTTGCCGAAACCATCAAGATGCTGACAATCTCTGAGAAGGAACTCAGAAAAAGATTCCACGTAGTCAACCAAGAGTTGGTAGATGCACCGGTAAAAGCCGGAACAAGTTCCCTGATGATGGCAGGACATGTATTTAACTGGGAAATGGCAATTCTGGGAGTAGCCTTGAATACTGAAGTAACTGCCGAGACCGTTTACCTAAAACTCAACAATCCCTTCTTTAACCAGTTGATGTTAAAAATCCGGACACATTTTGGCGGAATAATGACAGAAAAGAGGGAATTTCGCCGAAGCATGATTACTATGCGGAGCCAACCGAGAATTGTGCACCTGGCAGCGGACCAACGTCCTCCCGTCTCAGACAGCAGGTACACCCGCAGTTTTATGAACAGGCCCGCCCTGTTCTTTGAAGGTGGGGAATTTATGGCAAAGAAAATGGGACTTCCCGTCTTCTATGGGCAGATCACTAAAGTAAAACGGGGGCATTACCGTTTTGAATTCACTGAGCTGGCACGTCCGCCCTATGCAGACCATGCCCCGCACAGCATTACGGATGAATTCTGCCGCAGGCTGGAGGAGAACATCCGCAGGCAGCCAGATCTTTACCTCTGGAGCCACAAACGCTGGAGAATTTAAGTCTTAAGGATTGAAATATTAGAAGATTGAAAAATTTTCAATCTTCATTCTCAATTCTATTGCAGAAACCTGATTTCTAAACCTTATTATTTGAGTCATAACACTACATCTTCTTGGCTCTTGAATCTTAAATCTTGACACTAGCTACTTGATACTTGTATCTAGCATCTAGCTTCTAAAAAAAATGGATTACCTCGATAGTTTAAACCCAGAGCAGCGATTGGCTGTAGAGCACACAGATGGACCAGTTATGATCATCGCAGGTGCAGGATCTGGCAAAACCCGTGTACTGACTTACCGAATCGCCCACCTTATCTATGGCAAAGGTGTAGATGCCTTCAATATTCTCTCCCTCACCTTTACTAACAAAGCGGCCGCAGAAATGCGCCACCGGATAGAATCACTTGCGGGACTGGAAGCCAGAAACACCTGGATGGGGACTTTTCACTCGGTATTTGCAAAAATACTGAGGGTAGAAGCTCCCAAAATCGGGTATCCCTCCAACTTCACTATTTACGATTCGGATGATTCCAAATCCCTTATCCGTACGATTGTGAAAGAGATGCGCATGGATGACAAAGTCTATAAACCAAACGCTGTCCTCTCTAGGATTTCCGGTGCCAAAAACCGCCTGATTTCCTGGCGTGTGTATCAGGATGACCCTTTTGTAAAAGCAGATGATGAAGCTGCCATGAAACCCAAAATGGGTGAGATCTACCAGCGCTATCAGGATAGGCTTTTCAAAGCCGGAGCCATGGATTTTGATGACTTGCTATTCAATACGAATATTCTTTTCCGGGATCATCTTGATGTGCTCAATAAGTACCAGCAGCGCTTCAGATACGTGATGGTGGATGAGTTTCAGGATACGAACCTATCCCAGTACCTCATTACAAAAAAGCTGGCAGCCGTACATCAGAATATCTGCGTGGTAGGTGATGATGCACAGAGTATCTATGCCTTCCGGGGCGCGGATATCCAGAACATCCTGAATTTCGAGAAGGATTATCCTGATCTGTTCGTGGTCAAACTGGAGCAAAACTACCGCTCCACCAAGACTATTGTAAACGCTGCCAATTCCATCATCGACAAGAACAAAGCACAACTCAAGAAAAATGTGTGGACTTCCAATGGTGACGGGGACCTGATAGAACTGGTCAAAGCAAGCTCCGATAGCGAGGAAGGAAAAATAGTGGCCTCCACTATATTCGAAGAGAAAAACACCAAAAAACTCAGCAACAGTGACTTCGCTATTCTCTACAGAACCAACTCTCAATCCAGAGCCATAGAGGAAGCACTCCGCAAACTGAATCTGACCTATAAAATCGTCGGTGGGCTTTCATTCTACCAGAGAAAAGAAATCAAAGACCTGATGGCTTACATGCGCTTCACTGTGAATCCTGTTGATGAAGAAGCGTTCAAGCGTATTGTGAATTACCCGAAGCGTGGCATAGGCGATACTTCAGTGGATAAGATATTAGTGGCAGCATTTGACCACGACATGCCCCTGTGGGATGTAGTCCAGAACGCGCACAGCTTTATCGGCGGCCGGGCAGCGAGTCAGCTGGATGACTTTGCCACGATGATCAAAGCCTTTAAGATTGAGGTAGAGCGAAAAGATGCCTTCGAGGCTGCCAGTAGCATAGCCAAGCAAAGTGGGCTCCTGCGCGAGCTATATGAAGACAAGACCATAGAAGGCCTCAACCGCTATGAGAACGTGCAGGAACTCCTGAATGCCATCAAGGAATATGTGGACAACGAAGAAAATGAAGATAAAAGCCTAGGATCATTTCTACAGGAAATAGCACTGCTCACGGACAATGACCGGGACAAAGACACCACTGATGCCATTACACTGATGACCATACACTCCTCAAAGGGGCTTGAGTTCAAGCAGGTCTTTGTCGTGGGAATGGAAGAGGATCTATTCCCTTCCCAGATGATGATGCAGAGTCGGGAGGATCTGGAGGAAGAGCGAAGGCTGTTTTATGTGGCCACCACACGGGCAATGGAGAAACTCTATTTCACCTATGCACTTACCCGCTATAGATTTGGCAGATTGTTAAACTGCGAACCAAGTAGATTCCTGGAGGAAGTATCTCCGGATTGCATTAAGGTTAGCAAAAAGGTATCTTCGAAAGAAATGTCCGGAGCTTTTCGTAGAGAAGGGTTACCGGGGACAACTGAGTCATCTGGATACATTGGCATCAAGAAAAAACCTGAAACCCGGATGCCTACAGCGATGAAAGTACATACGCCCAGCCCTGATTTCAAACCATCCAACACCAACAACCTGCAGGCGGAACAGCTGGTAGAACATCCAAAGTTTGGTTTCGGCAAGGTTCAAAAAATTGAAACAGAGGGAATTAACCGAAAAGCAACGATTCAGTTCGAGCATTTTGGTGAGAAAACATTATTACTTAGCTTTGCGAAGCTCAGGATTATAGACTAAGCACCTGCTCCCCTGCCTTTTGGTAATTTTTTCATTACCTTGAATAGCGCAAAATAGGGAGGCATTATGGAGCACTTTGAACCAGACAAACAAAAACTCATTTTGAAAGAATACGGCAAAAACATTCAGCGCCTCGTTGATCATATCACGGCGATTGAAGATCGTGATAAGCGTACTCAAAGCGCTTTCACAGCAATAGAAATCATCAAGCAATTGAATCCTTCCCTGAAACAGGAGAATGATCAGAAACTCTGGGACGACTTGTATATCATGTCTGATTTCAAACTGGAAGTGGACGCCCCATTCCCTATGCCAGAGAAGGAACTGCTTGGCAAAAAACCCCAACCCATCGGCTACCCTACCAGTGAGATCAAATTCAAGCACTATGGCAGAAACATCGAAAAACTCATCGAAGTAGCGATCAAACTGGAGGACGACGAGGAGCAAGAGGCTGCCATCATTTTCATCGGGCAATTGATGCGAAGCTTCCACTCTACTTGGAACAGGGAAAATTTCGACGATGCTATAATTCTGGATGACATCAAAACGTTATCCAAGGGCAAACTGCACATAGATCTGGAGAAGGTAAAAGAAAACGGGTTGTTTGAATCAAATACTCGCCGGGATTTCAAGCCCCCACTTCAGGAAGAACGCAGCAACTCTAAAAATAAGCGATCCAATCACAGCAACAAACGTCGCCCAAATAACGGACACAACAAAAAACGTAGAAATTAATGGGTTCATTCCGTGTCAATGGTGGAATCAAACTTAAAGGTGAGATTATTCCCCAGGGAGCAAAAAACGAAGCATTACAGATTCTTTGCGCAGTTCTCCTTACTCCGGAGAAAGTCATCATAGATAAAATCCCCAACATAGTAGATGTCAATAAGCTCATTGAGTTATTGAGCGATATGGGAGTAAAAGTAACCAGGCAAGGCCCCGAAACTTATTCTTTCCAAGCAGATGAGATCAATCTTGAGTATATGGAAACTCAGGATTATCTAAAAAAAGCATCTGCTCTAAGAGGTTCTGTAATGTTACTGGGTCCCCTTTTGGCAAGGTTTGGCAAGGGCAAACTATCCAAGCCGGGTGGAGATAAAATCGGACGTAGAAGAATGGACACCCACTTTACAGGTTTTCAGAAGCTGGGAGCGAAATTCAACTACGATTCGGAAAACGAGATCTTCCACATCGATGGGCAAAACCTGAAAGGCAGCTACATGCTCCTCGACGAAGCTTCTGTGACAGGCACCGCAAATATCGTGATGGCCGCCAGTATGGCAGAAGGCACCACCACTATTTACAATGCGGCCTGTGAGCCTTACCTCCAGCAGCTTTGTGACATGCTAAACCGTATGGGGGCCAAAATCTCAGGAGTAGGATCAAACCTGCTTACGATTGAAGGTGTGGCTAAGCTGGGAGGGACTTCCCACAAAATGCTTCCTGACATGATCGAGATCGGTTCGTTTATCGGCCTCGCCGCCATGACCCAATCGGAGATTACCATCAAGGACTGTCAAATACCACGACTTGGAATCATCCCAGAAACCTTCCGGCGAATGGGAATCAAACTGGAATTTAAAGGCGATGACATCCATGTACCTGCTCAGAAACATTACGAAATAGAGACTTTTATCGATGGATCCATACTTACCGTAGCCGACGCCATCTGGCCGGGTTTCACACCTGATTTGCTCAGTATTGTGCTGGTGACAGCCACACAGGCCAAAGGCACTGTGCTGGTACATCAGAAGATGTTTGAGTCACGCCTCTTCTTTGTGGATAAACTGATCGATATGGGAGCGCAGATTATTCTTTGTGATCCGCACAGAGCTACTGTGATAGGCCTGGACAGGAAAACTGAACTTCGGGGCATCCGGATGACCTCACCTGATATCCGTGCGGGGGTAGCCTTGCTTATAGCAGCACTTTCTGCCAAAGGCACCTCTATCATCGATAATATAGAACAGATTGACCGAGGCTATCAGAATATTGATGCACGACTTAAAGCTCTGGGAGCTGACATAGAGAGGATTTAGAGTAACATTAGTTATTTATTAGGAGAGAGCTTTGATATCAGAGCTCTCTTTTTTTGAAGGTTATTGTGATTACTTATATAAAAACAGTAACCTGGATAAAAATTCTGATTTCTCGCCATTCCTGACATAGTCACCAATAAATCAGACAGATAGAAAGCCATAGACCAGAACCCTTTTTATTTATATTTACAATAAATTCCCCTACAATATTCTTTCACTTCTTTCCTTCTCATAATTTTTGGTAAATTCTGGCTCAATTAGCCAAAAAACCTATATGTCAAAGAAAAAACTCAGAAGCCAAGACTGGTACGGGCGCACCGGAAAAGACGGATTTATTTATCGATCCTGGATGAAAAACCAGGGATTTCCCCATCATCTTTTTGAAGGGGATAAACCCGTAATCGGAATCTGTAACACCTGGTCTGAGCTAACTCCCTGTAATGCACATTTTAGAGATCTCGCTGAGGCCTTGAAGCGAGGAATCTGGGAAGCTGGAGGTTTTCCACTGGAATTCCCGGTAATGTCCCTAGGAGAATGCTCCATCAAGCCTACAGCTATGCTTTTCCGCAACCTAGCCAGTATGGATGTGGAAGAAAGTATCCGTGCCAATCCTATGGACGGTGTAGTGCTGATGTGCGGCTGTGACAAAACTACTCCTTCCCTTGTAATGGGTGCCGCTTCAGTGGATATTCCCGCTATGGTGCTTTCCGGGGGGCCTATGCTCGTGGGGCGATTTAAAGGTAAAAAAATAGGAACTTCTGATGTCTGGAGGTTTGCCGAAGATTTCAAATTGGGTAAAATCACCCAGGAGGAATTTATAGAAGCAGAAGCAGCCATGTCCCGTTCCGTGGGACATTGCGCCCCAATGGGTACCGCCTCCACCATGGCCGCAATGGTAGAATCCCTAGGTCTTTCTCTTCCTGACAATGCTACCATTCCTGCTGCCGATTCCAGAAGAAAAGTACTCGCTCATATGACGGGTATGCGGATCGTGGAAATGGTCAATGAAGACCTGAAAATGAGCAAAATCCTGACAAGAAAGGCTTTTGAAAACTCTATCATGGTCAACGCAGCACTGGGCGGATCTACCAATTTCATCCTACATCTCACTGCCATAGCCATGCGGATCGGAGTAGATCTTGACTTGACGGATTTTGATAAATTCTCCTCTATCATCCCACTTATTGCCAATGTGCAACCTTCCGGTGAGCATTGGGTAGAGGACCTCTTTTATGCCGGAGGACTTCCTGCCGTGATGAAAGAAATAGAAGGGTATTTACACCGGGATTCGATTACAGTAAATGGAAAAACCATAGGTGAAAACATAGAAAAAGCCGAATGCTACGATAGAAATCTAATCGGTACTTTTGATAACCCTATCAAGCCGGATTCAGGAATTGCTGTGTTGAAAGGCAATCTCTGTCCCAATGGAGCAGTGATCAAACCTTCTGCCGCTTCTCCGCACCTGTTGACCCATACCGGTAAGGCTGTCGTGTTTGAGGATATTGATGATTACAAAGCGAGAGTCGATTCTCCAGATCTTGAAATCGACGAAAACTCTGTAATGGTCATGAAAAATGTGGGACCAAAAGGTTATCCCGGTATGCCTGAAGTAGGCAATATGGGTTTGCCCCAAAAACTTCTTGCCAAAGGAATTAAGGATATGGTCAGAATCTCCGATGGCAGAATGAGCGGAACCGGCTATGGGACAGTGGTATTGCATGTTTCTCCCGAATCAGCCATTGGTGGGCCGCTGGCGTTCGTCCGGACAGGAGACACAATAGAACTCAATGTCCCTGCCAGAACACTCAACCTGATGATTTCTGAAGAGGAATTTGAAAAAAGAAGGGCTACTTTCAAACCACTAAACCTGCCTTATGAAAGAGGTTATGTCAACCTCTTCCTTGACAAGGTAAACCAGGCTCATGAAGGAGTGGATTTCGATTTCCTACAGGGCAGTTCAGGATCAGTAGTAAAACGGGATTCGCATTAATACAATGAAACCCCAAAGAACAGCCATAATTACCGGAGCTGGCCAGGGAATCGGCCTGGCCATCTCCGAAAAACTCGCTGCCCAAAGCGTGAATTTAATCCTCAATGACCTAGAAGAAGAGTTGATCAGCAAGGCATGTGAGAGGATAAGTCATGTGCATGGAGTAGCTGCAATTCCTATCCCCGGTGATTCCAGTTCAGAGGAAGTGATTGGAGCAATGATCCAAGCTGCTGTCTCAAATTTTGGGACTGTTGATATTATTGTTGCCAATGCTGGTATCACGCTATTCGGTGCATTTTTGGACTACTCCAGAGCCGACTTCATGGAAGTGAGCAGAGTTAATCAAGCCGGTACTTTCTTCCTGGCCCAGGCCGCCGCAAAAGTCATGAAGGAGCAGCCCAATGGCGGGGCTATGCTTTTTA
>CBFGUY010000072.1:0-19280 GCA_965651895.1 uncultured Algoriphagus sp. | reverse complement strand
AGTTTGGTCATAATGATGCCGCCAAAGAAAAAACCGAGCGATATGTGACGGTGGAAGGGTATAAAGAATATATCCGGCTCTTTGTCAATCAAACCCGTGAAAAAGGAGCGACGCCAATAGTCCTGACTCCCGTAGCAAGAAATTACCCTTGGAAAGACGGGCATCTTGAGAATGTTCATGGAGAATATGATACTGCGGCTAAAGAAGTCGCTGCGGAACTTGAAACCTTAATGATTGACCTGAATCAGCGGTCAATGGATTTTTTCTCAGAGATAGGGCAGGAGTATGTCACGGAGAATTACTTCATGAATTTCGGTTCCGGACTATACGAAGCATACCCGGAGGGGCAGAAAGATAACACGCATTTTCAGCCTGAAGGAGCGAAGGCCGTCGCGGCTTTGGTGCTACAAGGGTTGAAGGAGTTGGTAGAGTAGTATCAAGTATCTGGTATCAAGTAGCTAGTATTGAGAAACAAGAGCAAGGAATCAAGAGCCAAGAATCAAGCTTGCCTGCCGAAGTTAGTAGCCAAGAAACAAGAATCAAGAAGTGAGTTCATCTACTAATTAACACATGTAAAATGAAGATAAACTTTATGAAAATAGGATTCTTTTACCTCGTGTTCTTAGTTTTGACGGTTAGCGCTTCTTTCTCTCAGGTGTCTTCTGAAGAAATCAAGCCACTGGATTCTGAAAAGCTGAAGGGAAAAATCGAGCATGACATCGTCGTGGCTCAGGATGGTTCGGGGCATTTTAAAACGATAGGGGAAGCTCTCGATGCGATTCGGGTTTATTTGCCAAAACCACTGACTGTTTACATCAAGCCAGGGATTTATAGAGAAAAATTGGTCATTCTTGGGCCGGTGACCAATGTTTCTTTTATTGGCGAAAGCCCCGAGACTACCGTCATCACTTATGATGATTATGCAGCTAAGGACAATATGGGCACTTTCGAAACCTACACGTTGAAAGTTCTTGGCAATTCATTGACTTTTAAAAACCTTACTATTGAAAATTCTGCGGGAAATGTAGGTCAAGCTGTGGCTCTTCATGCGGAAGGGGATCGATTGGTTTTTGAAAACTGCCGCTTTCTGGGCAATCAGGACACCATGTTTGCCTCTGGCGAAAATTCCCGTCAACTCTACAAAAACTGCTATATCGAAGGGACAACCGATTTTATTTTTGGATCTGCAACCGCCCTTTTTGAAAACTGTGAGATCCATTCCAAAGCTGATTCTTACATCACAGCAGCCTCTACACCCGAGTGGGTGGACTATGGATATGTGTTCAAAGACTGCAAACTCACAGCGGCAGCCGGTGTGACAAAAGTTTACCTGGGAAGACCGTGGAGGGATTTTGCCAAGACGGTTTTTATCACTACTGAAATGGGAGCTCATATTGTGCCGGAAGGCTGGCATAACTGGAACAGGAAGAATGCGGAGCATACTGTTTTCTATGCGGAATCAGGAAGTTTTGGCCCAGGGGGAAGCAGTGGAGAAAGAGTGGGCTGGTCTTATCAATTGACTTCTGAGGACGCAAAGAGATTCCATATTTATGAAGTGTTCGCAGGAAAAACCAAGCCGATTGATTTTTTTGGAAACCGCTGGTATGGGTACGAAAAAGACAATTCTTTTAACCTGGAAGATGCCTGGAAAAAGGACGTGAAAAATTTCCCGCAGATCAAGCCTTTAGCTATCCGATCGAGCGAGTCAGTAATTGAAAGTAGAGGCCATGTCTATAAAAAGCTTGGGAATAGAGAGCTGGGTTTGGACGTGTTTTCTCCCGTTCATGCGGAATCATCACGTCCGGCGATAGTGATGATCCATGGAGGTGGGTGGAAAGCGGGGGACAAGGAGCTTCAGGTTCCGATGGCAATAGCCTTGGCAGAGAAAGGATTTGTGACAGCTGTGGTAGAGTATAGGCTTTCGCCGGAGGCACAATATCCCGCTGCGATCCATGATGTAAAGGAGGCTATCAGATGGTTGAAAGTACATGCACATGAATTTGGGATTGATTCCACCAGAATGGCTATATCCGGCAGTTCGGCTGGTGGGCAGATTGCTGCCCTTGTGGGTCTCACGAATACGCAGGAATATGAAGGAGCTACGGAGTTGGAGGTCAATGCGTCGGTAAAGGCAATAGTTGATATGGATGGGGTATTGGCTTTTCATCATCCTGAATCGGCTGAAGGTCAAGTCGCATCGGAGTGGCTTGGAGGTACTTATGAGCAGAATCCGGAAATATGGGATGCAGCTTCCCCGTTATATTTAGAACATCCGGCTTTGAAACCTATTCTTTTTATTAACTCACAATACCCGCGGTTTCATGCTGGACGGGATGAGCTGGTGTCAAAGTTAGAGCAAGAAGGCATTTATTCTGAAGTTCATACTTTTCCGGATACACCACATCCGTTTTGGTTATATGAGCCATGGTTTGATTTAACCATAAGTACTATAGTAGAGTTTTTAGCGTATGTTTTTCATTTGGGGGATAACTAAACTACGGTTCCCTTTTTCATGGATGAGAAAACGATTGCGCATATCTCACTATTATACATGATTATTTTGCTCCGATTACTGGTTTTAGCAGGGGTAAATTTTGGATTATCCTTTAGTAAAGAACTTTTATTCTGTTTATGATGATTTTTTCGGTTGATCTATTGACTCGGTAAATAATAATTCGTATAATGCAATCGATTGCGCTAAGTGCTTGTATTGTTATGGGTATCTTCTGCTCTATCATCAAGTATTATACACTTTCAAATCCTTTCTTACATGAATAAAACTTCCAGTTGACCGCAAAAAATTGATGGATGCTCTTTATCCTGAAAAAGAGAAATGTAAAACCCAAAATGCCAATTCTATGAAACAAACTTTACTCATATCGGAAAAGTCCCGATATCTTTTTATCCTGCTTTGCCTGATGTACGGTCTGAGTTTCCAGACATACGCACAGAACGGCTCGATTACTGGAACCGTCATAGGTTCTGATGGATTGCCACTCCCCGGCGCATATGTCACTGTCAAGGGAACTACCCGGGGTACTGTCACAGAAGTAGATGGGAATTACTCTATTCCCGCAGTTTCTTCCGAAACGCTGGTTTTCTCCTTTATAGGTATGAAAACCCAAGAAATCCAGGTTGGAAATCAATCAGTCATAAACGTTACCCTAGAAGATGATATGGCCCAACTGGAAACAGTGGAAGTTGTCAGCTTTGGATATGGTACAGTGAAAAGAACCGATATGACGGGTTCAGTAGCCTCCATCTCCGGTAAAGAACTTTCAAAAATCCCTGTTGCAAGTGCTGCTCAGGCGATAACTGGACGGCTTCCGGGAGTGAATGTGTTGACCACTGACGGTTCTCCTGATGCGGACGTGGTGATCAGAGTTCGTGGTGGCGGGTCTATCACTCAGGACAACGCACCTTTATATGTGGTGGATGGATTTATAGTGAGCAGTATCAGGGACATTCCGCCTACAGATATAGAAAGCATCTCTGTGTTGAAGGACGCATCGGCTACTGCTATTTATGGAGCCCAGGCATCTAATGGGGTGATCGTAGTGACTACCAAAACTCCTGTTGCGGGAAAGGTGTCGGTTTCATACAACAACTTTTTCCAATGGAAAACCCTTCCCAAGGACAGAAGATATGAGGTGCTGGATCCCTACGAATATGTGATGGCCAATTATGAATATGCCAAGCTGAGATCAGAGGCTGATTTGAGACGTTTTGAAAGGTTTTATGGGGTCTATGATGATTTGGAACTCTATAAGCAGAAGCAGGGTACAGATTGGCAAGATGAATTGTTTGGTGACCCACAGATGTCCATGTACCATAATCTATCCCTTTCCGGAGGTACAGATAAGACAAAAGTGATGTTGAGTTTGACGAATAACTCGGATGAAGGCCTAATGATTAATTCAGGCTATAACAGGAATGTGATCAACTTCAAGTTGAATCAGGAGATTACCAAGAGATTAACGTTCGATGCAGGAGCCCGGATCACCAACACAGTAGTGGATGGTGCCGGAACATCTGGTAATGCCCAGATCAACATCAAAGATGCCGTGCAGACTAGGCCTGTAAATGGCATTGCAGATGAGTTGGATATTGATGTGAGCCAATTGAATTCTGAGGATGACTTCCAGTCGTTTTTGCTCTCTTTGGTTAGTCCTATAGAGCTGGCAGAACAGGATTGGAGAAAGCGCACAGATAACGATTATGTGTTCAATGCAGGCCTTACCTGGAAAATTGTTGATGCCCTCGAGTTCAAAACGACCTTCAACGGCTCTAAGACCTTTAGAGAAGACCTGAGGTTTTATGGGCCTTTGACCGGAGAATCGTTTAACAATGGAGGTAGCTTGCCGCTGGGTGTGAAAACAAACAGGGAAAGCAACTCTTACAGATGGCTGAATAGCTTAAACTGGAAAGTCAGTGGCCTAGGGGAAAAGCATCAGTTGGATTTCTTATTTGGCCAGGAGATTTATTCCTCGGGTGGTAATTACAGCATGATTCGATCTGAGGACTTCAGGTTATCCATTACACCTGAGGAGCTTTTTGCCAACATGACCTTTGGAAGGGTGGATCGCCTAGAAACCAGCAACAATACAGACGTAAACAGATTCTCTCTTTTTAGCCGGGTGAATTATCAGTTCAACAATAAATGGTTACTGACAGGAACAGTACGGGCAGATGCCTCCAGCAAGTTTGCCAAGGAAAACAGGATTGGGGTGTTTCCTGCGGTAGCTCTGGGATGGAAAATATCTGAAGAAGGATTTCTTGATAATTCTGCTTTCGTAGATGAGTTAAAGCTCAGGGTTTCTTATGGAGAGACTGGAAACGATAGGATCGATGCTACTGCTACCCAATTTCTATTCCAAGGATCTACCAATAGGGGGCCGGGTTTTGGCAATGTAGATAATGTGTATTACACCCCAAGTAGCTCGGTGCTATACAACCCGGATCTGGTATGGGAAACCACCATTAACAGAAACCTAGGATTGGACTTTGCTTTTATGCGCGCAAGAATCGAGGGTAGCTTGGATTTTTACTCCAACACCACCCGAGATCTGTTACTTCAGTCAGCTATCCCTCCCAATACAGGATTTACCGCACAATGGGATAATATAGGCAGCACATCGAATAAAGGTTTTGAATTGGGAATCAACGTTTTCTTGCTTGATAAGCCTGATTTTTCTCTTTCGGTAAACTTCAACACAGGTGTGAACATCGCCAAAATCGTAGAATTGGATGGGACAACAGAGCGGTTTTTCCAATCCAACTGGGCAAGTACCGATTTGAACAATATCAATGATTACTATCTACAGGTGGGAGGTAAACTAGGTGATATCTACGGCTACGTTAGCGATGGTATGTACAGTGTGGACGATTTCCAGTCCTATGATGACGTCAGCGGCAACTATATTCTGAAAGAAGGCATTCCCACTTCCGGCCCTGTGGTAGGAAATACCAATATCAAGCCCGGTTACATGAAGCTGAAGGATCTGAATGGAGATGGTGTCATCGATGCCAATGACCGAAGAGTGATCGGCAATGCACTTCCGAAGAATCAGGGTGGATTTGGGCTCAATGCCCGATACAAAGGCTTCGATGCCCAGGTGTTTTTCAATTACCAATATGGCAATGATGTCTATAACACAGGAAAAATCCAGTATAACCAATATCGTCGTGTGACTTACGGTAACATGTTGACTACCATGAGTTCGGATAATCGCTTTACATATATAGATGTGGACGGAGGTTATACAGGCATCCCGGGCGAAGTAGTGACAGACTTAGGGCAGTTAGGGGAGATGAATGCCGATAAAAACATCTGGTCACATAACAGTTTTGGAATAGCCGGTGCGGTGATTTCGGATTGGGCAGTAGAAGACGGATCATTTATCCGGTTGAACAACCTGACCGTAGGTTATTCTTTTCCTAGGACTCTACTTTCCAAAATAGGTTTGTCCCAGCTGAGGATATATGGGACAGGCAACAATTTGAAATTGTGGTCTAATTACTCCGGATACGATCCGGAAGTAAGTACAAGCCGAAGCAGTTCGTATGCTGCATTGACTCCTGGGGTGGATTACTCCTCATTCCCACGGAGCCGATCTTATACTGTTGGCTTAAATGTTACATTTTAAGGGATCTGAACTTTAAACTAATGAAAATCAAAAATATAATATTAGCTGTTGTGGCGGGAGTGAGTTTCTCCTGTGCGGACTTCCTGGAGCCTGAATCCATATCTACATTTGATACCAATTACATTTATTCCAATGTGGATGATGCCCGAAAAGGCGTAAATGCAGTGTATTCCCATTTTGGCCAGGATGCTTTTAGATCCAGACTTTCCAATAACATGGCTGGAAATACAGATATAGAGCACCAAAGCGGATGGACCAGCTCCGGTGACAGATATCAAATCTGGGACTTAAACGCACTAGAGAACAACAGAGATCTGGAAATAGTATGGAATACAGCGTATCGGGCTATCCGGGATGCCAATATATCCATAGAAGGACTTAGGGCCAGTGGTAAACTGGAATCTACAGATGTAGTGGAGGCCAAAACGATGAATCACCTACTAGGCGAAGCAATCACGTTGAAGGCTTATTGGTACAGCATCTTGGTTTATTTCTTTGGGGATGTACCGTATGTAAATGACGCCCCAAAAGCCGGAAATGAGTTTAACCTTCCTAAGGAAAACCGGAATGTAATCCTGTCAGGGGTGATCACAGACATGATTGAAGTTGAAGATAAAATGCTCTGGGCCGATGAGACTCCCTACGGCATTGAGCAAGTGACCCGTGAATATACGTTGGGGATGATCGCTCGAATAGCTTTGCAAAGAGGGGGGTATTATGTTGTAGAAGACCTTTCTCAGAGAAGAGAGGGGGACTATTTAGAGTACTATCAGATCGCAAAGACTTATACCGATAAGTTGATGCAATTGAAAGACCGGGCACTTCCCTCTGATTACAGACAGGTGTTTCTGAACCAGTCTAAATTTATATCTCCTGTCAATGCAGATGTGCTTTTTGAAGTTCCTTTTGCCTTGGGCAACGGGGATGTGGCATGGAACATTGGGATCACCGTAGAAGGTGGGCCGACTTCTGCCCACAGTTTTGGTTCGGGGAACAATTACATGGCTATTCCGCCGACTTATTATTTCTCTTTTGACACGTTGGATACCCGAAGAGATGTGACTTGTGCCCTGTATAAAATCAACACTTCTTTTGAAAAGGAATTTGTGAACAATAGAACAAATATCGCACAAGGTAAATGGAGTAGATCATTCCTTGAAAACCCTCCAGGTGCTTCTTCTGCAAAAGGAACCGGGATCAACTGGCCAATGATGCGTTATGCAGATATACTGCTGATGTTTGCAGAAGCGGAAAATGAACTCAATGGTCCTACTGCGGAAGCACAGGAAGCGCTGAAACGGGTGAGACGTAGAGCTTTTAGTGATGAGCTTTGGGGTACTCGGGTGGATGCTTATGTTGCCGCAGTGTCTGCGGGCAAGGATACCTTCTTTGAAGCTATAGTGGATGAAAGAGCATGGGAGTTTGGCGGTGAGATGATCCGTAAATACGAACTGATCCGCTGGGGAAATTACTCACAGAAGATGGCAGAAACAGTGGAAGGCCTAAAAGAGATGGCAGACGATGCATATAACGGTACTGGCAATCTTCCGGATTATATGTACTGGAAGGTGAATGAGTCGGGACAGTTTGTCCTGCTCAATCCAAATACCAAAGTGGTAGCTCCACCGGATGATACTTGGAATCAGGTTCCGTTTCTTCTGAGTATGCACAATGAAACCTTGCAATACGAAGAGTGGATTACTAAGAACTGGGCAAATTATATCAATGGGCCAAATCCAGGAGTAGCGCGCTACATTTTCCCTATTCCTTCTACGGCTATTAACAATAGCCAGGGCACATTGTCCAACGATGGTTATGGGTTTTAATGAGGCTGTCAAATTCTAACAAATCAAAAATGAAAATTCTAAATAGAAATATAAAAGCCTCCCTTGTCATACTGCTGATGGCCGTTGTGGCTGTGACCGCATGTAAGGAGGATGAAGAGATGTTTGAGCAAACCAGGCTGTTTAGACCGGTATTGAACGAAGATCTGTATTCCGAGGGCAATACTATCATTGTCAATCAGGGCAATATGAAAAGTGCCATATCCTATACGCTTGAGGTAAGCCGTGATACTTTTAAAACGGTAGAATACCTGATAGAGACTGATACTTCTTATGTGGAGATCAATAGGGAATTGATCGGTGAGGAGCTATTCTGGAATACGCTTTATCAGATTAGGTCTACAGCCCATGCCGCAGATCCTCAGTACGATAGTAAGGCTGCAGATCTAGGTAATGTACGTACGCAGCGTTTCCCTACTATTCTAAACAACCCTGCGTCTTACGATGTGACGGATATAGCCGCCAGAGTAACCTGGACTAAGGCGGGTGCTCCGGTGACCGGGGTCAGGGTGTTTGCTGCAGAGGATTTACAATTGAATACTCCACTTTTCGATGAGCAAACAGTCTCCAGCGAGGAGGAAGAAAACGCTGAAGTGATCGTAGAAGGTCTGGATTCAGAGACAGAATACCAGATAGCGATTTACAGTGACGAGAATCTACGGGGCTGGGTCAATTACACTACCAGAGAATCTGATATAGATCCAAATGCCCCAGGGGTGATCGATATCCGTGAAAATGAAAGCCCGAGTGCCGTGGCGGATGCCGTGCTGGCTGCTGCTGATGGCGATCTTATTTTGGTGAAAAGAGGAGTTACCTATGACTTACCAAAGGAGCCATTGGATAAATCAATAACTATTCAAGCGGCTTATGGCTTTGGGGAGAAGAAAGCAAGACTCTACACTACAGGAAACTGGGACATAGCCGAAGGGGCCCAGATTGACCATATCCGTTTTATTGACTTGGAAATCCGGGGAGAAGATTACTCTGGGGATTATGTGTTCAACCCTAATACCAGTGATGTGAATGTCGGAGAATTGCTTTTTGAAAATTGCCAAATAGGAACTGTCCGCGGCATTTTGAGAATCAGAGGGACAGTGGCTTTGGATAAGTATATCATCAGAAATACCTTGGTGGACAGCGTTGGCAGCTATGGTTTGTTGACGACAGATACTGATCCCAAGGATGGTGAAAAGACCGCCCATGTGAATAATATCGTGTTTGAGTCTTCTACTTTCAACAAAATCCAGGCAGGAATCACATCCAGAAACAACTCGACTTCTATTGTGATTGAGGATTGTACGTTCGCCAATTTTGTCAGCGGAAGCAATAGGATGTTCCGCTACAGGGGAGGAGATGGCAATAATAATGTGGCCAATGGGATTTCTATTACCAACAGTATTTTCGGGCATGCGTGGGATGAAAGTGAATCAGAAAGCTATGCTGTCCGGGGAATAGAAGGATTGGATAATACCAACTTCAATATCGTCAACACTTACAGTACAGGGGATTTTAGTTTTTCTAATAGTGAGATACCTGGGTTTCCGGTAGGGAATTATTCTAAAGGACAGGCCGACCTATGGGTAAGTCCTGCTGCTAATAATTTCTATTTCAAAGATATGGGTTTTGCGGGTAGGTTTGATTCAGGGGACAAGCGCTGGAGAGTGATTTTATAAGTAAATAAAAAGTGGGTTATTATTGATTGGGAAAAGGGTGTGGCTATGCCGCACCTTCTTCTTTTCACCTTAACATTATATTAAAATGAATGTAAACTTTATGATTTTTCTCTTTGTACTGTGCGCAACTGTAGCGTGCAAGGACTCACCGGAGCCTGATCCTGTAGCAGAAGTAGAGGAGGAAGAGGTTGAGGAGGAAGTGCCTTATGATGGTTTGCATTTTGCCTTTCCTGGAGCCGAAGGGTTTGGGCGACTGACCACAGGTGGACGTGGAGGCAAGGTGTATTATGTGGACAAATTGACCGATGATGGTTCAGAGGGAACACTCAGGCACGCTATTAACCAATCAGGAAAACGCACCATAGTGTTCAATACAGGAGGCACCATCCAATTGAAATCAAAGCTTCAGATCAATTTCGGGGATATTACTATTGCAGGCCAAAGTGCGCCGGGGGATGGGATTACGATCCGGGATTACCCTGTGGTGATCAATGCCGACAATGTAATCATCCGCTACATTAGATTTAGGATGGGGGATGTGGGCAAGCAGGAGGCTGATGCGTTGGAAGCACGTTTCCGGAAGGATATTATCATCGACCATTGCTCTATGAGTTGGTCTACGGATGAGACCGCGACCTTCTATGCAAATGAAAATACCACACTTCAATGGAATATAGTCTCCGAAAGCCTGAAGAACTCGGTGCATGAAAAGGGCTCTCATGGCTATGGAGGGATCTGGGGTGGTAAAAAAGCTTCTTTTCACCACAATCTTCTTGCTCATCATGACAGCCGAAACCCGCGCCTGGGAGAGCAAGCCGGAAAAGCCTTTGCGCTCACAGATCTGGTGGATATACGGAATAATGTGATCTACAACTGGGGATCGAATAGTACATATGGCGGTGAAGCTATGAATGTAAACATCGTCAACAACTATTATAAACCAGGGCCGGCATCTCCTTCGGGTTCCAAGCGGAACAGGATTGTGTCTATAGATAAGAATAAAATAGAGGGAACGGAAGTCTATGATATCTGGGGCAAATTCTATGTAGATGGAAATGTGATTGAAGGGAGTCCACAGGCTTCCCAGGATAACTGGACTTATGGAGTTTTGAACCAGTTTCACAGTAGTTATGGAGAAGTGCCACTGGCGGCCATTGAGGGAATCCGGCAGGCAAATCCACATCCTATTGAAGGCAATACGAAAACTCATTCAGGAGAAGAAGCACTTGAGTTGGTTTTGACAAATGCGGGTAGTTCACTGAAAAGAGATGAGGTAGATCTGAGGATTATTGATGATGTTCGGGAAAATTCCTATTCCTTTGAAGGGTCACTTGGGAGCACGAATGGCATCATTGATTCTCAGGAAGATGTGGGTGGCTGGCCGGAGCTCGCTGCTGGGACACCGGTGATCGATTCAGACAAAGACGGAATCCCAGATGAATGGGAGTTAGCAAATGGACTCGACCCAAATCTTGCTTCAGACGGTGCTAAGATTAAAGCAGGAACACCTTACACCTATTTGGAAATTTATCTAAATAGTTTGATCAAGGGTTTTCCAATTACTGATTGAACAAAAAAATACAACTAAATGAAATTTGAACATTTTGCCCTCAACGTTCCCGATGCACCGACCACTTCCCTATGGTATGAAATGCATTTGGGGTTACAAGTGAAGAAGAAAATGACGGAGTCTCCTTTTATGACCTTTTTAGCTGATGACAGTGGAACTGTGATGTTGGAAATTTATTCCAATCCAAAAGGAGAGACTCTTGATTTTCGTACGTTGCATCCTTTGGCAGTCCATTTGGCTTTGGTATCCGAAGAGCCTGATGCAGATAAGGCCCGATTGATAGCTGCGGGAGCCACTGAGGTGAGTGATGACATATTGCCGGATGGCTCCCATCTAGTGATGCTTCGGGATCCCTGGGGGATTTGCCTTCAGCTGTGCAAAAGAGCTTCTCCAATGATTTCAATTTGACCATCGGAATTATGGATTGTCCAAGGTAGGCTCTAACTTAGGGGAGCTAGATCTCCCTGATTAAATTATTTTTCCCGAAGCAATGAACGACTTGAAGGTAACTTTTGATGAATTGAAAGGCACGCTCAAAAATGTCCTGCTACGCTATGGATTCACTGAAGAGCGGGCGCTGCATTGTGCCACTCTTTTTGCCAAAGCAGACTTGGATGGCGTGCGCTCGCATGGTGTAAACCGCTTCTTTCTTTTTCTGGACTTTATCAAAAAGGGTTTGGTCAATCCTGAGAAGGAACCTGTCGCCCTGAGCCAACTTGGAATGTTTGAACGCTGGGATGGACAGCAAGGCGTAGGTAATCTCAATGCGGATTTTGCAATGGGCCGGGCAGTTCTTCTTTCCAAAGAATTCGGGATCAGTTGCGTGACTTTGCAGAACACCAATCACTGGATGAGGGGAGGAAACTTCGGCTGGCAGGCAATGGAAGCCGGCTGTATCGGAATTTGCTTCACCAATACTAATCCCAATATGCCGGCATGGGGAGGAAGTGAGCCAAAAATCGGCAATAACCCCTTGGTGATTGCCATTCCCAGAGCAAAAGGCCCGGTGGTAATAGATATGGCTTTTTCCCAATTTGCCTACGGAAAATTGAGTATCGCTAAGGTAAAAGGCGAGCAAATGCCTTATGATGCCGGATTTGACTCAGCGGGGAATCTTACTAAGGATCCCCAGAAGATTCTGGAAAATCATTTGGGATTGCCTATTGGACTATGGAAAGGATCCGGGTTGAGTATAGTGTTGGATTTACTGGCAGCGATTCTCTCAGGAGGAAACACCTCACATGAAATCGGCAAACTGGGATATGAGACTGCTATTTCCCAGGTTTTTATGTGTTTTGATCCCACAAAGCTTCAACTCACTGATTGGATAGAATCAAAGTCAGATGCATTGATTGAAGATCTGAAGAACTCTGACACTTTTGATGGGCAAGAGGTGAGATTTCCTGGGGAAAGCACCTTAAAGACCCGAAATAGAAACCTTGAATATGGAGTGCCAATCTCAGAAGAGGTATGGGCTAAACTCAAAAATGAATTAGAATCATGAGAAAACTAAAAATAGGGATTGTAGGTACCGGGGCAATTACCGGCAAGCATGCAGATGCAATCAAGGAAATCGAAAACGCTGAATTGGTTGCACTGTGCAGCAGTTCTCCAGAACGGGCGAGAGTTGCCCAAGAAAAATTTGGTATCGATACCTATTCGGATGTTTCGGCATTTTTGACCCATCCAGAGCTTGATGTTGTCTGTATTTGCACCGCTAGCGGCCATCATATGGAAGCTGGATTATTGGCGGCGAAAGCCGGCAAGCATCTACTGATAGAAAAGCCAATTGAGATCAATCTAGCCAGAGCGGATCAATTGATTGAGATTTGCGAAGCAAATAATGTAAAACTTGGTGTCATATTTCAAAACAGGTTTTCTGCTGATTATCTGAAGCTGAAAACTGCTGTTCAGGCGGGTAAATTCGGCAAGTTGCTTATGGGTAATGCGCATGTCAATTGGTATAGAGCTCCGGAGTATTATAATACGAGTCCTTGGAAGGGAACTCTGAAAGGAGATGGTGGAGGGGCGTTTATGAATCAAGGTATCCATACATTTGATCTTTTATTGGATATCATGGGTGATGTACAGTCCGTGTATGCAAAAGTCAAGACCTCACTTCATGCTATAGAAGGGGAAGATTTGGGTGCTGCGATAGTCACTTTTGAGAACAATGCGATAGGGAATATTACTGCTTCCACGGCTTTGTATCCGGGACTTCCTGAGCGGTTGGAAATTTTCGGAAAAAACGGAAGCGCCGTTCTCGAAGCAGGAAAACTGGTACAATGGAGTATTCAGGGAGAAGAAAGTGAGGCAATTGTAGCTGATGCACATACCGGTTCGGGGGCGGCTGATCCTATGGCTATCGGGCATGCACTTCATAGAGCTCAATGGGAGCATTTTGTGAATGCAATTTTGGAAAATGAACCTGTGGTGGTAGAAGGCAAAATGGCCCGAAAATCAGTTGAACTGATCCGGGCCATCTATAAATCTTCTGAATTAGAAAAAGAGGTTGAACTGCCTTTTTTTGATCATGGTTAAAGTGAAACTCCTCTTTTCCATGGGATAAAATCGTTTTGACCAAGTATCATGGCCTTTGATTTCTCTTCTCCGCTGGCTATTCTGATGACTTTATCCAGAATTTCTTCACCCATCTGCTGTATGTTTTTTTCTCCGGAAATGACAAAGCCCGTATTAATATCAATGATATCAGGCATACGCTCAGCTAGCTTGTGATTGGAAGACACTTTGATCACCGGAGTTATAGGGTTTCCTGTAGGTGTGCCCAGTCCTGTGGTGAAAAGAATTACGTTTGCCCCAGCCCCGGCCATCGCCGTTGTGCTTTCTACATCATTCCCGGGAGTGCATAGTAAGTTTAGTCCTGGAGTGTTTACATATTCGCCATAGTCCAGTACATCGGTTACGGGAGAGGTGCCTCCTTTTTTGGCCGCCCCGGATGATTTCATAGCATCGGTAATTAGGCCGTCTTTGATATTTCCAGGACTGGGATTCATGTCAAATCCAGAGCCGGATGCTTCTGCAGCTGCTGCATATAGCCGCATCAGAGAGGAGAATCGCTCTGCTTTATTATCAGATACACAGCGGTTGATCAATTCCTGTTCTACACCACACAGTTCGGGGAATTCTGAAAGAATCGCCGTTCCCCCCAGAGCAACCACCAAATCAGCGGCATACCCTACGGCAGGATTGGCGGAAATCCCGGAAAAGCCGTCAGATCCGCCACATTCTAGTCCTACTACTAATTTGCTTAAAGGTGCCGGCTGCCTTGTCTGGGTATTGGCTTCGGCCATGCCGATAAAAGTCTCTTTAATTGCTTTACTGAGTAATTGCTGTTCGGTTCCTTCCACCTGTTGTTCCAGTATGATCAGTTTCTTTTTGAAATCAGGATTGATGAGCCTTAGTTTCTCTTCCATATAGGATGACTGTGCATTTTGGCAGCCTAGACTCAGTATAGTTGCTCCTGCCACATTCGGGTTGTTGATATAGCCGGCGATAAGAGCACACAGTGCCTGAGAATCTGTCCTTGTCCCTCCGCATCCAGATTGGTGGTTAAGGAATTTTATCCCATCAATATTGTTGAATAATCGCTCCTCTGTGTTTTCCACGGCAGTCTCTACAGATACCGTATCGAAAGAAGAAGTCTGCCCCGCTTTATATAATGTGGCCATTTCCCGTACCATCTTTTTAAATGGATTTGGCTTGCCAAAACCAAGTTCTTCGAGAAAGGCATCTTTGATAATATCCACATTTCTGTTTTCGCAGAAAACCATGGGGATTACCAGCCAATAATTCCCCGTTCCCACCTGTCCGTCAGGCCGGTGAAATCCCATAAAAGCTCTGTCCTTAAACTTGCTTGTATCAGGAGCATCCCAGTGGTATTCTCCTGATTTCTTCCCAAAATCCTCAGCTTCGTGGGTGACATTCTGTGTACTGAGCACACCTCCGGAGGGAATTGGAGATAGTGTTTTGCCCACTATCCCACCGTACATAAAAACCTGATCTCCTTTTGCCAATTCGTCGATCGCAAATTTATGTTTTGCAGGTATAGTGTCTTTAACTATGATTTCCAATCCGTTATGTAGAATGGTTTCGCCCGGATTTAAATCTTGCAAGGCCACCAATACATTGTCTTTGGGATGAATTTGTAAAGTTTTATGGTTCATTGTAATTATTCATTATATTGAGCAATCGATTGCGCAATGTATAGCTTTCACATGCAATTAACGAAAATCATTAATAAAAACTGAAACATTTGTGCATTTGTACTAAAACCAAATTATGTCCATGTCAACATCATGTCAGAGAAGTTCAGAACTAGCTTTGAGGATCTCCGAATTTTGGATCTTCTCCGGAATCGGAAAATAATCGACCCAACTAAATCGATTCCGTAAATCAACCCTACATATAAGCTTAGAAAGACCTATTATTGTGTAGTATGTTCAATAGACCCATGAAAATCATAAAACTTAAACCTATTTTCTTTTGTATTCTTTTCACATTCATTTTTTCATGCCAGGCTACGCTGGATAAGCGGATAATTAAGCTTGGGCATGGCTTGGGGATTACGCATCCTGTCCATGAGGCCATGTTGTTTTTGGCTCAGAAAGTAGAGGAAAAATCAGGAGGGAAGATGGTCGTAAAGGTATATCCTAACCAGCAGCTGGGAAGTGAGCGTGAGCTCGTAGAGCTGTTGCAGATAGGAAGCCTTGGGATGACCAAAGTATCTTCTGCTGCCTTGGAGGGATTTGCGCCGACTATGCAGGTATTTGGCATGCCCTACCTATTTCGGGACGATGCACATCAGTTGGCCGTGTTGAATGGGGAGATCGGTAAGAAACTGCTGCTTGATCCTGAAAAATACCTTTTAAGAGGCCTGTGCTACTATGATGCAGGAAAGCGTAGCTTTTATACTAAATCCAAACCAGTCGATAAACCTTCGGATCTGGCAGGCCTGAAAATCAGGGTCATGGAAAGCAATACCGCTTCCAATATGGTGAAAAGCCTGGGAGGTTCACCTACTCCTGTATCGTATGGGGAGCTTTATACAGCCCTGCAGCAGGGAATAGTAGATGGAGCTGAGAACAATGCCCCTAGTCTATACACTTCCAAGCATTACGAGGTGTGTAAGTTTTATAGCATAGATGAGCACACAGCTTTGCCTGATGTCATGATTGTCAGTACTAAAGTGTGGAATAGCCTCAGTGAGCAAGAGCAGCAATGGCTACAAGAGGCAGCTGATGAATCTGCTGTCTATGAATATAAACTATGGGCAGAATCCACGGCAGAGTCTTTAAGAGAAATGGAGAAAGCAGGAGTTACTATCACTTATCCGGATAAGGAGCCATTTCGAAAAGCAGTTGAATCTATGTACACGGATCTAAAAATTCAGCAGCCCGAAATTTATAAAATCGTAGAGGAAATCCGAGCAGTAAAATAACTATTAACCCAAAGTATCAAACCTATGTTTTCACCCCAAACCAAGCTAAACCTGGATAAATGGATTGCCCATTTCTTGGTCGTCCTTATGGCACTCATGGTGCTCAACGTGACCTGGCAGGTGGTTTCCCGCTATGTTTTCCAAAATCCAAGTTCATTTACCGACGAGTTATCCCGCTACATGTTGATCTGGGTAGGGATGCTCGGGGCTGCATATGTAGCCGGCAAAAATGAACACTTGGCAATTGATATTCTCCTAACTAAACTGGAGGAAAAAGCACAGGATAAATTAATGATTTTGATTAACTGTTGCATTTTGATTTTTGCGCTAGTTGTAATGGTTATTGGTGGTTCAAACCTTGTTTACCTGACTTTTATTTTAGAACAGAAGTCAGCTGTGCTACAGATTCCTCTCGCGTACATCTACGGAATCATTCCCTTTAGCGGGCTTTTGGTGATTTACTACCAGTTAGTCGCAATCAAATTTTTGACAACCATTAAATCTGCTGTGTAATGGAGGTATTGAGCGTATTAGTATTAGTGCTTTCCTTTTTATTCTTTTTGGGTATAGGGGTGCCGGTGGCTTGGAGCCTTGGTCTATCAAGCATGCTGACGTTGATGGTGACGGTTCAGACCATGCCGGCTATCACCACCATCGCACAGCGGATGGGGACGGGATTGGATAGTTTTTCCCTGTTGGCAATTCCTTTTTTTATTCTCGCGGGTGAATTGATGAATCGGGGAGGTATTGCCAATCGATTGATAGAATTTGCCAAATCCCTAACGGGCAAAATGCCAGGCGGCTTGCTTCATGTGAACATTATAGCCGCCATGCTGATGGGAGCAATTGCGGGTTCTGCGGTAGCTGCGGCATCTTCCATGGGGGGGATTTTGGGAAAAAGAATGGAGAAAGAAGGCTATCCCAAAGAACTGGGAGCCGCAGTAAATATAACTTCTTCTACAACTGGATTGATCATTCCGCCATCAAATGTCCTAATTGTATATTCTCTTGCTTCAGGAGGAGTTTCTGTTGCAGCGCTCTTTGTAGCTGGCTATTTACCAGGCTTATTAGTAGGTATTATGTTGATGGTGACAGCAGCGATAATGGTAAGAATCCACAAGCTTCCAGCAGGAGAGAGCTCTTCTTTTGGAGTGATTTTGAAAACATTCTGGCGGTCAGTTCCAAGTTTATTCTTGCTGATAGTTGTCATTGGAGGGATTATAGGCGGCGTATTTACAGCTACAGAAGCCTCGGCTATTGCAGTGGTTTATTCTTTGGTTTTATCGATGATCTATCGAGAGTTAAAAGTGAAAGATTTGCCGTCGGTATTATTGAAGTCTGCAGAAACTACCGCGGTAGTGATGCTGTTGATAGCAACTTCCATGGCGATGTCATGGGTGATGTCAAGCGAAGAAATCCCCCAAAACATCTCCAATGCGCTGTTAGGATTGAGCGATAATATTTTTGTAATTCTTATTATGATCAATTTGCTGTTGCTGTTTGTAGGGATCTTTATGGATATGACTCCGGCGGTGTTGATTTTCACCCCTATTTTCTTGCCTGTCGTGACCGCACTGGGAGTAGATCCTGTTCATTTTGGTATCATGATGGTACTGAACTTATGTATTGGGCTATGCACCCCACCGGTAGGCTCTATTCTTTTCATAGGTGTAGGTGTGGCCAATACAACGATTCAGAAAATCATGAAACCCATGCTCCCATTCTATTTTGCAATGGTCTTGGCGTTGATCTTGATTATGTTATTCCCGGAGATTACGATGTGGCTTCCGAGGGTGTTTGGGGTTTAAAGTGTCGGGTGACAGATGTAGGATGACCGATGACCAGGGACAAAAAACGGCAGTTTTACGACTGCCGTTTTTTGTTTTGGCTTTTTTGATCTTTTATTGAAGATTATCGTAAATTGTAAATAACAAAATCCTAAGGCAATGGAATCTATAACTATTGATATTTTAAATCCAAAAGTCAAAGGCATTCTAAATGATTTGGCTGATTTGGAATTGATTTCTATCAGGTCACAATCAAAAAGCGAGATGATCAAGCGAATCTTGGATGCTTTTGAGGACGTGGATTCTCATGAAAAGGGTGTAAAAAAACTTAAAAGTGTAGACGATGTATTGAATGAGCTTTGAGATTCTGGCGACAGCTTCTTTTGAGAAAAACCTGAAAAAAATTGCCAAAAAACATAGGTCGGTTAAAGAAGATTTGAAGTCGCTAATTTCTCATTTAAATAAAAACCCCAAGTTGGGTAAGCCACTTGGTTAAGATTGTTTCAAAATACGCCTTGTAATTTCCTCAAAAGGTAAAGGGAAATCGGGAGGAGCTAGAGTAATTACTTTTTTGAAGTTGCTAAAAAATAGGATTTACTTATTGGATATTTACGATAAATCGGACAAAGATTCCCTTTCTGATAAAGAACTAAAAATCCTAATTGATCAGGTGAAAATACTGGATTAACTTTTTAATTTTTAATAAAGCCAAACCTTGTGTCCGAATCAAAGTTAGCCTAACTGACCACTGACCACTGACCACTGACCACTGACCACTGACCACTGACCACTGACCACTGAC